>NZ_JBFJPY010000001.1:0-118955 GCF_041616895.1 Arsukibacterium sp.
TACCGGCCTAACTCAATTGCGCAGTCACTTGCCTCCAGTCGCTCTAACAGCATCGGTATTCTGGTTTCAGAACTGCATGGTCCTTTTTATGGCGAGATGCTAACCGGTATTGAAGCGGAATTTCGCGCTGCGGGTAAGCATGTCATTATTGCTGCCGGACACAGTGAACGTGCCACTGAAGAGGATGGCATAGAGTTTTTGCGCAGCCGTAATTGTGACGCACTTATTTTGCACGTTGAGGCGGTTAGCGATAAGTACCTCATTGACCTTAACAAACATAACATCCCATTTGTATTATTAAACCGGCATATTCCAGCGTTGGCCGATCGCTGTATCAGTCTGGATAACGAACTGGGTGGTTATTTAGCTACCCTTCATTTATTGCAGCAGGGGCATCGCCATATTGGCTATATTGCCGGTCCAATGTGGAAAACGGATGCCCGTGATCGCTTTCATGGTCATCAACGGGCATTGAGCGAGTATCAGTTAACCGCGGATGACGCCCTGTTTTTTGAAGGTGACTTTCGGGAAACCGGCGGCAGCAAAGGCTTGCAGGCGCTACTGGCCAGCGGCCGGCCATTTAGTGCGCTGGTGTGTGCTAACGATGAAATGGCATCCGGTGCGCTGACGGCTGCCAGAGAGCTGGGGTATGATGTACCGGTAGATTTCTCGGTAATCGGGTTTGATAACGTTAATTTTGCCTACTACACCTATCCTAAATTAACGACTATAGACTATCCGGTAAGCGCCATGGGTCAGATGGCGGCGCGCTGGGTAATGAAACAGGTATATCAGCAAAGCCGAATTGAGGTGCAGCAACTATTTAATCCGCATCTTATTCCCCGTGATTCGGTGGCCGAGGCTGCTGCTGACTAAGCTTGCTTGTGGTTACTCTTGCTTGTATCGACTTTTGCTTATAAAAACTCTCGCGTATAACAACTAGGGTAAGGGCGCACCGCGGGCGGTAACATAAAGGGTATACCAATGCTCGCGGCTAAGCTGCACGCTTGTTGCCTGAGTACAGGCCGCAATTCGCTTGGGGTTAGTGGTGCCAATTATTGGTTGTATATTTGCCGGATGGCGCATTAACCAGGCCAATACTATTGCCTCCTCACTTGCCTGATACTCTGCCGCTAGCTGTTGCACCAGTTTAGCCGTATGCTGAATATACTCCGGCTGGTTGCTGACATTTTTACCGCTAAACAATCCCTGACTTAAACTGCCCCAGGCTTGAAGTTGAATATGCTGACGGCGACAGTATTCAATAGTCCCCGCGCTGAAGTTAACCGGCGGCTGACCGCTGCAGCCTGCGGTAGTGCCTTCATCCAGCCAGGCCAGATGACTTAAACTAAGTTCCAGCTGGTTTACCACTAACGGCTCAATTAACGTGTCTTGCAGCAAACCGATCTGATGTTGTTGCATATTTGAGACCCCGAAATGTTTTACCTTGCCGGCTTCGCGCAGGCTGGCAAAGGTTGCGGCCACTTCTTCCGGTTGCATTAACGGGTCGGGCCGGTGCAATAACAAGATATCCAGCTGCTCAATCTGCAGCCGGCGTAAAATGTTATCGACCGACGAGGTTATCCAGTTGGCTGAGAAATCGTAACGCTGCACCTGGCGTTCATCAGCAAAGCGAATGCCGCACTTAGATTGCAACGAAATTTGCTGGCGCAACGCGGGACGCTCTGCCAATACCTTACCAAATACCTGCTCAGCCTTACCAAAGGTATAAATATCGGCATGATCAAAGATACAAATGCCGGCATCCAGCGCGGCATCAATTACCGCATGAGTTTGTTTAATATCATCAACGCTTATGGCATTGTTATTCCAGCCACCACCCAAATTCATACAACCAAAAATAAGGCGGCTGGTATTAGCCAGATAATGTGCCAGTGGCGTGTGTTGTAAAGACATAATAATTCCCGGATGCAGTTAACAGATGCGGTATGGCAGCGCACGAAGCTTATTATTGTTAAACAAGTTTGCGAAAACATAAAGTGAATACACCAAAAAATGCGAATCGAACGTTCGTTTAATTCATTGGTATTTGTTAACAACACATGCGTATACTGCACGCCTAATTTAGCATGAAAAACGTTTACATGTTGTACAGTCGCATGCAGCACTGGGGTGAGAATATGCAGAATAAACAAGCAATGACAGTCGCAATGCGGCTAGGTTTAGGTTTTGGGGTGGTGTTGTTGCTGATGGTGGGGCTGACCTTGTTTGGCGTGCAGCGGGTAAGCCAGATAAACCACACCCTGACCGAAATTACTGAAGTGAACTCTGTAAAGCAGCGTTATGCCATTAATTTCCGGGGCAGTGTGCACGACCGGGCGATTGCCCTGCGCGATGTTACTCTGGTTCCTAACATTACAGACCTTGCACCAGTTCTGATGAGCATTGAGCAACTGGAAGCGTTTTATCTGAAGTCCCGCCAGCCCATGGACCAGCTGTTTCAGGCGACGAATGACATCAGTGCTGCTGAGCGGCGCTTACTGGATACCATTCATCAGGTAGAGCAGCGCGCTCAGCCGCTGGCAGCCGAGGTTATCCGGCTGCGCCAGCAAGGCCAGCAAGCTGCGGCCCAGCAGTTGTTATTGCAGCAAATGAGCCCGGCCTTTGTGGACTGGTTAGCCAGTATTAATGCCTTTATCGATTATCAGGAACAAAAAAACCAGCAGGCAACAGCCTATACTCTGGATGTGGCGGAAACATTCGCTATTTCAATGGTTTTGTTAACGTTACTGGCTATTTTTATTGGCAGTCTGACAGCCTGGTACATTAGCCGTTATTTACGCGACGCACTGGGTGGTGAGCCGGGATTGGCGGCTGATATTGTCAGTCAGATTGCCGGTGGCGACCTGACAACCCAAATTAAAGACAGCCAGCCGAACAGTATGTTAGCGGCAGTCGCGATGATGCAACAACAGTTGCGCCAGACCTTAAAAGAGGTGATAAACGCAGCGAATACTGTATCTACGCAGGCGGGTGAGCTGGATGTGGCGTCCAAAGAAGCGTTGCAGGCCTCTGAGTTGCAAGCGACGTCATCGACGGCCTCTGCTGCCAGCATTGAAGAGATGACCGTTAGTCTGAAAGAAGTGGCTAACACCGTGCAGTTGACCGAGCAGAATTCAGAGAAAACAGCAGAGTTATCAGCACAGGGCGCCAAACTGGTGAAAGATGCCGCGACCGAAATCGGTGTCGTAGCGGAAACCGTGCAACAGTCTGCCAGTCAGATTGGCAGCTTGCAGCAACGCTCTAAAGATATTGCCGGGATTGCCGGAGTTATTCGCAGCATTGCTGAACAAACCAACTTGCTGGCATTAAATGCCGCGATAGAAGCCGCCCGTGCTGGTGAATCAGGCCGCGGTTTTGCGGTGGTAGCAGATGAAGTAAGGCAACTGGCTGAACGAACCAGCAAGGCCACCACTGAAATTGCCGGTATGATCCAGTTAGTACAGGATGAAACTCAGCAAGCGGTGCAAGGAATGGAAACCTCAGCCCCGCGGGTCGCGCAAGGGTTGGCGCTAGCCAAGCAAGCGGCGACCATGCTCGAGCAAATTCGCCTACAGGCGGAAGATTCGCTGCATAATGTGCGCGATGTGTCCCGATCGACCAACGAGCAATCGGCAGCGGTATCTGAGCTTGCCAGGCACATAGAGCAAATTGCGACGATGTCGCGTGAAACGACCATTGCAATGAAGCAAAATCGTGGCGCCGTCGACGCATTGCAGCAGGTAGCGACTGGTTTAAGTGGCCAGGTTAGCCGCTTTAAAACGGATTAAACGTAACACGTTCTAGCTGTAGCCGGGTTTAACCTTAAAGTTAAACCCGCTGTGGCTAGCTGCACTCCGCTTTAAGCCATTTGCCGCTTTGCTGCATGGTCATCTGTTCCGCTTTGCCATTAACGTTGGTGGTAAATCTGGCACTGCCGTTATATGCCTTTCGGCTGCTGAATGTCATTTCGCCTTCACCACTGGTCGGTGGATTGGTGTCGCAGCTAAAAGAGAAACGATAGCTGCTATCTCCGGTTTGGTTAAGTTGCTGCTGACAGCCATCCTGTTGCGGCAGCTGGCCGCGATCAATCTGCTGCTGGGTCAGACAAACCTGCATCGAGCTGCCTTTAAGATCAAAAGACATACCCTGGTTTGCCATCATTTTCTCCATCATCTGGCGCTGTGCTGCTGGCATGTTGGCCAGTTGCTGCTCCAGTTGTTGCATTGCCCGCTCCAGCTCACCGCTGGCTGTTTGTATAGTAAAGCTGTGTTGCCATAAGCCCGGTTCAACATCCAGTTTCAGCTTTTCAGCACTGGCGGGCAGGCTAAACCCTAGCAGTGCACTGAACAGCGTACTGCTGGCAGTGAAATACTTTAGCTTGGCAAAGTAATTTGGCTTGGTGCTATAAGCGTGCATAAGTATCCTCCATGACCGTGTAAACAAGACAACGTAAATCAACAGCAAGCATAGAAGCTAACCCTTAAAACCGCAAAGTACAGGGCTACTTCAGAATGGTCTGAAGCAATTATGGTGAGTGTGATGGCAAAGGTAACTGATAGATATCACCCTGTGGCGGCTGACGTTTTACATAGTAAATTGCCTGATTACTGACACTATAGTGATGTACCAGCTCAGGGCTGTAGGCCAGCAGTAACTCAGGTGTGGCATCACTAGCCAGTGCCTGGTGGTAGATGCCTGCACCAGGCTGGTAGTACACCACGCTTTGGTCCTGCAACTGCCAGTTAAGCCAGTTAACTTTATCAAAATCGGCCAGTAGCAGTTTTTCTTCATTACCGGCGCCGTTTGCACCGATATCGAGTTGCCATAAGCCATCCTGATGAAATTTGCTGTAATACAGGGTATCACCCGTTATAAAACCGCTATAGCCACCCTGCGTAGTGAGTTGAAGGTGATGTTTGCCGTTTAGAAAATAGCGCCATAGTTGCCAGTCACCCGTTTTATTACTGCTGTAGATCAGGCTGTTATTATCCGGGCCGGGGTTAATGACGAAGGCCTGATGTTCGGCAGAAAATAACTGAGTTAACTGAGCATTATCCAGCTCCAGTTGATACACCGCCCCTTGTTGGCTGAAATACACACTGCGTTGATCAAAAGACCAGCTAAGCCGGATAAAACCGGCCGGTGCCGGCACAGCTGACAACATCTGCTCCGGACCATTGAGGGGTTTACGCCAGATTTGGTGGACTCCCTGGCGAGTAGTTAAAAACAACAGTTCGCTATCTAATTGATTAACCCGGGGCAGTATGTCGAGCCTTGAACTGGCAATCAGGGGGATTGCACTATCGGCGGTTGCAGAACTATCAGCCCCTTTTTTCAGCGGCTGGCGCCAGATATCGGCTTGTTGCTGCTGGCTGGCAAAAAGCAGCTGCTGTTGGTTACTGCTGATCGAGTTAATAAGCTGCTGCGAGTAAAAGTAGTGCTGTAAGCTAAGATCTTCAGCCAGCTGGTACACCTGATTGCTACTGGCCAGCAGTAACGGCCGGTTAGCCGGCCAGGTTAAATCGACAACACCAATATTAAGGTCTGTAGTTTGCTGCAATTGCGGTGGCTGACCCGTGATGAGTTTATATAGCTTTAGCTGGCTGTTATCGGGGGTAAGATAATTGGCAATAGCCAGTTGTTTACCATCTGCGCTTAGGGTCAGGGCGATGGCGCCGTTAAAACTGGCGGGATCGGCCAGGGTTAGCTGTTGCTGGTTTGTCGTGGCAATCTGGTATCGATAAACCAGATAAGGCTGAGTTTTGTCCTGACGGACCCGGTAATAAAAGTACTCGCTGTCTGGGCCCCAGCTAGCCTGAAATGCGCTGTCTGCAGGGCAATCAAACAACACCCGCTCAGACGGTTCCGGTTGCAGTGTTAATAATATTATCTGGCATTGATTACCGTCTAGCCTGCGGTAAACTACCTGGTAACCATCGGGGCTGATGCTCCCATTACTGGCATGCGCAGGCGAAGTGGTAAGTAATTCGTCCTGTTGACCATGCCCAAGCCACAACTGAATTTTACCGGCACTATCGCGGCGATGATATAGCAGCTGGCCATCGTTACTGCTACTGATATTAAACTCTGCACCGTCGAAGCTGGTGACCGGGATTGGGATCAGAACGTTTTTTTGCTCCTTACCGGCGTCAGGGGAAAATTGTAACCAGGCCCAGCCCACCGTCAAAATCAGCGGCAACAGGATAATAAAGGGCCATATCATTATGCGGCTTTTAGCGGCGACGGGTTCAACATGGCGCTTTTTTTTTGCGGCGATTTGCTGCAAATGGTGTTCTGCCGCGGGCGATGTAGCATGCTGGGTGCTGGGTTGACTGTCCCGTGCTGGTGTTGTGCTTATCAGGCTTGCGTCTGCCAGCAGGCAATAGCCCAATTTAGGAATTGTCGCTATGTAATCCGTCGCGGGATCCAGGCTGGCGCAGGCTTTTCGCAATAAACTTACCGCACGGTTAATGGCGCCTTCGCTAACCACTCGTCCTTGCCATATCTCTTCTATCAGCTGTTCGCGACTAACCGGCTCGCCGGCACGTTGGGCCAGAAACAACAAAAGTGCTGCCTGTCGGGGCTCTAACGCACAATGTTGCCCGTTTAGTTGCAGGATACGGCGTTGTGGGTCAAATATAAGCTGGCCCAGCTGCCAGTGCCTGTTGTCCATCGTCCGCTGCAACTCCTTGTTTAAATTGATTAAAAAATAAGTAAGCTTTTCATCATAAATTAATCATCTGGCCATTATCGCTATATTTGCGGCCTGGTATTAGCTTGACTGAAGACGTTATGTTAACAGGAAAGTAATATGAAATTACAACGAAGATTTTTACTATTATGGGCAGCACTGCTGATAGCCGGCTGCGGTAGCGGTGATCCTGCGCAACAAGAAAGCAACCAAATTAAGTTAGGCGATCGCAGTTATTTTTTGGAACTCCCTGCTGGTTATCAACCGCAACAACAATATAAATTGTTGCTGGCATTTCATGGCTCAGGCGGCTTCAGTGCCGATATGCAAAATACGGCTAACTTCACTCGCTATAGTGATGATTATATTGTCGCTTATCCGCAAGCGGGCACCACTGAGTGGAATGAAGGCTGTAATTGCAATATTGCCCATCGGCTGGGTATTGACGATCTCGGCTTTGTTGATGCGCTTATTGCCGATGTCAGCGCAAAACACCACATTGAGACGGGTGAAGTTTATGCTGTTGGCTTTTCACAGGGCGGCCTGTTTACCCAGAATTTAGCGTGTAATCGCAGTAGCAGTTTTAAAGCTTTTGCGGTGGTTGCAGCACCAATGTCAGATCAGTTGTGGCAAAGCTGTGCGCCTGCGCAACCGGTGTCGATCATGATGGTAATGGGCAAAGACGACAATGTGCTACCGTACAATGGTTACACCCATTCTAACTTCGGCCTGGTATCGGCAACTCAGGCGATAACCCGCTTTGCGACATTAAACAGCAGTTTACCGGTGGCGCAAAAGCAGACTACAACAAATGATCAGGTCGAAATATTAAGTTTTAGTAATGGTCTTCAAAAAGCCGAACTATTTAGTATTAAGCAGGGCCAGCATCAGTGGCGGTTCAATTCGTTTGATACGTCGGCTGAAATTCTGACATTTTTTCAGCAACTGGATACGCCGCGCCTGCCTGCAGCCTCTAAGCTGGTGCAAGTTGACGATAAGCGTTTTCATGTAAGGCTAATGGGTAAGCAACACGCCGGCCCGGCGGTAGTGCTGCTAGCCGGGCCCAACGAAAACTACCACAGTGACAGTGCCTGGTTTAGCTTATTGCAACCCGTACTGGCAGAAAAATATCGGGTGTACAGTATCGACAGGCTGGGCAATGGCTTCAGTGATGTTGCAGAGGACGTGTCGTACCGGCGTTTTGCCAATGATTTAGCCGCAGTATTGCAAGCACTAGATGAGCAGCAAGTTGTCGTTGTAGCGATGGCCAGCGCCAGTATCAGCGCGCGTTTTTTCTATGAAAAGCACCATCAGGTTATTGATATCAAAGCGATGCTGCTACTGGACCCGGACGTGACTGCCTCCAATGCCTTGAGCGTTTACCAGGGCTATCCAGCCGACTGGTACCTGGCCAACCTTGAGGCATTAATTCCGCATCTGGCCAGTGGTGCCTGGAACGACCGGACGATCGAAAAACTGCAGGCCGAACGCAGTCATGTGGAACAGCTGGTGGGCAACAACCCGCTGATGGACTGGCAATATTTTGATCTGATAAGCCAGCAACGTCTGCTGATTAGTCACCAGCAGAGCCGGGCGCGGGAGATTGCCGCCTATACCGCCGATTTAGACGCCTACGCTGCCCTGTCGATGTTAACGGCAATACCGGTATCGGTAATAGATACTGATTTTGAGCAGGCTCTAATTGATGCCAGCCCGGAAAATGCTGAACTATTGCGCTTATGGCAGCAAGAAAGTAATAACTGGAATCAACAGCAGGCAGAGCAGGCCAATGGCCAGTATATTGCACTAAGCAACAGTGACCACCTGGTGGCGCTGGAGCAACCGGAAAAAATTAAAGCAGCACTGGACTGGTTATTCGCCCAGTTACAATTGCCTTAACTGTTTATCAGCATAGCGGGCAATTAATTTGTGCACTGCACCAGCGTTTGATATTCGTCAAACGCGAAGTGGTCTGTCATGCCGCTGACAAAGTCCTGTAGTAACCGGCAGCGATAATAAAGCTCCAGGGCCTTGTGCTCGGTGCCGATAGCCGCAACCGCCAGCTGATAAGCCGCAACATGTTTTTTGGGCAGGCGGTGTGCCAGCCGTTGTTCTCGGCCAAACTGGTAGCCCTGATCCGCCAGCACGGCGCTAAAATCAGCAGCCGTTAACAGCAGTAACGGCTGGTAGCTTTGCAGCAAGCCGGCAATAATGCGCTGTCCCTGCAGTTCCAGAGTTTCCACTTCGGGTTGGTTAAACACAAACTGGCGGGCGACCTGCTTAAAGGTGCTGGTAATGGCATGATACTGACTGCCATCTTCCAGTAATGCCCGGTTTAAGCTGCCATGATAAACCGGTTCAATATTGGCAATAAACTGCTCTGCGCCATGACGCACCAGCGGGTGGATCATCCCGACCCGAAGCTTAATAAAAAACTCAGAGCTTTTGTTAATCGGTTCGGCGGCGGCTTTCTCCAGAGCCGCTTTTACCAGCGCCGAAAAGCTCTCACTGCCACCACTATGAGTGGCAATCAGCCTGCCTTGTGGTTCAAGCCGGGAATAAGCAAGGTTAAGCTGGGTTGCTAATTCAGCCAGGCTGAACAAGCCTTTTTCTACCGCGTCTTCCAGGTCGGCCAGGCAGTAGGAAATGTCATCAGCGGCTTCCATAATATAGGTTAACGGATGGCGGTTGCCGGGGGTGGTATCCAGCTCCTGCCACAGGTTTTCGACAAAATGTTGCTCAGCAAAATAATAGCCGGGCTTTTTTTGCAAATAGCTTTGGGCATGATTGCTGTCTGGTTTGCTGGCCGTTGCCTGCCGGGTGTATTTTAAAATGCAGGCGGTTTGCGAATAAGTCAGGTTCATTCGCTGCAGGCTATGCACCAGCCTGATGGCCTGGGCATTGCCTTCAAACTGGGTAAGCTCACAGCATAACGTTTGCCATAAGGTGTTATCTGTCAGCTGATGGCAGCGGTTTAATTCAGGCAATGTCTGGCGAAACCAGTGGTTAATTGCACTTTCACCGTTATGGCCGAAGGGCGGGTTGCCGACATCGTGTAGCAGGCAGGCCATTTCTACCAGCGATTCTATTGAACGCTCTAACCCCATTAAACCAAAGGCTTCTTGCTGCTCCGCTGATAATAACCGAAATATCGTCTGCACAATAAAGCGACCTGTTTGCTGCACTTCCAGTGAATGAGTCAGCCGGCTACGCACCGCCGCATTACGCTCCAGTGGAAATACCTGAGTTTTTTGCTGTAAGCGGCGCACTGCAGCGGAATTAATAATCCGGCCGCGATCGCTTTCCAGCGCGCTTTGCAAGTCGCCACTGCGGCTTTGCAACAGACGATCAGCTTTAATTTTAGTGCGAAAATCCATCAATTATAACCATCCTTTCTGGCGGGCGATCCTTGCGGCATCAATCCGGTTGGCAGCATGCAGCTTGCTAATAGCCTCTGACAAATAATTACGTGCGGTACCCTCGGCAATATACAGCGCGCCAGCAATCTCATTGGTGCTTTTACCATCGGCAGCAAGGCGCAGTGCCTGACGCTCTTTGTCACTAAGCGGGTCCCGCTCACCCAGCGAGTTTAACAGCAGCTCGCTATCGACCACTTTTTTCCCTGCCATCACCTGCTGTATCGCTTGTATCAGTTGCTCGACCGGCGCATCTTTCAATAAAAAACCACCGACCCCGGCATCCATTGCTCTTTTTACATAGCCGGCGCGGCCAAAGGTGGTAATGATCACCACTTTTGTCGCCAGCTGTTGCTGCTGCACATATTGCGCCAGCTCAATACCGGTATAGCCTGGCATTTCAATGTCACTTAGCAGCAAATCAAAAGTCTGGTTTTTTAACAGCGCTAAGGCTGCCGCACCATCTGCGGCTTCAGTGACTGCAAAGCCGGCTTCAAGACGAAGCAAGCTGGCCAGGGCAGTGCGGACCATGGCTTGATCTTCAGCCAGTAAAATGTTCATTCGGTTGCTTCCTGTAACATGATTGGTTGCCGGGGCAGCTTAATCGTGGCGGTCAGGCCCTGCTGGTGCTCCAAAGTAAGGGTTGCATTAATCGCCGCTAGACGTTCACGCAGGCCGCGAATACCATTGCCTTCTTTTACGTCAGCTTGCTGACCATTGTCGCTTAAGTAAATATGCAAGGTATCAGCGTGCTCTGTAAAGCGCAGCTGGCAGCTGTCGCCTTTACTATGGCGCATTACATTAGTCACCAGTTCGGTTAGTGCTAACACCACTGCCGTTTCCCGGCGGCAATCTAATTGAGGGATCTTGCCGGTAAGTTCTGCCGCAAAGCCCGCGTCGCGCAGCCGGCTAAGTAGCTTGGCCACTTCCGCAGTCAGCCCCTGATGCGTATAGCCCGAAACACTTTGCCGCACCTGGCTTAAGGCAGCGCGGGCAATCTCGCTTAATTCGGTTAATTGTTGCTGGGCGGCCTCAGTTTGCTGGCGTGCCAGCAGCTTTTCTGCAAGGTCAGCCTTTAAAATAATGCTGGATAAGGTGTGGCCAAGAATGTCGTGTAAATCACGGCCAATTCTTTCCCGCTCTACCATGGTGGCCAGTTGTTTCACTTCATCTTCACTTTGCTGCTGGGCCACGCGATGCCGCAGCTTTGCCTGCTCTGCCCGGCCCAGCATGCTGACGGCCAGCACAATAGGAATGCCCATCACTAAAAACAGGTTCCAACGTATATTTAGCAGCAGGTCCAATAAAATAAGCAAACCAACCAGCAGGATTATTTGCAGCAGATAGCGGCGCAAAGTATAGGCGAAGCCGATAAAAAATCCGGCATAAGCAAACATCGCAATGGAACCCGGGTTAACCGGGGTAATCAGCGCGGCCACTACGACAATGCCGGCAATGGGCCAGTGCATTTGCTGCCGATTACAGCGATAAGCCCAGAAGTAACAGCCCAGAAACGCTAACAGTGCTATTGCCATACACAAGTACTGCCATAGCGAGAAGCTCACCGTAAGTAGCGGAATAATATAGAAAATAAGGTTTATCAGATAAACCCAGCTTAGTTTGCTTTCCAGTTTGTCGAATGACGTCATCTACTTCTCCCGACCTGTTCTGACTGCCAGTGTAATCAGCAACAGGTGGTTATGCCAGTGACAAAGGTCACAGTGTCGTATGACAGTTGTCAGCCGCAATTGATGACAAACCATACCTGCACCTGAACGCCTGCACACTTATCCTGACAACCTCAATATCAAACATTGACAAACACTTAGAACACTAACGGAGTAGATAAAATGAAAACATCACATTTGAAGGTTTTAACACTGGCTTTGGCTTTAGGGTTAACCGGCAGTCTGTTCAGCCCACAGGCCAGCGCGCGACATGCCGGGGCTGCAACTGAGCAGCAACAGGCGTGTGCCTGTTTTGAGATTGAGGTTACCGGTCAGGGCCCGGCGATTATTCTTATCCCTGGCGTCGCGTCATCGGGCGAGGTGTGGCAGAGCACGGTACAGGCGTTACAAGCCGATTATCAGCTGCATGTGCTCACCCTGGCCGGTTTTGCCGGGGTAAAACCGATACCGATGCAAAGCTGGGGGGACGGTTATCTGGCAATTCAGCAGCAGGCGATTTTACGTTATATCAACGAGCAACAGCTGGATAAACCAGTAATTATCGGCCATTCCCTGGGCGGCTATCTGGCATTGGCGCTGGCGGCCAATGCGTCAGAGCAGATTGGCGGTGCAGTAAATGTTGATGGCTTGCCAGCCTTAGGTGCCTTATTTAGCCAGGCCGCGGGCAGCAATAATGAGCAACAGCCGCAGCAGCCACAACGGTTTGACCCGATGGCGATGGCAAAAAGCATGGCATCGGACGAAGACTGGCAGCAGCAGATCGTCGCGAATATGATGCGATCTGACGGCCAAACCTCTGGCCGGGTAATGGGCGAGCTAATGCAAGCTGATTTGCGGGGGCAGCTGGCCAACATCCGGGTGCCGGTGCTAACGCTGGGCGCGTTACAAAATGGTGCGCCTTACAGCTCGCCGGAGCAAGTACAGCAAAACTATGAAAATCAGTTAGCGAATGCACCGGCGCAGTATCACCGCTTTGCCTTCGCCCCTGATGCTAAGCATTTTATTATGGCTGATGCGCCAGAGTGGCTGAACCAGCAAATTATACAGTTTTTAGCGAAACCTGAGCAGGAGTAACTGATGAATGCAATGCAAACACAGGTAAAGGTTTCCGGCCTGGTGAAACGTTTTGCTGGCAAGACGGTGTTAGACGGTGTTGATCTTAGTCTGGCCGCCGGCGAAGTGTTGTGTATTCTTGGCCCTAATGGTGCTGGAAAAACTACGCTTATCTCCGCTGTTTTAGGGTTAATCGGCGCAGATGGCGGCGAAATAGAGGTGTTAGGTCAGAGTCAAAAAGGCACTACCCGCAGCATGGCACTGCGGCAGCAATGTGGGGTGATGATGCAAATTGGCAGCCTGAGCGCTAATTTAACGGTGGCCGAGCAGTGTGATTTGTTCAGCTGTTATTACCAGAACGGATATCGCGCTACCGAGCTGGTAAGTGTTGCCGGTCTGGAAGCACAAGCCAAAGTGCGGTTTGGCCGGTTGTCAGGAGGCCAGAAACAACGCTTGCTGTTTGCTCTGGCTTTGGCAGGCAAACCGAAACTGGTATTTCTGGATGAGCCTACGCTGGGTATGGATGTAGAAGCCAGACGCAATTTATGGCAGCAAATCCGCCAGCTTAAACAACAAGGGGTGGCTGTAGTGTTAACCACTCATTATCTGGAAGAGGCAGAACAGCTGGCAGACCGGATTATGGTGCTGCATCAGGGCCGGTTTATTGCCAGTGGCAGCCCGGCTGAATTAAAAGCATTAACCCGCTATAAGCTGGTGCAATGTTGCACGGCACTTAGTGATCAGGCTTTGCTGGCGCTGCCCGGGGTATTGCAGCTTAGCCGTGAGCAGGGCACGGTTACCCTACAAAGCAGCCATGCTGAGCAAACCCTATTGGCGTTGCTGACTCAGGATAGCAATGTTAGCCAGCTGGAAGTAAAGCAGGTGGCATTGGAGCAAGCCTTTTTACAACTTACCGCACCGGCTGCTGAGCGCAGCAGCACAAATAAGGAGCAAGCCGCATGAGTAGCGTTGCGATATATCAAAAAGAAGCCTGGTACGACTTAATCAGTGTTTGGCGCACCCCGGGTTTTGTGCTGCCGGCGCTGGCCTTTCCAGTGGTGTTTTATGTTTTTTTTGGGGTGCTGTTCAGTCCTTCTGGCAGCAGCAGTCATGCCGCTTATATGCTGGTGACGTATTGCTGCTTTGGCATTATGGGCCCGGCGATGTTTAACTTTGCCATGAATATCGCCAGCGATCGGGCGCAGGGCTGGTTAACGTTAAAGCGTTTGTCACCGATGCCGGTCAGTGCTTATTTGCTGGCGAAAATGGCCACCAGCCTGGTGTTTGCGATGCTGATTATTCTGATGTTATTCAGTGTGGCCGCTATCTTTGGCGACGTGCGGCTGGAGCACAGCCAGTGGCTTGGGTTAGCGCTGCTGTTGCTGGTGGGGACAGTGCCTTTCGCCCTGATTGGCTTACTACTGGGTTTAACCCTGAGTGACAAAGCAGCGCCCGGTGTAGTGAACCTGTTGTACCTGCCAATGGCCTTTTTATCGGGGTTGTGGCTGCCTGTCACTATGTTGCCCGCTTTTTTGCAGCAACTGGCCTGGATCTGGCCGAGTTACCATTTATCGCAATTGGGATTGAAGATCGTGGCTATGGATCAGAGCCAGCCAGTGCTATTGCATCTGGCGATATTGGGGCTGACCACTATGGTACTGATGAGGTTATGTGTGCTGGTCTTTCGCCGCTATACAGGAGCTAAATAATGAAAAGTCTGGTGATAATGTTAATCGCAGCGTTGCTGGTAGTATTTTTTCTGCTGTTGCCCCAGCCACAGCAAGAGACTGGCCCGGCACCGATTCCCAAGGCAGCCAGCCCGGCAGAACTAACGGATAACAGTTTTATTCTTGGGCCGGTACAGCTTTTTGATGGCGAAAAATGGCGCGAAGAGCGTTTTATCGAAATAACAAACGGTCGGGTGCAGCAACTTTACCTGGAAAAACCAGATACTGCGCTGCCATGGGTAGATGGCAACAGCCAATGGTTGATACCGGGGCTTATCGATGCACATGTCCATGCCTGGGATGATGCACTGCAGCAGGCGCTGAATTTTGGCGTCACCACGGTGCTGGATATGTTTGGTGATCATCAGTTTCTGGCAACACAAAAGGCCGCCAGAGCCAGCACGCCCCAAACAAATAAGGCTGATATCTACGGCGCAGGCACACTGGTTAGCGCAGCCAAAGGCCATGGCACTCAGTACGGCAGAGCAATACCAGTAATTGAGCGTCCCGAACAAGCTACTAAATTTGTAGCGGACAGGCTGGCTGAAGGCTCTGACTTTATCAAAATTGTTTATACCTCGGATAAAGCGTTACGTCGTTTTAGGCCTTCGATTGATCTGGCTACCCTTACTGCAGTAATTGCAGCAGCCAAAGCACAGGGCGTATTGGCGGTGGTGCATATTGCAGATTTACCGTCGGCCGAAGAAGCAATAGCGGCGGGTGCAGATGGCCTGGTGCACAGCTTTTTCAGCGAGTCGGTAAGCAACACTTTGCTGCAGCAGATGGCTGGCGGCCAACGCTTTATCATTCCAACCATGACGGTAATGGAAGGTATGCTCGCCAATAAAATAAATGAAGAATTGCTGCTCAATGCCCCGCCAGCTGCGCTGACGCCTGCCGCGATAAGCAGTTTAACTGAGCGTTTTAACCCGTCGCTGATCCCGTCAGACCGTTACCAGTTGTTGGTAAATAATACGAAACAAATGGCCGATGCAGGTATTTTAGTACTGGCAGGCTCTGATGCGCCCAACCCGAATACCGCCCATGGTGTCAGTTTAATTATTGAAATGGTGTTGTTGCAGCGGGCCGGCGTGCCGGTGTTGCAAGTATTACAGAGCGCCAGCTCGGCTCCGACAAGGGCCTTTGGCTTAGAGAACGTGGGGTATTTACGGCCTGGCTACAAGGCGGATATGCTACTGCTGGCTAGTGACCCGATGGCCGGCTTAACCACCTTACTGGCGCCGCAAGCTATCTGGAAAAATGGTTGGTTACACCAACCTGAATTACCAGCTGAAACTGCAAAAATAGCTGCAGGGCTGGTGGCTGATTTTACTACTGACCTAAGCGCCCGCAGCGGTGGTTTTGCCGCCAGCAGCGACAGCATGATGCAGGGTAAGTCATCAGCAGAAATTAGTATGCAGCAAGGTGTGTTGCAGGTAACCGGCGTAACCCGGCCTGGTTTTAGCTACCCCTGGGCGGGGGTTGCCTGGCAAACGAGCAGTAGCATCGAAAGCGGCAGTGATGTCAGCGATATCAAGGGTATCCGCTTTCGCATTCTTGGTACCCCGGGCGAGTACCGGCTGGATGCGTTCTCAGCCGGCAGCTTTATGCCGGTAAGCCACCGCTTTGCAGTGACTGCCGACTGGCAAACTATAGTGGCGCCTTTTTCGGTATTTAAAGGGCTGAACACCGAAGCGGTGGCGATGTTGATATGGAACGGGCCAGAAGGCGAGTTCCAGTTTGAGCTGGATGATATAACGCTGGAGTAATCTACCGTATTAATTCAGCTGATATTTTTCCAGCCGATACAGCAGAGTTTTATAAGGTAGTTGCAGCAATTTGGCCGCCTGGGCTTTATTACCGCCGGCGCGGTTCAGGGCCTGCAACAGGCAGTCGCGCTCATGCTGCTGCCAGTTTAGTCCTTCAGTTGGCAATACAAATTGGCCGGGGCTGTTTGTGCTATGGGTTAAGCCGGCCAGCAGCTCCTGCTCATCGCCCAGTAAAACAAAGCGTTCAATCCGGTTGGCCAGTTCCCTTACGTTACCCGGCCAGGGGTAATCCATTAATTGTTTCAGAGTGGTTTTACTCAGTGGTGCCAGGGCGAGCTGATAGCGCTTCTGGCTTAATTGTAAAAAATGCTGAATTAGCTGCGGAATATCTTCACTGCGCTGACGTAGCGCCGGCATATGCAGTGGCACCACATTTAAGCGGTAATATAAGTCTTCCCGAAAGCGACCTTCTTGTACGGCCTGCGCTAAGTCCTGATGACTGGCAGCAATTAACCGCACATCCAGGGTAATCTCCTGATGGCTGCCCAGCCGGGTTACTTTGCCTTCCTGCAACAGGCGTAACAGTTTCGCCTGCAGGCTTAATGGCAGCTCGGCCACTTCATCCAGAAAAAGTGTACCGCCGGCAGCCGCTTCAAACTTACCGGCTTTCGCCTGATGAGCGCCGGTATAGGCGCCTTTCTCTGCACCGAAAAGCTCTGCTTCAGCCAGTTGCTCGGGGATGGCACCACAGTTGATTGCGATAAACGGGCCTTTATTGCGGCGTGACAGCTGGTGCAGGGCACGCGCAGCCAGCTCTTTACCGGTACCGCTTTCACCGCTGATCAGCACCGTGGCATCGCTGTTCGATACCCGGTTAATTCGCTGAAATAATTGCTGCATGCAGGGCGCCTTGCCAATTAAGTCTACCAATTGGCGCTGCTCGCTAAGTTGCTGACTTAATTGCCGGTTCTGGCTGCGTAGCTGCTTGGCGTTTAAACCTTTGCTAACGGCTAGCAGTAGCTCCTGGCGTTTAAACGGCTTGGTTAAATAGTCATCGGCGCCTGCCTGAATCGCTTCGACCGCATGGCTGACCGAGCCATAGGCTGTCGCCACCACAAAGCCCAGCTCTGGTAAGTTGCTGCGCACGTAATTCAGGATAGTTAAGCCGGTATAATTCCCCAGCTTCCAGTCGCTAAATACCAGTTCTATTTCCGGTTGCTGTTTTAACAGCACTAAGGCATCTTCCACCGTGGCGGCACTAAATACTTGATACTGTTCGGCTTGTAGCAGCTGACATAGTAACTGGCGTTGTTGGTTATCATCCTCTACCAGCAGAATTCCAGCTGTCATCATTGCGCTCCAGCTGCGGTAAAGGTGTCGATTTTATTAAATAAAATGGTGACGCAGCAGCCACCGCCTGCACGGTTTTCCAGGCTAATGCTACCCTGATAGTAAAGCTTCAGCAGCCTGCTGGCGATATACAAGCCCATGCCGGCACCATCGGCTTTGCTTGAGCAATGCGGGCTGAATAAGCGACTGGCAATATCGGGACTAAGCCCCGGCCCATCGTCACAAATTGTTATGTGTAACTGCTGCGCCTGCGGTTGCACGTCAATGCTGATCTTGCCCTTACCGCCGGACGCTTCAGCGGCATTTGCTAACACGGTATGAAAAATACTGCGCAGTTCTGCTTCGGCTCCTGCCAGCCAGACGTTGCCAGCGCCACTGACCGTAAAACGTAATTGCCTGGTGCTGAATTCCAGCAGCAAATCATTAATGACGTTTTGAAGTGATACCGGTTGGCTGCGATCAATATCGGCACAGCTTAGGGTTAACATTGCCGTCAGGTTACGGTTGATATGTTGCATTTTCTGCTCGGCCTGCTCGCTTAAACGCAGGCGCAACTGCGGATCGTCGCTGCTGGCAACCTGTTCCAGCAATAAGCTTAAAGTATGAATGGGGTTGCGCAGCGCGTGGACCATACCCCGGCTTATTTCGCCCAGTTCGGCCAGATGCTGTTGCTGCTGATGTTGCTCTGCTTGCGCGGCCAAAGCGGCCAGCTGGCTGCTCATCTGGTTAAATTGTTCGCTGACAAAACGATACTCTGCTAAACCTGTTGTGGCCACCTGCTGCCCCAGGTGGCCCTGTTGCAACTGTTTAAAACCCGCTACCAGCCGTTGCAGTGGCTGAATAAGGCGGTGACCAAGCCATAGCGCAATTAGCATGGCCAGTGCGGTGCTGGCGGCAATCAGCAGCATGGTATAACGGGTAAATTCAGCAATCAGCGGCCCGGCTTGATTAAAGCGGCCACTGCGGTGCAGTTGTTCCGCGCGATCTTGCAGTTTTTCGGCGGCTATTTGCTGCAGTAAATGCGCTACCGCTTGCTGCTCCTGCTGCCCGTGAATATCAGCAAGTGATTCAATGCTAAGTTGCCGGCCGTCTTTTTCAATCTCAATAATCCGCACCCTGTGTTCGCGCGATTCGGCCTGCTCGCGCGGTGCCTCACCGTTGGCGGGTACTGGCGGCGCCGGAGGCCGGGGCGGCCTGCGGATTATGGTTTCCAGCTGATCCGCGGTTTGTGCTAGTACTACCCGGGTTATTTCTGAACTACTGCTGCTAATTTGCTGTTCTATCTGGCCCTGAAAAAACCGTACCAGCCAAATCTGACTAGCCGCCATAACCAATAACAGGCAAATTATGCCTAAACTCAATGCCCAGCGAATTGACATACTGCCGCTCTCAATATTACGAATAGTGCTAACTTACAACGACCGTGCCAGTTTGCCAAAGCTACTGACGACGGTGGTTCGCCAGGTAACCGGCGGCAATGGTAAGTGGTTTGCGGACGTTTTATCCCGATATCGGGATACACAATAGCAGATATCGGGATGTTTCTGCTGGTAATTATTCCAGGTTGTTGATTTAAATAAATAAAAATATTGGCATTAAACTTTCATTAGTAAAGTGCATTTTGCGTAACAAGGATTTAAAGGAGCAACAAGATGAAAATGATAATAGTCAATGCCGCTTTAATCGCGTTTTTAACAGGCTGTGCTTTACCCCAGGCGCAAGCAGAGCAGCCTGCGCCAGAGACAGAGCATGAAACCCGGATTGTGGTAATGCAAGACGGCGAGAAAAAGAGTGGCGTTTTAGTGGTGAGAACTGGCGCGACAGTGAAGAGTGGCAAAAATTCAGTGCTGAGCTAGCGCCAGAGCAACAGCTAAAGCTGGAAAAGTTACTGAGTGAAGCCCCGCCAATGCCGCCGATGCCACCTCATCCGCCGCGTGTCAGCTGGCATCATGCTGACGGTATTAAACACGTTATTATTCACAAAGACGTCGATGGTCATGAGCAACAGCAGCTGATTGAAATCCATCAGCAGGCAATTGAGCATGGCAAGCACGCAAAATTAAGACACATCGAAATTCAGCGTGAAGTGGGTGAACACAGCTTCAGCGCGATTAAACATCTGCTGGAAAACGCCGAGCTTACTAAAGAGCAACTGCAACAATTGCAGGCGTTGTTAGACAGCAAACACTGATTAAATAAGCCGGCCTTTACGCCGGCTTCTCTGTGTTTAGGTCTGATTTACCAGGGTAGCTCAGTGCCATTGCTATGGTAAAACTTGCCGCTGTTGGCCGGGCTGAGTTCAGCAATCAGGCCGCTTAAACGGCGGGCCGCTTCATCGGGGCTGATATCGCCGCCGAAACCCACCATTTCAGTCTGCACATAGCCCGGATGGTAAATGCCAACGCTGATCTTGCGCGGCGCGACGTCTTTCGCCAGCGACATACTGCCAGCATTGAGCGCCGCTTTTGACATCCGGTAGCCGTAATAACTGCCTGAATCGTTATCGGCAATGGAACCCATCCGGCTGGTGATCATCGCTATTTTGCCACCGTCTTTTATCGCGCCCAGTAGCTGCTGGCTTAGTAGCACGGGCGCAATGCTGTTTACCTGCAACTGCTTTAAAATAGTGTCTTCATTAAAGTTATCCAGGGTTTCATTACAAAAGATACCAGCGTTATTAATCAGCACATCTATGCTGTTATCGGCGAATTTAACTGCAATTTCTTTGATTTTCTGCGGATCACTCAACTCAGCTCCGCTATACAGGGTAACATCTAAATCGGCCAGTTCTGGCGATGGCTGGCGGCAAATCACCGATACCTTGTCACCCTTTGCCAGATATTGCTTGACCAGCGCCAGGCCAATGCCTTTATTGCCGCCGGTAATCACGATATGTTGCATAGTGCTGCTCCTGCTATAAGCCTGTTTAGAAAACGCTGTTGATATGTAGAAGTGAACTGATAAATTGTAAACAGGATATCCGGTTAGCGACGGCATAATTCAAGGCGCAGCTGGTTATTAGTTTATTGTTATTTAGCGGGCAACGGTTCATGACATGGTGCTTTCAGGTATGAAGCTGAAAGTTTTAAGCAAGTTGATTAACTGCAACAGCATATTTTCATCGGCATCCGCTATGCCAATTATTAAACCGCGTTCGGGCTCATTTACAAAGCAGTAGCGGCTAAAGGGTTGTACTTTATAACCCTGGCTATTTAACTGCCGGCATAGCGTCACATCATCGGTCAACTCTGGCAGCAACACTGTCAGGTGCAGGCCAGCGTCTTGCGCCAGCAAGCTGGCGTGTGGCAGGTGTTGTCGCAATAGGGTTACCGCTAGCTGCTTGCGCTGCTGGTAATAGCGGCGCATTTTACGCAGGTGACGGTTAAAATGACCCTCGTCGATAAAATCGGCCAGCACTGCCTGCGGTAGCAGGGCCACATCGCCATGTAAGGCTTGCTGAATGGCACTCGCCTGGCCCGCCAGTTCTGGCGGCAGCACCAGATAACCCAAGCGCAGACCCGGAAACAGGGTTTTACTGAAGGAGCCGGCGAACATTACGCCCTGGCCGCCGGCTAAGCCCTGTAAGCTGGCCATCGGTCGGTGCCGGTATTGAAACTCACTGTCGTAATCATCTTCAATCAACCAGCATTGTTCAGTTGTAGCCCAGTTAAGCAGCGCCAGCCGTTGGCTTAGCGGCATAATGCCGCCGCACGGGTACTGGTGTGATGGTGTTAAAAACAGTGCTTTGTTGTGGCTGTTTCGCGGTAGTAGCGCGGGGTCAAGTCCACAGGTGCCAGCGGCCGGAGCATAGCTAATTTGCAATTCTGCCAATTGCAATGCCTGCTTTAACCGCGGATAGCCCGGTGACTCTATTAACACATGCTGGCCACTGCTGGCGACTAATTTTGCAGCAATAAACAGCGCCTGCTGCGCGCCTGTGGTGATTAAAATGGCGTTTTCATCACACACTAATTGCCGCGACTGACGCAGATACAGAGCCAGAGCCTGGCGCAGTGGTGCGTAGCCTAGGGGATCGCCAGCCATGCCACACAATACGGCCCGGTCAGCATGGCGCTGCTGTAACTGCTGCCATAGCCTAAATGGAAATTGCTGCAATGCCGATACGCCAGGTTGTAGCCGACCTGCCGGCGAAGGTGCTTTTGCCGTTAAGCCATAATGCTGGCTGGGTAACACCACAGTTGCTGTCGTGCTGCTGTGCTCTGCGGCGAAAAAGCTATCAGGCAATGCTGCAACAATGGCATAGCCGCGCCCCTGTTGTGGCTCAATATAGCCCTCTGCTACTAACTGCTGTAACGCCTGTTGCACCGTGCTGCGGCTCAGGTGTAAATCAGCCGCCAGTTGCCGCTCGGATGGCAATAATGCCCCGGCAGGCCAGGGCTTGCTTAATAGTTGCTGACGCAAGCTCAGGTAAAGCTGCTGCTGTAATTCACCGCTACCCGTTAGGGTAAGGGTATCAGTGTTCAGACGGAAAGCGGGCAACTGGTAAGCTCCATTTGTGAAAACTGGTTATTTATAACATGCCAGTTTAGCGGTTAAATAGCCTGATACACAACCGGAGTACCGCTAATGTCATTACTATTTACCATCGAACCTTCGCTTCAGCTCGATGAGGCCATTGCGTTGTATGTTGCATCGGGTATTAATCGGCCGACCGATCAGCCCGGGCGGATGCAGCGCATGTTACAACACGCCAACTTAATTATTACGGCACGCCAGCATAACAAGCTGGTGGGGCTGGCCCGCTGTTTAACCGATTACAGTTTTGTAGTGTATATCGCAGATTTACTGGTGGATAAAGCGGTACAGCAACAGGGCGTTGGCGCGCAGTTGCTGGCAGAGGTGCAGCGGGTTACCGGCCCCCAGGTGCAGCAGCTGCTGTTAAGTGCCCCAACGGCGATGGCCTATTACCCTAAGGTCGGCTTTAGCCCGCTCAGTAATGCGTTTGCCATAGCGCGTAAGGAATAAAGTATGCTTTATTGCCCGCCGAATATGGCCTTTGCCAATAAAAACACCCTGCACGATTTTATCGACCAGCACAGTTTCGGCACCCTGGTAAGCACGCCATTTTTCTGTAGTCATGTACCCTGGTTGTTACAGCGGGATGAAGGGGAGAACGGCGTATTGTATGGTCATCTGGCCCGGCAAAACCCACACTGGCAGCAATTAGATAAGCAACAGGTGCTGATTACTTTTACCGGGCCACATGCCTATATTTCGCCGCGCTGGTATCAAAGTGAAAAAGCGGTGCCAACCTGGGACTATGCAGTGGCCCAGGTGCTGGGGCAGGTAGAATTGCTTGATGATAGAAATACCAGAGCAATACTTGCGCAGCAAATCGCTAAATATGAACCCGACGAGGCAGTAGCGCTGCTGAAAATGCCAGAGCAATATCAGCAGCAGCTGGCCAGAGGCATTGTTGGTGTTAAGGTCACTATTTCTGAGTTAAATGGTAAGTTAAAGCTCGGCCAGCACAGAAGTGTTGCAGATCAACAGGGCGTATTTGCTGCGTTAAGCGCAAACCCGCAGCCTGAAGCGCAAGCACTTGCCGCGGTAATGCAGCAATATAAGTTGGGGGCGGGACTATCGTGATAACAATATTCAGGCAAAACTCAACACCAGGCTGATGATTACTCCGCTAATGATTAGCTGCAGCAGACAAAAGCCCATAATATCTTTGGCTTTTAAGCCGGCGATGGCGAGTACCGGCAAGGCCCAGAATGGTTGAATAAGATTAGTCCAGGCATCACCCCAGGCCACTGCCATGGCAACCCGGCTAACATCAGCACCCAGTTCTATTGCCGCAGGCAGCATAATGGGCGCCTGCACCGCCCACTGGCCACCGCCTGAGGGCACAAAAATATTGACGATGCCGGCACTTATAAAGCTCCAGAATGCCAGGGTTTCAGCTGTTGCAAAGCTAACAAACCACTGAGACATACTTTGTGCCAGACCCGATTGCACCATCATGGCCATAATGCCAGCGTAAAACGGAAACTGAATAATAATGCCGGCACCGCCCTGTATCGCCTGTTGCAGGCTATGCAGTAATCGCCGTGGTGAACCATGCAGCAGAATGGCCAGAAATAAAAACAGATAATTGACGATATTCAGGTTAAGGCCACCGCCCGCTGCAAAGTACTGGATTAAATAGCCGATACCGGCAACGCCCACCAGTACACCCAGCAACATGCTGTTTTCCAGTCTATCAGCAGGGCGTGTATTTTTGCTATCCGGTAGGATATCTTGCTGCAATTTGGCCGGATCGACATACACGCTGTCGGCGGCCTTGGGCAGCATCAGATAATTGACCAGCGGAATGGCGACAAACAGTATTGCCAGCAACAACAGGTTAAAGCCGGCAAAGATGGTATTGCTGGTGCTGATAACCCCGATAACCGACTCAGTAAAATGGCCAGGGGTGGCGATAATAAGTGGTACTGAACCTGCCAGGCCACCATGCCAGACAATAAAACCAGAGTAAGCGCTGGCTACCAGCAAGCGATAGTCGACTTTAACGTTGTGAGCCAGTGCTTTGGCGAACAGGGCACCCACCACTAAGCCAAAACCCCAATTCAGCCAGCTGGCAATCAGCGAGACTACGGTTACCATAATAATGGCTTGCCCGGCTGTTTTAGCCAGCCTTGCCAGGCGGTTAAGCACGCCGGTAACCAATGGCGTACTGGCCAGCATAAAACCGGTCACCAGTACCAGCAGCATCTGCATGGAAAAGCTTAGCAGCCCCCAGAAGCCGTCACCCCATATTTGTAACACTTGAAGCGGTGCGTGTTGTTCAACGATTACAGCGGCAGCAAAAACCACTATGCTTAGCAACAAGACAAAGATAAAAGGATCTGGCAGGTAACGGTCAACCAGTTTTACCAGGGGTTTAGCGGCAGCGTTTAGCATAAGGGGCTCGTTATTATTATGTGTTTGGGCATTCAGCATGGCTGACTTTATTGCCAGCAACCAGTATCAGGCTACCTTAGCCCGATTAGCCAATAAACTGCAATCCGACCTGATGAATGGTCAGCCTGCTGTGATTGGTATTAGTGGTGCTCAGGGCAGCGGCAAAAGCACCTTAGCCAGCGCGCTGGTACAGTTTCTCCGCACACAGGGAATCGCTGCAGCAACTGTGTCACTGGACGATTATTACTTAAGTAAAACCCATCGTCAGCAACTGGCGCAAACGGTTCATCCGCTGTTGGCTATGCGCGGCGTGCCCGGCAGCCATAATATTCAGCAGGCCATTACTGATGCTAATACTGTGCTGGCGGGCACGCCGGTATCATTGCCACAGTTTGATAAAGCGCTGGATGAACCCGTCGCTGCGCTGCCGGCGCAGCAGTATCGGCTACTAATTGTAGAAGGCTGGTGCCTGGGGATTAAAGCGCAATCGGCGGCTGAACTAAACCTACCTGTTAATGCCCTGGAAGCGCAGCAGGATAAACATGCAGTGTGGCGTTATTATGTTAATGCACAGCTGGCTGGCCTTTACGCCGACTACTGGCGTCTATTAAAGCCGCTAATCTGGCTTCAAGCACCCGACTGGGATTGCGTCTGTCGCTGGCGGGCCAAACAAGAACAACAGCTGTGGCAACGCAGGGGCAAAGGCATGAACGAGCAGCAGCTCGCTCACTTTATGCAAACGTTTCAGCGCCTAACCCAGGCTAGCTGGCAACAGTTACCTGCAGTTGCCGACTATATTGTACGGCTTGATCAGCAGCAGACCCCGACGCTACTGACTGCTGATTGACTGCAACAATGCTGCTATCTCAACTCAGACTTTATTGGTATTTAATGCTGATTGTTATTCTTGCTGTTCAAAATCTGCAGTCAATTTAGTTAAATGCAGAAGTTCAAAGGTTTTCATCCGGGCTTTTTGCTGTAACCGATAGATACCAAACAAGCAGAGGGGCGAGACAATCAGACTGTAAAACATTAACAAGTCGACTGATGCTGTAGCCGGTTGCCACCACCGTAATAGCCAGAGTGCTGCAGTAAACAGCAGCAAAGCAACAAAGCTAAGCTGGGTGTATCGATAGTAGCGCAAGCTTAGCTGACAGGCGCGGTAGCGAAAGTGCAGCAGCCCGTTGCTGCTCCAGTTGGCATACGCCAGAATAGGCCGGTGCACCTGCCAGCTGACGTATAAAGTACATATTGCTCCCAGCGCCAGAAATGCTGCCGACAGATAACCCAGCGCATCTGGCATAGTCAATACCAACCAGCATGCCGCTGCAGCCATCACTAACCCGCCCAGCCATTCGCCATACATCAGCAGCTTTTGCTGGCGTTGCCGCTGGCGGGCCTGAATCAAATCTGCCTCACCCGGCATAATGTCAGCAGGGGTGTCTTGTTGTTGCCAGCTTTTTGCCAGCGCGGCAAAGTCAAAATTATCGGCCATGTTGCATTACCTCCATCAACTCTGTTTTGGCGCGGTTAAGCCGCACCCTCACCGCACCATGGCTTATCTGCAGAATTTCTGCGATCTCCGGTGCGTCTAAATCTTCCATTGCCAGCAAGATAACCTGACGGTTGGCGGGAGATAAACGCCGCACTGCCTGCATTAATTGCTGGCTTTGTTGCTTTTCAGCTACCTCTGCAGAAGGACAATCTTGCAGCATCTGTTGCTGAGTCTCGTCATCCAGCGGTTGCCATTTATGGCGCTGCGCCCTTGCAATATGATCAACTGTGACGTTATGCACAATCCGGAACAGATATGCCCGCGGCAGCTCAGCCGTTTGTAACCGCTCAGCCGACTGGTGCAGCGCCAGAAAAATATCCTGTTTTAAATCCTGCCGTGCAGCGGCGTCTGCTTCCGATGCCATTAATGTGCGGCTGATGGCGCCCTGATATTGTTGCCATAGCGCCAGTAAAAACTGCTCAGGCGTTGCTGTGCTGGTGTTAGAACGAGTCAAAAAAGCCTCTCCGCTCAATGTCTTATTATTGTTTTGATTTACATATCAACGTTATCACTATGCCATCGGTAAGTCTGCCGGTGTTGGCAAAGTGTTACATAAATAAATAAAAAAAATGTTGTAACAGCTGGTAACCCCGCCACGACTTAACCAACAAACATCTAAAAGCGAGAAACGAACCATGAAAAAATCTTTATTAGTTTGTCTGATAGCTAATGTGTTGGTGGCTGGAGTTCAGGCGGATAGCTTAAATCCAGCACAGCAAGTGGCGGTGCTGTATCACAATGCAACGTTAATTAATCCGGCTACTGAGCAGCAACTTAATGATGGTTGGCTGCTGGTGCAGGACGGGCGCATTGTGCAAATGGGTCAGCTGCAAGCAAATAATTCGTTACCGATAGCGGCAACGCAAATTGATTTGCAGGATCAGTATGTGTTGCCCGGCTTGATTGATGTGCATTTGCACCTGACCGCCGGGCCTATGCGCGTAGAAATGCAAAATGGCAATCCGGTCATTACCTTAAAAGGCCACAGTGAGCTCACCCGCTATCATGCCATCAGTACGCTGGCTACTGGCGTAACAACAGCATTTAGTCCAGCCGGTGAGACAGAGGCCAATGCTGAATATGTTCATCAGCAGCAGGCCGGTAATTGGCCCGGTCCTAAACTGAGTTACGCCGGTTTTGTGTTTGAACCGACACCAATACTGGGCGGCTCAGTCTATCCCAAAAATGAAGCGGCCTGGCAAGCTGAAATATCCAGGCAAAAAGCACTGGGTGCAGAGTATATAAAGCTTTATCAGGGTCTGAGCAAAGATGAAGTGGCGATGGGTATTCGATTAGCTCATGCCGAAGGGCTGAAAGCCATTGCTCATCTTGATAGTGTCAGTTGGCAGTTTGCGGCAGACCTTGGGATCGACGCCTTAACTCATGCGCTGCCCACCAGCGCCGAGCTGTTAAACGGTGAGGGCAAAGCGGCTTATCTTGCTGAGCGTAAAAACCCGCATAGCGGCCGGTTCACTTACAGCTGGTTCAAGCATGTTGACTATGACAACGCCCCGATGCAACGGCTTTTCACCACACTGGCACACCAGCAAACACGGATTGATTTAACGTTGGTAGCGAACGAGTTGATTTATTTCGCCCGGGAGCTGGACAGTTTGTATTCAGAGCCTGATATGTGGGTGTTTCACCCGAAAATGCGTAAAAATTGGCGTACCACACTGGCAGCACCAAGTTACGACTGGACTGCGGAAGAAGTCACTACCGCAAAACAGCAATTACCTAAAGTGCAGCAATTATTTAAACGGTTGTATGACGCCGGCGTGCCATTGGCAATTGGTACCGACAGTGTAGCCAGCGGGCCCTTTTACCTGCGCGAGCTTGAGCTCAGCCAAGGGGCCGGCCTAACCAATTGGCAGGTATTACAACTTGCCACCCATGGCGGCGCAAATCATCTGGGGTTGCATGACCACGGCCAACTGAAGGCCGGCTATGTTGCCGACTTTATTGTCTTGCAAGCCAATCCACTGGCAGCGCTCGACGCTTTGAATACAGTGCATACCGTAGTGCAGCAAGGCACCCGCTGGCGAGTAGACGAACTAAAAGCACGATTAGCTTCGCTGACTGATATTGAGCTTTAACCACAACATCTTACAACTTACAACTTACTGATAAAAAATAAGGATAAAAAATGGAAACTTTAAATCAATTTATCGCTACTTTTAGCAGCGCCTGGCAACAAGCGGATTGGGCTTTTCTGCTGGTATTTGGTCTGTTTTTTCTAGTGGTATGGTTTTTACCCAGCCTGCTAGCGCTACTGCTGAATCGCCGGCATGCCGGTAAAATTGCTTTGTTAAATGTGCCAGCGGGTTTTTCGGTGATTGCCTGGGTGGCATTATGTGTCTGGGCAGTGACCGGTAAACTGGGTGACAAGCTGGCCGCCAAAGCCCGCTTAAAGCCGGTGGCATAATCTGCGCACGGTTATAATGCTACCGCATCGCCTTCATTTAAAATAAGCAGCGGCACCTGGCTATCCAGTTGCTGCTGCATATTCAGTAAGCGTAGTAGTGGCGAGTGCGAGCTGATATCGCCCATCTGCCAGCTGGCATTACCATACCCCCAGGGTATCATCACTTTACAGTCCAGCTCGCCGGCCACCATCAAGGCATCTTCCGGGGTCATGTGTACGGCACGGTAATTTGGCCCATGGTAGGAGGCTATTGGCAGCAGACAAATATCAATAGCACCGTATTTTTGCTTTATATCGTTAAAATGCTGCGAATAGCCGGTATCCCCGGCAAAAAACAGCTTCTTATCACCATGCTGAAGTAACCAGCCAGCCCACAACGCCTGATTTTCATCACTTAAGGTGCGGCTATTAAAATGGCGGGCAGGCAGGGCATGGATAGTCAGTTTTCCTTGCTGGGCACTGCTGTACCAGGCCATCTCGGTAGCGTTATAACCACCCTTTGGTAGATAGGCTGCCATGCCATAGGGCAGGTAGTAATGGGCGTTGCTGCCAATTCGTCTGATGTCGCGGGTACTGAAGTGATCATAATGCAGGTGGGAATACAGCACTGCATCAGTGGCGGCCAATTGTTCAGCACTGACCATTGGTGTGGCCGGCCGTGCTTTGGTACCCACTAAATGTGCTGCCCAGTTTACCGGCCAGTCAAATTGTCCGGTTACCGGATCCAGCAATACTTGCTGGCCATCAGGCGTCGTAATATTGAAACTGGCATGGCCCAGCCAGTGGACACTGAAGCCACTTTTTATTTCAGGTGGGCGTTGCGGGCCGGTATATCGGCATTGTTCAGCCGGGGTTTTGCAGTCAACCAGCGGGTGTGGCAGGTAGCAGTCCTGCTCACAATTAGCCGGATAAGGAATATTGCCATAGTACAGATTGCGAAATGGCTGCTGACTAGCAATCAACTCAGCGGCATTGTCAGGTTGTCCGGTTCGGCTATCGATATTATTGGGGGTAGAACAGCCACTGCTTATTAAAATGGCAAGCCACAGAAAAGCAGCTTGCCGGCAATAGGAGTTATTCATAAGTACATGAAAATATATATTTATTTTTAGTGGGCTTTAGCAGAATCTTTTTGCTGATCACGTAATTTTTGTTCCAGCTTTTCAATTTTCTCCTGCGCCTGTTCACGATAGCGGGTAAGCCGTTCAATGGTAGCAGTGGCATTACTTTTCACGAAACTCACTTGCTCTTCTAATTGCTGCTTTTGCTTTGACCAACCATTTTTATCAACCAGCATTTCCTGCATCTGATCCCGCTGTTGCTGTAACTCATCCCGCAGTTGCTTAATGGTTTCGCGTTGCTCGGCCTGATGGTTAGCAGTAATGGCACTTTGATCTTTCATCATATTATTGCTGGCACGAAGCTGATCGACCAGTTGCTGTAGATCTGGCTGATCGCTTCCTTGTTCGCTTTGTACCTGCTGCAGGTGGTCAATTTGCTGTTGCAGTTCACTCACCAGATTGCGTTGGGCGTCGGCTTCTTGCTGCGCCGCTTCCCGCTCTGCTTTCAAACTGTCTAATGCCGTCTTGTGATCGGCTACCAATTGCTGCTGGGCGATCAGCGCGGCTTCAAGTTCAGCGTTATTATCTGGCTGTTGCTTGCTCTGTAACTTAGCCAACTGTTTCTGTTCAATCGCCACCTGATCCAGCGCGGCATCCCGCTCTTCAGTCAGGCTGGCTTGTAGTGCTTCCAGTTCAGCAATCTGTTGTAAGGCTCTGTCACGCTCAGCAACAATAGCATCTTGCTGGCCGTTGTTCGTACTGACATTACCGCCCTCTTCCTGAGCTTTCTGTAGTTGGTCCAGCTGCAACTGCAAACGGCGGCTTTGTGCCACGGCCTGCATTTCTGTCTTGGTAGCTTGCTGCAGTTTATTCTCAAACTCGCTAAGCATGGTTTGCAGTTCAACAATTTCGTTGCTGCTTTGTTGTTGCTCAGCGGCAAATTTTTTAGCTGAAGCCTGATATTTCTCTAAATCCTGCAACTGCTGCTTGTTGAGTTGCTGTTGCTCAAGTAGTTTCTGCTCCAGCTCCAGCGCTTCCGTCAGTTTATTCTGTAAGGCCTGTTGCTCTGAATTTGCTGCGCTAAGTTGTTGTTGCAGTTCAGCCAGCTGCTGGCTGTGTTGTTCGCTTTGCTGCTGCAATTGCTGTTGTAGCTGTTCATTGCTCTGTTGCAATGCTTTGAGATCATCAGCAGCCTTGGCGGCAGCCTGTTCATTGGCGGCTAACTGGTTATTGGTGTCTGCTAACTGTTGCTGCAATTGCTGCAGCTTTTGCTCGCCTTGTTGCAAGTCGTTGGCCGCAGCGTCAAGTTGTTTCTGTAATTGCTGTTCGCTTTGCTGGCGTTCGGTGGCGGCAATTTCCAGTTCATTATGCAGCTGATCCAGCCGCATCTGCTGTTCTTCCTGTAACTGCTTTGAGTCGGCCAGTTCCTGCTGCTGACTTTTGGCATGCTGCAAAGCCTGATCGCGCTCATCCTTTACCGCACTATATTTCTCAGACTGCACTGCCAGTTGCTGTTGCTGATGGGCAAGGCTGACTTCAAGCTCAGAGCGTTTTTGTTGTAATTGCTCAAGATCTTTCTGAATTTGCTGATTATGATCTGCCGCCTGCACTTCAGCCTGGATAGCTTGGGCTAACTGTTCATTTAACTGCTCAAGTTGTTTACTGGCGTGTTGCTGCGCTTCACGCTGAAAAGCTGTAACAAAGTCTTCACTAAACGCAGTTTCAGCTGCCGTTGGGATCCGGGTTGCCTGCTCGTTACGCCATTTTTGATAATGCACAACCAGGCTGGCCTGGGCACCAGACACTTTTGCCAAAAGATAATCAAGAGAGACGGGTTTGCCAGCTTGCTGCAATTCGTCACAGATCTTTTTGACTTCACTATATTGGGTCATAGTTATACATCCGATTCACTACTTTGATTTTGCAGAACAACTTTAAACAGTCGCAAGAAGCATACTGTAGTCTTTTTTGTAGAAAAACTAAATTTTTATCACATAATTTTTGCATTTATCTGGCAGAACAACTAAATTAACTGTTAATTTATACAGTATTGGTAGCTGCTATGATTCTCTACATTGCTGAAAAACCCAGTATGGCACGTGCCATTGCTGCCGTGTTGCCTAAACCTCAGCACAAAGACACAGGATGTATCCGACTGGCCAATGGTGATGTTATCAGCTGGTGCATCGGTCACTTGCTGGAGCAAGCAGAACCGCAGGACTACAACGCCGATTATAAACGCTGGCAGGCTGCGCATCTACCTATTATTCCGGATCAATGGCAGCTGAAAGCCAGAAAGTCTGCCCGGCAGCAGTTGAGTATCCTGCAGACATTAATAAAGCAGGCAGATATGCTGGTCCACGCCGGTGATCCTGATCGTGAGGGGCAATTGCTGGTAGATGAAGTTATCGCCTGGTGCAAAGTACCTAAAACGAAACGTGATAATGTTAAACGTTTATTAATCAATGATCTTAATGCGGCAGCAATTCGCCAGGCACTAAAACAGCAGCAACCTAATACCAACTTTGTACCGTTGTCTACTTCAGCTTTGGCCCGTAGTCGTGCCGACTGGCTTTATGGTTTGAATATGACGCGGGCTTATACGCTGCGCGGCCAGGTTGCAGGATATCAGGGAGTATTGTCAGTTGGCCGGGTACAAACCCCGTTACTTGGCCTGGTAGTCAGACGTGACTTGGAAATCGCCAGTTTTAACAGCGCGACCTACTACCAGGTGCAGGCGGAACTGCAAACCAATAACGGCTCCACCTTTAACGCACAGTGGCAACCTAGCGCAGCATGTGAGCCCTACCAGGACAGCGAAGGCCGGGTACTACTTAAAGCACTGGCGGAAAAAGTGCAACGGACTGTAAAAGGCCAGCCGGCAGAGGTTATCAGAGTGCAGCAACAAGATAAAAAACAGTATGCACCGTTGCCTTACAGTTTATCAGCATTACAGATTGACGCTGCCAAGGCATATGGTTTCAGCGCTCAGCAGGTGTTAGACAGCTGTCAGCAATTGTATGAGAGGCACAAGTTAATTACCTACCCGCGATCAGACAGCCGCCACCTGCCCACCGCGCACTTCTCCGAGGCGGGTAAAGTCGGACAGGCAATAGCAGCAAACGAACCCGCGTTAGAAGCCGCGCTTGCAGGTGCAAATTTACAGTTAAAAAGTAAAGCCTGGGATGACAGCAAAGTCGCCGCGCACCACGCCATTATTCCGACAGCCAAAACGCTGTCTGGCAATCGGCTTGATGCAACAGAGCGCAAGCTTTATGCCCTGATTGCCCGTCAGTACCTGATGCAGTTTTATCCGGCATGCACCTTTACCGATAGCACGGTGGAAGTTCGGATTGCTGGTGGTTGTTTTGTGGCAAAAGCTCGTAAGCAAGAGCAAGCAGGCTGGAAAGCCTTGTTACCTGCGGCCAGTAATAATGAAAGTCGTAAAAGCGCCGCTACGGATACTGAACCGCCGTTACAAACAGGCTTACCGAAACTGCAACCTGGCGAGCAGCTACTGTGTATTGACAGTGTCTTACTTGAAAAACAAACGCAGCCGCCGGCGCCATTTACCGATGCTAGTTTGTTAAGCGCAATGACCGGCATTTCCCGTTATGTCACGAACCCTCAGATTAAACGCATTTTAAAAGACACTGATGGTTTAGGCACTGAGGCAACGCGCTCAGGAATTATTGAGCTGCTGTTTAAACGGAATTTCTTGCAGCGGGAAGGTAAGCACATTCGCTCAACCATTGCCGGTAAGGCACTGATAGCGGCATTACCGCCTGAAGCATCATTGCCGGATATGACGGCCCAATGGGAAGCGGGACTGAATAATATTTGTCAGCGCGAACAAAGCTACCAGTCCTTTATGCAGCCTTTAACGGCTAACCTGCAACAGTTAATTAGTCAGGCTGGTGCGGTTATACCTCAAGGGCTGGGCAGTGGACAGATGAAAAAATGGCCCAAAAAAACAACGAAAAAACGAGTGTTGTTCAAAGGTAATGATAAAAAAACGGCCAGTAAGCCGCAAACTGATCGCGGCTAAGTGACACTCCGATCTGGATCTATTGCAGGTACAAAGGCGCTGGCAACTGTATGAATTAGTTAATAAGTGTAATCGCGCTGGTAAGCGGGGTGATAGCTGATTATGCTCACTGCACAAATTTAACGACCTGTGCGGGAGAGCGCTTTGATTAAGAATATATTTGTTTCATCTGTGGTTGCGGTAACTTTACTACTGGCCAGCCAGCAGGCAGTAGCAACCATCGTTCAGGTAAAAACCAGTCTGGGTGATTTTGAGGTTAATTTATTTGATCAAACCACACCGGTAACGGTACAGAATTTTTTGGCTTACGTGAATAGTGGCCGCTATGATCAGACCGTTGTGCATCGTTCCGTTCCCGGCTTTATTATCCAGGGCGGCGGTTTTCGATTTGTAGAACAACTGCCGCTGACCCCGATCCAAACAAATGCCGCTATTGTTAACGAACCAAAACTTTCTAACGTTCGGGCTACCATCGCGATGGCGAAAGTTCCGGGTAACCCCAATAGTGCAACCAGTCAGTGGTTTATTAATTTAACGGATAACAGTGCCGGCAGCCCTAAACTGGATACTGTTGAAGGTGCTTATACCGTTTTCGGTCAGATAAGCGCTGCAGACATGGAAGTGGTGATGGCCATTGCCAGCCTGCCTACCTATAGTTTTAACGGAATTCAGGGATTACCACTGCGCAACTATACTGCCAATGATCGTGCGAATAATGTGCCGCTCAGTGCCGCAAATATGGTTACGGTTGAGAGTATTACTGTGGTAGATGCCAGACCAGATAGTGCTGCAGGTTTAAATCCACAACCCAATACCCTGCTACCCGACCCCGAGGAAAGTAGCAGCGGCAGCAGCAGCCTGGGGTTACTGTTGCTTGGGCCACTATTATGGTGGCGCCGCCGCCAGCAGTAATGTGCTGGAATTTGGGTATAGCTAAGTAGTGTTGCTTATATTGACGCGCTACTTAGCAGACAAGCTTCGCTAAAAAGCCATATTTATAGAAAATAATTCCTCATAGTCAGCATTACTGTTCATTTCCTCGCCTACACTTACCATACTGTGGTCATAATGACATGGGTATGTCATTGCATTTCAAAAAGGTGGCGTGAATGATCGTGTTAGTTGGTGGTGAAAAAGGCGGTAGTGGTAAAAGTTGTCTGGCGCAGAATATTGCAGTGTATTTCTCCCGTGAAAAACAGGCAAATGTCATGCTGGTAGATTGCGACCCGCAACGAACCACATCAGACTGGGTGCAAGAGCGGCACACCGATCCCAGCCTGGCCTGGATTAATTGTGTTCAGATGTACGGCAAAATTCGGTTCGAGTTAAAAAGCCTTGAGAAACATTACGACGTGGTGGTGGTCGATTGTGGTGGCCAGGATAGCGTAGCCTTGCGTTCTGCGATGGTTGTAGCCAGCCATGTGCTGTTTCCGTTGCGCCCTAAGCGGCGCGATCTGAAAACCCTGGAACATCTGGAAGATCTGGTCAGTGCCTGTAATGTCGTTAATCCGGATATGATTGTTGGATGCGTCATGACCCAATGTCCTTCGTTACCTAATCAGGCTGCCCGGATCCTCGATGCCAAAGAGGTTTGCGCGTCGTTCAACATCAGGGTGCTGGAAAATATTACCTACAGCAGGAATATTTATGATGATAGCGAAGAGAAAGGCTTATCGGTAATGGATGTCGATGGCGACGGCAAAGCTGCCAATGAAATCCGGGCAATTATTGAAGAACTTCTGGCAATGAAGGCGATACAAGAAGATGGCGCTGAGCGACCTGAAGAAAAAGTGTTTGCCGTCAAGTAAACCGGCTTTTACTGCTGACGAGTTTATTGATGACGCAAATAACTATGCGCTGGGTTTGCCGCGTATAGTCAGTTTACGTAAGCAAATGCCGGAAGAGGGCGAAAACAGCCGTCTGCCGATGCGCCATGCTACCTTTACTTTAAGTGAGGAAGCGATAGCCGCGTTAAATGAGCTTAGCGAGCTGACCGGTGAAGCGAAGTCTAAATTAGTACGCCGGTTAATTCTGCGTGCCATTCAGGGAGCGGACGTTGAGTTTCAGAACATTCCCGACAGAAAAAATAAAGCCGGCGCTGACTAAGCCGGCCTCTTTATTTACGGTGACGCTGCTTATTTTGCTAAAAATGCGTAGGCAATAATAAAAGCAGTCTCCTGAAACCCTTTTAAACCGGTGTCTTTAAAATCAACAGGTAGCGGATGCTGTTTCAGTTTCTCTTTAATGGCATTGACGGACAATATCACGCTGGGACAACTACTGATGAGCTGGATTGCCGCCTCGATTTTAAAACCAACAGCACCGCCTGCAAATTTACCTTTTTGTGGCCGCTCTTTCACCACTAGTTGTTCAATTTTATAATCTTCAATTAGTTTGGCCAGATTAAACTGAAATTTTTGTAAGCTTTCAGCGTCTTTATCGTTGCTCAGGGCTAAGCGGGTTTGCCGGCATTCCGGTAAATCGAACAAACCGTCTTTTAATGTCATCAGGCATAAAATTGCCTCACTGCCTTTAATTTCAATTCCACATACACGCATAGTATTTCTCAGTCAATTTTGCCCGGTTAAGGGCTGGTCAGGGCTTCCATATGGCTGCTGATAATGCTGCAGCTTTGCCGGAGTGGCTCACCAAATAAAATAGGATTAAAGTCGCGATTTACGCAGTAACGCTGATGAAAAGTTAATACGCTTTGTTTCGTCTCTGCAGCCTTGGCTAATTGTTGTTGCTGGCCTTCGCCCCAGTTAGCAGCAAGCTCATTAAGTTGCTTTTTAATTTGCCGTAGTGCCTGCTCATCAGACATTTTTCCGGAACTGGGGGCGTTATCCAGAATCAGGCCATATAACTGATCACGATAGGGTCTTAGTAACTCATGATCAGAGAACGTAAGAAGTAACAAAATAATCACAGCAAGCCAGAAAAACTTTTTCATCTGATAGCGCACCTCAAAAATCGCAGCCACTATTGTAAAGTATTTTTGGCAACGGTGCATCTGCTGCTCTGAGGCTTATTTTATATCAAATATTATCTGGTCAAGGCTGTTATACTTGCCCCAGCACAGCAGCTGGTAAGAGGTAGCAGTGGATAACAACCGCATCGATATAAAAAATATACCTGTGAAGGTGGAAACCTATAAACCTGAGCAATTAAACCAAGCGAAATATGCTTCGCGGGACCGCATATACGTGCGCTCAGTTAAAGGCTTACATCAGAGTTTGCGGCGCAATATGGGTTTTATTTTTATGGCGTTGTTTATGCTGCTGCCATGGATCCAGTACAACGGCAAACAGGCTATCCTGCTAAACATTGGCGAGCAAAAGTTTAATATTTTTGCCCTGACCTTGTGGCCACAGGATTTCACTATCCTGGCCTGGATTTTTGTTATAGCTGCTTATGCCTTATTTTTTGTTACCGCTTTTTATGGTCGGGTGTGGTGCGGCTATTTGTGTCCGCAGTCGGTATGGACCTTTATTTTTATGTGGTTTGAAGAAAAAATTCAGGGCACCCGCAACCAACGCATGACTCTGGACCAGGCCCCCTGGTCAATCGCTAAGTTTGTTAAAAAGGCGCTGACCCACGTGTGCTGGCTGGCTTTCGCGCTATTAACAGCATTAATCTTTGTTGGTTATTTTACGCCCGTAGGCCCTTTATTTATCGAGTTTTTTACTTTTCAGGCCGGGTTCTGGGCTGTTGTTTCGGTGCTGTTTTTTGCAGCCTGTACTTATGGCAACGCCGGCTGGATGCGGGAAATTATGTGTACTCACATTTGTCCTTACGCCCGCTTTCAGTCCGCCATGTTTGATAAAGATACCTTTACCGTAACGTATGATGAGCAACGTGGCGAAACCCGCGGTCCCCGCAGCCGCAAAGATAACGATTATAAAGAAAAAGGCCTTGGCGACTGCATTGACTGCAACTTGTGTGTTCATGTTTGCCCAACCGGGATAGATATCCGCAATGGCCTGCAATATGAATGTATTAACTGTGGCGCCTGCATTGATGCCTGCGACGATACAATGGCAAAAATGGGCTACCCACCCGGCCTGATAAGCTACACCACAGAGCATAGCTTAAACGGCAAACCCACTAAGGTATTCCGGCCAAAACTGGTAGGCTACTTTATTATTCTGCTTATTGTTTGCGGTGCTTTTGCCACCAACCTGTACCTGCGCAAACCGCTGGAGCTGGATATTATTCGCGACCGGGGTGCCCTGTATCGTGAAACACCTGAAGGGCTGGTCGAAAATACTTACACCCTTAGCATTATTAATAAATCGCAGCAGGAAAAACGTTATCAGCTTGAGGTTTCGGGCGTGGCGGGGATAACCTGGATTGGCTTGACGCAAGTTACCATCGCTGGCGGCGACAATCTTAATGTGCCGGTAAGCCTGGCACTTGACCCTTACAGCGCTGCTAAACCCATTCTGGATATTGAATTTAAGGTGACTGAATTGTCAGAAGATGGCTACAGCGTCAGCCAGGGGAATAAATTCTTTGCCGGCCGTTAACAGTGAAGTCATCAGCCGGTTTGATTTTGCCACCCTTGGGCCTGAACTTATTCTGGATGCGTTATTGCAGTTAGGTCTGGATGTCAGTAGCGGCTTACTGGCATTAAACAGCTATGAGAACCGGGTATATCAGTTTACGGCTTACCCGGATCACAGCGAGCAAGCGCAAAAATATGTGGTGAAGTTTTACCGGCCAGAGCGCTGGAGTCCACAGCAAATTCAGGAAGAGCATGATTTTGCCTTTGAACTGGCCGATGCCGATATTCCTATGGTGGCGCCACTGCGGTTTAACGGCGACAGTTTACTGCAGTATCAGGGCTATTATTTTGCGGTGTTCCCTAGCCGCGGTGGGCGAACGCTGGAAGTAGACAACGACGAACAGCTGGCGATGTTAGGGCGCTTTCTTGGCAGGATGCATCAGGTTGGCGCCAAAAAAACCTTTGTCAGCCGGCCAACCTTCAGCATCGACAGCCACCTGCTGCAAAGCCAACAAGTACTGAACAAGCTGGAATTGATCCCCGATTATATGCGACTGGCTTTTGACACGGTGCTGCAACAGGTCATTACCGAGGCGGGCAGGCAATATAAACCCGGCCGGCAAATTAGACTGCATGGTGATTGTCATGCCGGTAACCTGTTCTACGTTGACCAGGGACCCTTCTTTGTAGACCTGGACGACTGTCGCACCGGGCCGGCAATTCAGGATATGTGGATGATGTTGTCCGGTGATCAGCAAGAGCAACGACTGACCTTAGAGCTGATGCTTGACGAATATGAGCAATATTGTGATTTCGATCCTGCGGAACTAAAACTGATCGAGCCACTCAGAGCAATGCGTATAGTGCACTATATGGCCTGGTTAGCCCGGCGTTGGCAAGATCAGGCTTTTGTGCAGAGCTTCCCCTGGTTTGCTACTGATAAATATTGGGAGCAACAATGTCTGGTGCTGAAAGAACAACTGGCATTATTGCAGCAACCGCCATTATCATTGGTGCCAGGCTACTGACAATTTGTTAAGCTAGCGGCTGAGTCGGCCCGATTAAGGATGTAAGTTAAAATGAAAAAGCTGTTATCACTATGTTTGGTTGCACTGTTATTGCCATTAGCAGTAAGTGCCAATTCAAAATTTGTTGAAGGTAAGCATTATCAGGTGATTGCCGAGAAAGCATCAGCTAAGCCGGTAGTTAAAGAATATTTTTCGTTCTTTTGTGGCGGCTGCTATGGGTTTGAACCGGTAGCGCAAAGCCTGGCCAAAAAATTGCCTGACAACGCCGAATTTCAGAAAGTCCACGTCGATTTTATCCGTGCCGCGTCGCCGGAAATTCAGAATATGCTGGCCCGTGCCTACCTTGTTGGCAAAAACATGGGTAAGGGCGATCAGGTTGCATCGGCTATTTTTAATCAGATCCATCGTAGCCGGGTACCGTTCGTAAATGAAGATGACGTGCGCAGTCTGATGCTGATTAACGACATTACTGCTGAAGAGTATGAAAAAGCCATGCGCAGCTTCTCAGTGCGTGGCGCGGCCAACCAGATGAAGAAAGAACAAACCGAGCTATCAGAAAGCCGTGTGTTAAGTGCAGTACCCATGTTGGTGGTAAACGACAAATACAAAATTCTGAATGAAGCCCTGAACCAGCGCGATCTGGAAAACGAGCTGCAGGAGTTAATTAGCTATTTGTTGTCCAAAGACGCTTAATTGCTACATTGTATTTTCTGGGGTGGCCGTGGCCACCCTTTTTTATTTTTGGTCGGGTCAGTATGAATAACACTTCAGACATTGGTTTTGGCGAAGATACAGCTGACATCCGGGTATATATTGCCAGGCGGCCGCCGATGGCAGAATACGCTCAGTTACAACAACTAAAGCCGCTACAAAGCGGCGAAATTGCGCTGATAAATAGTGCCTGCGGCAATGGCTGGCGCAAGGTGTTTAATGTGTATAGCAAATTGCTGTTTGTATTGGATGCTCAGCAGTTTACCTTTAGCCGCCAGGCTGTCAGTTGGCAGCAGTATCGGGATCAGTTTTTATTGCAGACCGGCAGTAATACTGCGCTGCTTTTTAGCGCGCCTGAACTGCAACCCGAATTAAGAACCGTGCATATTATTGCCGGCCGAACCCATGCTAAGGCCCTGCTTGATGCAGGGTTGGCGGCGCAGTTAACCTGGCTGAATAACGAGTTTGCGATAGACAAGTTTAACCGGCTGCTGGTGTGTCCGTACTTTGACTACCGCCAATTAAACAATGAGAAACTGGCGTATTTAGCGCAACTGATAAAGGCATTAGATGAATAATAATAAGTTACTGATACAGCTGCAGCAGTTGTCTGATTTACTGCGCCCATTTCAGTTTGGTGTTGGTGGCAGTTGTCTGCTGTGGCACTTAGGGTTGGAAGTGACACCAAATGATATTGATATTGTATGTAGCGAGGATGACTTTGCCGCTAGTTGTCATATATTAACAGCAGAGTATCAGTTGCAACACTCACCACCTCATAGTGAATACGCCACTGCACACTTCGCCCGCTTTAGCCGGGCAGGCTGGCCAGATATAGAGTTGATGGCGGGCATTGCGGTAAGGCAGGATGACAGCATAACCCGTTGGCACTTTAACCCAGAGCGCTGCCACTGGCAAAATGGCGTATGCTGGATGCCACCTGCAGACTGGCTAACGCTATATCAGCTGTTTAACCGTTCAGAGCGGGTGGCTCAGCTACGGCATTACCTGGTTAAATTACGGCTTGGCACGGTTGGCTAGTCGGCTATTTCCACCGCAGTGGGCACCAGCTGTTAACCAGCAGCTTCACCCTCGCCTTGCTCCTATACTTTTAACAGGCCCGTCGCATAAGCGGTTTTTGTGACAAATTTTGTTGCCGCTTTTTTGTGGCATCAGCCAGTATTATTTGCCGCAAAAATTGTGCTATTTACACATTTGAGCTATTATTTGTGAAATTTCATCAAATGGTGAGTGATATGAGCGCATTACTAAAACCGGTAGCAACGGCTGATGCCGTGCTGGCAAAAGCCGTACTTAATGCAAGTGAGCAATTAGGCTTAAAGCAAGCCGAGCTGGCGGCGGTGTTAGGTGTGCATCGTACCGCGGTTAGCCGCTTAAAACAGAGTTTGTCGCTGGACCCGGCATCCAAGCAGGGCGAGCTCGCACTATTGTTTATCCGGGTTGCCCGGGCGGTGTATACCCTGGCCGGCGGTGATCCAGCCTGGATTAAACACTTTATGCACACTAACAATACTATTACCGGTGGCGTGCCGGCACAGCAGGTGCAAAGCATTAGTGGCCTGTTTCAGGTATTGCAGGTGGTTGACGCACTCAGAGGAAAACTTTGATCTGGCAGGCCTGCCGCGGTGAGCAACATATTACTGAGCTAAGTGGCCAGCTGCACCGGCTGGTAGAAAGCCAGCAACAGGTGGCTACCCTCAGTCTGGTCGATACCCTGGCAGAGCAGGCCTTGCTTGAGCAATTGCTGGAAAGCACCAAGCCAGCGTTACCCGCTGCGGCGACTGATTTACACTATCTGCTGAAAACGCCGTTTCGTTATCCACCGCTAAAGTGGGGCTCACGTTTTGGTAGCGTGCACGAGCATGGTATTTTTTATGCTGGCAGCACAGCGGAAGTTTGTCTGGCTGAGTCAGCTTACTACCGGCTATTGTTCTGGCACTCGATGGACGCCGCGCCGCCCAAAGCCAGTTTGCGCACCGAACATACCTTGCTTAGTGCCAGCTATTACTCCGACAAAGGAGTGTGTTTACAGCAACCACCGTTTAGCGCTTATCAGCAAACGCTTACCGATAAAACCAGTTACCAGCAAACCCAGCCATTAGGTACTGCTATGCGCAGCGCCGGGGTAGAATTATTTCAGTATTGCTCTGCCCGCCACCCCCAACAGCAACTGTGTATTGGCCTGTTTAGCGCAGCTGCGTTTACCCACAAGCAACCCGACAGCACCAGCCAGTGGCTGTGCGAGCTAAGCGCCGAACACGTGGTATTTAAACAAGCAGGCGACAGCGCGCTATATCAATTCAGCGCAGAGCTATTTATGGTTGACGGAAAACTGCCACGGCCGGCTTGAATAATTAGCAAAGCTGGGAAATCGTGCTATCAACTTCATCAATTATGTATGGAGTATCTTATAGTGGGATATTAACCCTATTAATAGCGCTTATATGGGATCATAGTCCTCTTAATTTCTCCTAATAGTTGCCAATGTGATGAAGTAGGACTATATTCCTATTATTTATAGAATAGTAGGAATATAGTCCTACAAGGTGATGTATGGCTAAGCGTGATTTGCACAATGTTCTGTTTCCCAAACAGCGAAAAATCCTTACGCATTTTGGTGAGGACTTGTTGTTAGCCATGAAACGCCGTGGATTTACTAAAAAATTATTGTGTGAGCGAACTGGCTTTGATCATAAAACCGTGAACAAGGTATTCGCTGGTGACCCTGGTGTTGCTATCGGCACTTACCTGAAGATCATGGCCGTGTTGGGAATGGAAAGTAACTTTGCAGAAATGGCTGCTCATGATGAAGTTGGCATCAAGCTGCAGAATATAAAATTGCTGGAAGGTTCAAGATGAGCCGTGAAATCGTCGAGGTATATGCCGACTGGCATCCAATTGAACAGCCATTATTGGTTGGGCACCTTGCTTACAGTGAATCAAGTCGGGGTGGTGTGTTTAGCTTTGCGTACAATAAAGTATTTCTTACGTCACCTTATCGCTTGCAAATAGACCCTATGCTGACACTATATGCTGGTGAACTTTACAATGACGAAGCCGATAAAAACTTCCGGGCTTTTCTGGACTCATCTCCCGATCGTTGGGGGCGAATTTTGATGCAACGCCGCGCTGCTATTGAAGCGCGTAAGGACATTCGGGCAACGAGTCGATTAAATGAATTGGATTACTTGCTGGGCGTACATGATTCTTACCGAATGGGAGGGATCAGATTTAAGCGAGCTGACAATACTGATTGTTTAGATGCCTCTTTTTCAGACAACCCTTTCTTAGACAATCATGTCGAGTTTGTTGCACCGCCAATGGCATCTTTACGTGAGTTAGAGCACGCCGCCATGCAAATTGAAAAAGACGATAACATCGACAGTGACGAGTATTATCGTTGGCTAAAAATGCTGATTGCGCCAGGTTCATCTTTAGGCGGTGCCAGACCAAAAGCCTGTGTAACCGATGAACAAAATCAATTATGGATAGCTAAATTTCCTAATATAAATGATACCCATGATGTTGGTGCGTGGGAGATGGTCTGTTATGAGCTAGCTTTAGCGGCTGGCGTTGAGATGTTTCCAAGTGAGATCAGGCAGTTTTCATCGCAACACCATACCTTTTTAACAAAGCGCTTTGACCGGCAGGGAGAGCAGCGGCTGCATTTTTCATCGGCTATGACTCAGCTGCAATACTATGATGGCGAACAATCTCAAGGTGCCAGTTATTTGGAAATTGCTGAGTTTCTTTCCAAACAGGGAGCACAAACAGAAGCTGATTTAGCACAATTGTGGCGGCGTATCGTCTTTAATATTGCGGTGTCTAATACGGATGATCACCTGCGCAATCATGGTTTTTTACTTACTAAGAATGGCTGGAAGTTATCACCTGCTTATGACTTAAACCCCATCGTTGGTAAACAAGGCCTACACCTGAACATTACTGATACAGACAACGCCTTAGACTACCAGTTAGCCTTTGATGTAAAAGGTTTCTTTCGGCTTTCTCAAATCCAGGCAACTCAAATTCACGACGAAGTGCTAAGTGCGGTTAAACACTGGCAAGCCGTTGCGAAGCGGCTGGGGATTAGCCGGGCAGAGCAAATAATGAAGGAATCTGCGTTCAATATTTAATTACCCTTATGTTAAAAGAGATCGCCGGGCAGGTAGCGTTAAAACAAAATGGCGACACACAAATTTACCAATTCAACGCTACTCAATTTTTGGTGGATGGCAAACTGCCCATGCCGGCTTGATTTAACAATTATTATTGGGTGTTATCGCAAAATTATTTAGTGGAGTAAGGTCATACTTTTGTGCGTAGGCTAATATAGCTTCGTCTAATGGCATATCGCCAAACCGATCTAACCATTCGCTCTCGGTATAGCCAGTGTCGTTAAAGTTTATACAGTACACATGCTCGAGCTTTTTACTAAGCAGCTTAAAATAATCGTTATTATTACTTTCTAGATCCATAATTGACACCCAATGTGTCTTATAGTCCGTAGCATTATAAGTCACATCGCTGGACGATGTTAGCTCTTAAGTTTTTGGATAGAGTTATGCATCAGGATCTGTTTTATGATGGCACTTTTCAATTTTTGATTAACTGTGGTTTGACGGAGATTTGAAGCTGCGCGAATTGGGCTGGCGGGTATTGCTGGTTTGGGAGTGTGCGTTAAAAGGTAAGAATAAGGTGCCGTTGCCACAACTTACCAATGACATTACCATTTGGCTGCACCATGGTAGTAGCTTTGCTGAGCTACCTGAAGTTGTAGAGTAAAGTTCAGGCGTTGGTTGTAGTTTATGGTTTTAAATCGAGGCTAATGGCTTCACTGGCTGTAATAACCGTAATCTGATTATTATGATTGAGTATCCTGGGAGCGTTTAAGCTGCTCCTCCTGCAACAAAAACTGCCTGCGCGCTTCTTGTTGTTTCGTCCGTTGCTCAAGCACTTGTTCAACCTGATCAGATTCATTCCATGAGCCACGGGTTACCAGGCGTTTTACGTCACTGTCGTAACAAAGGGCGGGGTTCAGCGTCCAGGCGCTATAAGTGACCCGGGTAAACAGCAACGTTGACGCCGGGCAGGATTGATAGCCCTTTGCAGCCATTTGGTTTTCCCAGTAATGGCTAACACCATAATAGCCTAAGGGCATTAGCACAAAACTAACTAGTAATAGCCCGCTGAAAACCCGGTTAAGTTTTTTCTCTGAGGGCAAGGCAAGCACATTAAACTTGTGAATAATTAACCTGGTTGCGATCCAAACGATAAGTACTAAGCAGAAAATGCCGCCGCCAAATGCTAAACCATGCATGCTGCTGTGAATTATTAACTGATTTCCACTTTTAACCAGCTGGTGTTGATTCGACAGATCGTATAGCAAACCCCAGATAATCAGCGGCAACAAAAGCAGGCAAAACAGCAACAAACCAATACCTGCAGCATTCTGCTTACTCGTTAAAGCCATAGTTCAGGTCTTCTTCGTATCAACTGATTGATTTTGTCTGTCGCAGATTTATAAAGGCTACGCTTAACATACCGGACTGTTGAGGATGTGATATAAACAATACCTGCATTGACCTTATCCAGTAAAGATTTTTCCTGATATTCAAACCACTGAATCAAAGATTTAGTAATCTCAAATTTTTTGTCGATTACATTAAGTGTGTAACCAACCAGCAAGGATACAGCAACCCCGATAATAATTGGTACTACAGCAACAACAGCTGAACCCATAAACAGAGCGGCACCTGCAGCGGCTAAATACCCAGCAGTGCTGGCGATGGCAATCTTAACTAGATCTGTAGAAATACCTCCCAGCCAGTGCGTCCAACGATACTCATCTTCAAACAGCCATTGAATGCTATGTAAAGATACGGAGAAGATCACCGAAACAAGAAAACCACTTTTGGCTGAGCTTTTCAGACCCTCTGTACCCACTGCCATTTTTATCATCAGGGTATTTGTCGCCAGATAGCGAGTGCCTTTAACTATTAGACGAGCCCGATGATTACCCTTAAAAATAATGTAATTCCGACCATTCTAAGTAACCATGCTGTAAGTTTCGAAGAAGCGGCTACCACGCTTCAAATCTGTTCCCAGAACTAACATAGTGGCCAGATCATTGCCCGCAGCTCCATAATCACGGCCGAGAGTTAATATTTGAGTTGTTGAATCTGAACCTGTCAGATGTTTGAATGTATTTTCGATTTGAGGCTGTGATTTGCCCTCTTGCCGCTGCACTGTCAACCAGAACTCAGCAAGCTCCCGTGCGTTAAGCACATAAATATCCGCTTTGCTTTCAGCCAAATCTTCAGCCAACTTCTGTTCTGATTGAAAACGCTGCGCCTGCTTTAATCCCTTACGAGCTGCCATAGCTATTCCTTTTACCAGTCGAAACTAGTATCTTAATAATAAATCAATAAATTGCAATTATATTGTTTATATTTTGTGTGCTTTTATGTGCCAGCTCTTCAGTGATAGTAGCGGAGAGCAGGTGCCTACAAGGTATGATAAGTAGTATTATGCCCAAATAAAAAATCCTGGACGACAGCTATGCAAGAACTAGAACTTAAAGTACCGCCGGTGATTCTGGTGGCGGTTTTTGCGCTGTTAATGTGGTTACTGGCAAAGTTGCTACCGTCGTTGGCTTTGCCTGCTATTTGGAGTTGGGTGCTAGCGGTGGGCTTTGCTAGTGCGGGTTTAGCGGTGGCGGTACTTGGCGTGTTGGCATTTCGCCGCGCTGAAACAACAGTAGACCCGCGTGTGCCGCAGCAAACGTCCAGCCTGGTGATTAAAGGTATTTACCGCTATAGCCGCAACCCCATGTATCTGGGGTTTTTACTGCTGTTAACGGCATGGGCTTGTTACTTAATAAATGTGGCAGCCTTTGCCTTGCTGCCGCTGTTTGTGCTGTACATGAACCGCTTTCAGATAGCACCGGAAGAGCGATTTTTACTGCAAAAATTTGGCGCGGAGTATCAGGCGTATCAGGCACAGGTCAGGCGCTGGCTTTAATACCAGCGCCTTAATTTAAAGCTTTAACCCGTCATCAACTCGCCGCCTTACACTTAGCCAAGCAACGGCTTTAAATATTGGCCGGTGTATGACTTTTTGCATGCCGCGACCTGCTCAGGGGTACCGGCGACCAGTATTTTGCCGCCGCCGTTGCCGCCTTCGGGACCTAAGTCTACTATCCAGTCAGCCGTTTTTATTACATCCAGGTTGTGCTCAATCACCACGATGGTATTGCCGTGATCGCGCAGCCGGTGCAGTACGTTCAGTAACTGCTGAATATCGTAAAAATGCAGACCGGTGGTCGGTTCATCCAGTATATACAGGGTTTTGCCGGTATCGCGTTTACTGAGCTCACGCGCCAGTTTTACCCGTTGTGCTTCACCGCCCGATAAGGTGGTCGCTGACTGGCCCAGCTTAATATAGGTTAAGCCCACATCCTGCAGGGTTTGCAGTTTACGTTTAACCGCCGGGATCGCTTCGAAAAAGGCCAGCGCATCTTCCACGGTCATATCCAGCACTTCGTGAATATTTTTGCCTTTGTATTTTATTTCCAGCGTTTCGCGGTTGTAGCGTTTGCTTTTGCAGACATCGCACGGCACGTATACGTCAGGTAAAAAGTGCATCTCTACTTTAATTAAGCCATCACCCTGACAGGCCTCACAGCGCCCGCCCTTAACATTAAAGCTGAAGCGGCCGACCTGATAACCGCGCGAGCGCGCTTCCTGGGTGCCGGCAAACAGCTCACGCACCGCAGTAAAAATGCCGGTATAAGTGGCTGCATTCGAGCGCGGGGTGCGGCCGATTGGGCTCTGGTCAATATCAATTACCTTATCAAAATGCTCCAGGCCTTTAATTTCATGATGTGGCGCCGGATCTGCGCCTTCACCTTTATTCAGTACCCGGTGCGCTACCCGGTAAAGGGTGTCGTTAATCAGGGTCGATTTACCTGAGCCAGACACCCCTGTTATGCAAGTCATTACCCCGAACGGAATGGCCAAATCAACTTTTTTCAGGTTATTGCCAGTGGCACCGGTCACTTCCAGCCATTTATCAGTTAACGGCGTGCGTTTTTCCGGTACGGCAATTTTGCGGGTACCCGACATATACTGGCCGGTTAATGACTCCGGTTCGGCCATAATTTGCTCAAGACTGCCCTGCGCCACAATATAGCCACCATGCACTCCGGCGCCGGGACCGATATCAATAACGTGATCGGCCAGCCGCACCGCATCTTCATCGTGTTCTACCACGATAACGGTGTTACCCAGGTCTCGCAGATGAGTAAGGGTGCCGAGCAACCGTTCGTTGTCACGCTGATGCAGGCCAATCGATGGCTCATCCAGCACATACATTACCCCGACTAAACCGGCGCCAATCTGACTGGCTAAGCGAATACGCTGCGCTTCGCCGCCCGATAATGTTTCGGCGCTGCGCGATAAATTCAGGTAATTAAGGCCGACATTGACCAAAAAGCTCAGCCGATCCTGAATTTCTTTTAATACCTTTTCGGCAATTTTCGCTTTTTGTCCCTGCAGACTAAGCTGCTGGAAAAACGCCAGACAGTCGCCAATAGATAACTCAACTATTTCGGGCAGGTTGGTTTTACCAATAAACACATGGCGCGCTTCGGTGCGCAGCCGGGTGCCATGACAGCTGGGGCAGGCCTGAGTCGCCAAATATTTACTCAGTTCTTCGCGCACCGAGTTAGATTCTGTTTCGCGGTAGCGCCGCTCCATATTAGGCAAAATACCTTCAAACGGATGACTGCGCAGTACCACATCACCGCGGTCGTTCAGGTATTTAAAATCGACCACAGTGCTGCCGCTACCCTGTAAAATGGCGTCCTGCTGTTTTTTAGTCAGGCTGCTAAAGGGCACGTCCAGCTTAAAACCGAAATGCTCAGACAAAGATTTAAGCATTTGAAAATAATAAAAGTTACGTTTATCCCAACCACGAATAGCACCGCCGGCCAGGCTCAGCTGGTTGCTGACAATCACTTTATTCGGGTCAAAAAACTGCTTTACCCCCAGGCCATCACAACTGGGGCAGGCGCCGGCCGGATTATTAAATGAAAACAGTCGCGGTTCCAGCTCGGTCATCGAATAGCCACAGGTGGGACAGGCAAAGTTAGCAGAAAACACCAACTCGGCCGCGTCAGGCTCGTCCATAAACGCTACTTTGGCAACGCCGCCGGACAACGCCAGCGCGGTTTCAAATGATTCTGCTAAGCGCAACTTAATATCGTCACGCACTTTAATCCGGTCGATGACCACTTCTATAGTGTGTTTTTTATGCAGGTCGAGGGTTGGCGGGTCTGATAAGTCACACACTTCGCCATCAATCCTTGCCCGGATATAGCCCTGCGCCGCCAGGTTTTCCAGGGTTTTGACATGCTCCCCCTTGCGCTCCTGCACCACCGGGGCCAATACCATTAATTTGGTGCCTTCCGGAAACTCAGTCACTTTATCCACCATTTCGCTGATAGTTTGTGCTGCTAATGGCTGGTCGTGTATTGGGCAGCGCGGCTCGCCCACCCGTGCAAACAATAGCCGCAGGTAATCATATATTTCAGTAATGGTGCCAACGGTCGAGCGCGGGTTATGCGAGGTTGATTTTTGCTCAATAGAAATAGCCGGTGATAAGCCTTCAATATGATCGACATCGGGCTTTTCCATCATGCTTAAAAACTGCCGGGCGTACGCTGATAACGATTCGACATAGCGGCGCTGCCCTTCCGCATACAGCGTATCAAATGCTAAAGACGACTTACCAGAACCGGATAAACCAGTGATCACAATAAGTTTATCGCGCGGTATTTGCAGCGAAATGTTTTTCAGGTTGTGGGTACGGGCACCCCGAATGTCGATTTTATCCATAGCGGTTTCCGGTTATCAGCAGTAAAGGCACGAAGCTGTACAAATATACACTACATGGCATTAATAAAAAACCAACCAACCCAGCTTACTTAGTTTGGTGGGTTATATTGGTTGGGCTAGCGAAGGGTTAGAACCCCGTTTCGGTCGCCACAGAGTGTCTGAGGCTTTACGCCAGTAAAGTCGAGTTGCTGTGGCGAGCCGGGGCGGGTGTTGTAACCCGAAGCGCATGGGGTTCTAATCCTCGCGTAGCTGATCATGGTGTAACCCGAAACACCAGGTACTATGATCAGATTATGCCAATACGGCATGGAGACTAAACTGGCTTACAAGCTGAATATAAAAACTGAACTCAGACCATAACAATAGCGCAAAACGGCTGTTTGTTAGCGTTTATCCCGTTAACGCGCGCGGCTTCTATGTTACACTTGCGCGCTTATTCTGGTTGTTAATTAAAATTAATGGATCAACTGAACCCTCTGGAAAAACGCGCTGCGCTGTCGCTGGCCCTGGTCTTCTCGACCCGGATGCTCGGCCTGTTTATGTTACTGCCGGTTTTTGCGCTGTATGGCACGGAACTGATTGGCTACTCGCCGTTATGGATAGGCCTGGCCATTGGTGCCTATGGTCTGACGCAGGCTATTTTACAAATTCCGTTTGGCTGGTTATCTGATCGGATTGGCCGGCATAAAGTCATGTTATTGGGCCTGGCGTTATTTGCCGGTGGCTCGGTTGTCGCCGCACTGGCGGAGTCGGTTTATATGGTCACTTTTGGCCGAATTCTGCAAGGCGCCGGTGCTATTGCCGGCGCAGTACTTGCGCTGGCAGCTGATCTTACCCGCGATGAGCAGCGCCCAAAAGTAATGGCGATTATTGGTGCCAGTATTGGTTTATCCTTTGCGCTGGCGATGATTGTCGGGCCGCTACTGGCAAAGTGGGCGGGCCTTGGTGGTGTATTCTGGTTTACCGCGGCACTGGCCTGTTGCGCCATGTTAATTGTTGCCTTTCTGGTGCCGAAAAGCGTTAGTAAAGCGCCGGCTGCTGAGACATTAGCGGTGCCGGCCACTTTACTTAATATGTTAAAACACCGTCAGCTGTTACAGCTGGACATTGGCGTAATGCTGCTGCATTTAATGTTAACCGCTATGTTTGTGGCACTGCCGGTGTTGTTCAGCCAATATCAGCTGGCCGCTGATCAGCATTGGCAAGTTTATTTGCCGGTGCTGTTGGGGTCATTTCTGCTGATGGTGCCGATGATGATCATTGCTATGCGCCGTCAGCAGGAAAAAGGCTATTTTCTGCTGGCGATTGCGCTGTTAATTATTGCTATGCTGCTGGCGTTTACTGCCACCGGACTGGCCTGGTTAATTGCCGCGTTATTGTTATTTTTTACCGGCTTTAATTTTTTAGAAGCCAGCTTACCTGCAATGGTGTCGAGGGTAGCGCCTGCCGGCCAGCGTGGCAGCGCCATGGGTATTTATTCCAGTAGTCAGTTTTTTGGAGCCTTCGCCGGCGGCGTTATTGGTGGCCTGGTTGCCCAGAAATTTAGTTATGTAATGGTGTTTGCCGTGCTGGCCGGTATTGGTTTAATATGGTTGCTTATTGCCCGGACGATGCGGGTGCCTGCCCGGGCTCAGCGCTTGTCGTTGGCGGTGCAGGTGGCATCAGAGCAAGACGCCAACAAGCTGGCTGGCCAGTTAGCGGCCCTTAGCGGTGTGCAGGAAGTGACAATTTTACTGACTGAACAACGCTGTTATTTAAAAGTCAGTTCGCAGCAATTTGATCTGGCACAGGCCAGATCATTAGTTGGCATCGGCCAACCCTAATTTTTCAGGAGAAAACGCATGGCGCGTGGAATTAATAAAGTTATCTTAATCGGCAATCTGGGCGCTGACCCGGAAGTGCGTTACATGCCACAGGGCGGTGCTGTTGCCAATATGACGCTGGCAACCTCAGAAAGCTGGACCGATAAAAATACCAACGAGAAAAAAGAGCAAACCGAATGGCACCGGGTGGTGATTTATCAGCGCCTGGCCGAAATTGCCGGTGAGTATCTGCGTAAAGGTAGCAAAGTTTATATTGAAGGTAAGCTGAAAACCCGTAAGTGGACTGACAAAGACGGTGTTGAACGTTATACCACTGAAATCGTTGCTAACGAGCTGCAAATGCTGGATGGTCGCGGTGATGGTCAGCAACAGAGTGGCGGCATGAGTGGCGGCCAGCAAGGTGGTTATCAGCGTCCGGCACAACAACCGGCCCAGCAAGGTGGCGGTTACCAGCAACCGCAACAAGGCGGTGGCTATCAGCAGCCATCTCAGAATGCACCGCAACAAGGCGGCTATCAGAAGCCGGCGCAGCAAGGTGGCAACCAGCCAGCTCAGGGGCAACAACGCCCACCAATGGAACCACCAATCGACTTTGACGACGATATTCCGTTCTAAACTGGAATAGTTTTTAATTGGTATACTTTCTTCTCTAAAGGCCGCAATTCTTGCGGCCTTTTTTTCAATAAAAAAAGCCAATAGCGTACTATTGGCTTTTTGTGGTATCAGCTTGTGGCTAGAGGACTTTGCGACGGACCAAACACAGTAAGCCAAGAGCAAATATAGCCAATGACGCAGGTGCTGGTACGTCAACGATAATGAATGGACTATTTGGCGCATTAAAGTGCACAAAGTTTTGCGATGAGTCTGCAACGCTGAATTCTAAAGACGCTTCTCCACCAGCTTCGAAAAAGTACAGCTCAAACGAATGCAACCCTGCCGCTAATTCTTTGCTAACGATAAACAGTTCTTCTGGGTGATAATTAGTGTCCGCCAGAATCAACTCGCCATCAACGAACAAAAATACGCCGTCATCGTTAAATGTCCGGAAGTAATATTGATCAAACGCCAAAACAGTAAAATCACCGGTTATTTTAGCGAAAAATGTATTATTTAACGGATGTGCAGTACCAGATACACCTGCTGCGGCAGCAGAAGGCCAGGGACTGCTTCCAGGGATTAATCCGGCAAAGCCTGCTGGGTCATCAGTAAAGTCTATATATTCCCAATAGCTAACTGTAGTGGCAATATTATTGTTAGCATAGCTAATCAGGTTGTTTACGTTATTACTTTGGTATCCGTTATATTGCTCAACCATAATTAATCCTGCATTGGCTACAGCAGAGAAAAGCAACACTGATGCAGCAATTGCACCTTTAATCCATAAAAAATTCATTAACACTTCCTTAAAATATTGAATTTATTAGCTTTTTATCTTGCGTGGCACGATTAGCAAATTTAATGCCATAAAATTAAAATCAATAAATTCAGTTGCTTAACTAAATTCGGCGTTCTGAAATTATCAAGATGTAAAAATAACTGACACTTTGGCTGTTTTTAGCTTAAATAAAATAGAGGTGTGTCTAGGAAATCAGCGCTAATTCACTGTATTGTATTAGCCTGACTTTTCACTGAAGTGATAACAGAGTAAGCGAAAACGGAGGCTAAAATTGCACGAAGTAATAAGTAAAGCCTGCATCGTCAGGCTTTTTACATTAGGTGGGCAGCAGCGCTGATATGCGGATTCTTCATACGTCTGACTGGCACTTAGGCCAGCACTTTATTGGTAAAAGCCGCGCTGGCGAACATGCAGCGTTTTTGCGCTGGCTGGTGACGAAAGTAACAGAGCTGAATATAGATGCCATTATTGTTGCAGGCGATATATTTGATACTGCCACCCCGCCCAGTTACGCCCGCGAATTATATAACCAGTTTATTGTTGAACTGCAGCCAACAGCTTGTCAGTTAGTGGTCCTGGGCGGTAACCATGACTCGCCGGCGGTGCTGGCGGAGAGCAAACAGCTGTTAGCAAAACTGAATACCACGGTGATACCCGCTATTCCAGCTGAGCTGACTGAGCAATTATTAGTACTGCAGGATAAAAACGGCAAGGCCGCCTGCTTGCTGGCGGCGGTACCCTTTTTGCGTTCTCGCGATCTATTGCAAAGTCAGGCCGGCCAGAGCGGTCAGCAGAAACAACAAAACCTGCAACAGGCGATTGCCAGCCATTACCAGCAGCTGTTTGCCCTGGCCGAGCAGTATAATCAGCAGCACCAGCTACAGTTACCCATTGTTATGACGGGCCATTTAACCACTGTCGGGGTTAGCCAGTCTGAGTCGGTGCGCGATATTTACATTGGCACTTTAGAGGCGTTCTCGGCCAGTGCGTTTCCGCCAGCCGACTATATTGCGCTGGGCCATATTCATCAGGCACAGCAGCTTAACAGTAATACTGACATCCGCTACAGTGGTTCACCGATACCACTGAGCTTTGATGAAGCCCGGCAGCAAAAACAGCTTTGGTTAGTCGACTTCAGCAACCAGCAAAAAACAATCAGCAGCATCGCTATTCCGTGCTTTCAGTCATTAGCCAGTATCAAAACCGATTTGGCCAGCTTACCGGCCATGTTAACGTCGCAGCTGGATAAGCTGGCCGTGAATGATACCCTGTGGCTGGAAGTGGTGATCAGCAGCAGTGATGGCTATTTAACCGATCTACAGCCGCGGGTAGAGCAGCTGCTTATCGATAAGCCGGTAGAATTGCTGCGGCTGCGCCGTGAGCGCAATAATAGTGGCGCAAGCTTGCAGCAACTCAAGCAAACCAGTCTGGCTGAGCTAGCGCCAGCTGACGTCTGGCAAGCGCGGCTGGCAGACGAAACACTGACGACTGAGCAGCAACAGCAGCTGAGTGCGTTGCATCAACAAGTACTGGCCACCGTGCAGGATGCAGCACAGCAAGCTGAACCAGAGCCAAAGAAAGAGCCCGCGAAGCCATGAGAATTTTAGCAGTACGACTGCAAAACCTGAACTCACTGCGAGGTGAGTGGAGCATCGATTTTCGCAAGCCTCCTTTTGACAGCACCAGTCTGTTTGCGATTGTTGGTGCTACCGGCGCCGGTAAAACCACCATTTTAGATGCGATATGCCTGGCGTTGTATCACCAAACCCCACGTCTAAAAACCTCGCCCACCAGTAATGAGCTGATGAGCAGACACAGTAGCGAGTGCCTGGCAGAAGTGGAGTTTGAAGTGGCCGGTCAGGGATACCGGGCGTTCTGGAGTCAGCGCCGGGCGCGCGGTCAGGCGGAAGGTAATCTGCAGGCGGCAAAAGTAGAGCTGGCGAGGCTGGATGGCACAATTCTAGCCGAAAAAACCAATGAAAAACTAAAACTGATTACCGATCTGACGGGTCTGGATTTTGGCCGCTTTACCAAATCAATGCTATTAGCGCAGGGTAGCTTCGCGGCGTTTTTAAATGCCGATGCTAATGAGCGGGCCGAGCTGCTAGAAGAGCTGACCGGCACCGATATTTATGGCCGGATATCGATGCAGGTATTCAGCGATGCCCGCGAGCACAAGACAGCGCTGGAGTTATTGCAAGCGAAAGCCTCGGCCACCGAATTATTATCTGCTGAGCAGCTACAAAGCCTGACAATGGAGCTGAACAACATTCAGGTACAGATGGAGGCACAGCAACATGCCGTAAATAACCAGCGCAAATTAGAGCAGTGGTGTCAAAGTGTGGCTGCGGCAGAACAGGCATTACAGCAAACCCGGCAGGAAGCCGCTGAACTCAATACAGAACAGGCCAGACAAAAGCCAGCGTTAGACCGTTTAAAGCGGTACCAGCCCGCCAGCAAGTTATTGCCGCTCTATCAGGCAAGGCAACGGGCTCAGCAACAACAACAGCAGCTCACTGATGAGCAGCAGCAAGTGCAGGCCAGAATTACAGCTGCCAGCACTGAGCAAGGCCGCTTGCTGTGGCAAGGCTGGCAATGCCTGGAAAGGTTGCAGCAGCAGGCAGAGCAACAACAGCAACAGCTGCACCAGCAACAGCAGGCTATGCAGCAGCAGCAACGTCAGCTTGAAACGACGCTGCAACAAGATAGCGCAGCGTACAAGGCCTTAAAGCAGAACATTGCCGACTTAACCAACGGCAGCGATGCCAGCAGCCTGCGCCAGCGTCAGCAACAACAGCGAGAGCGCTTGTACCAGCTGCAGCAAGCACAGCAGCTGGTCGCACAACAGCACAAATGGCAACAACAGCAGGCCGAAGTACAACAGTCACTTCACAGCAAACAGCAGCAGCTAACCGTGTTGACCGAGCAGTTAACAACCTTGCGCGGCCAGTTCAAAGCACTGAGCGAGCAAATCGCGGATAAGAAACAATTGCTGGCACAGCAACAGTTGATTATGCAGTTATCTGAGCATCGTAATCATTTGCAACCAGAGCAGCCGTGCCCGTTATGTGGCAGCATCGAACATCCGGCGGTGACTGAATATCAGCAGCTAGATGGCTCGGCTACCGCCAGCCAACTGTCTGCAAAAGAGGCCGAATTAAGCCAGACCCAGCAAGCCGGCGAGGCTGCCCGGGCCAGTCAGGCCCGTTTGCAAAGTGAAACAGAGCAGCTACAACGTCAGAGCACTGAGCGGCAGCAGGAGTTAGCTGAGCTGAGCACCGCATTGACAGCTTTGTTAACGGGACTGGAGCAAGGTGTTGATATTACGCTGCCAGAGCACGCCGCAACGGCGAGCTTGGCTGAGGTGCTAAGCTCGCATTATCAGCAGCTGGAGCAACAGCTGACGATGACCGAACAGCAATTACAGCAGCTGGAGCAACAGCAGCAACAGTTGCAGCAGCTGGCTCAAACGCAGCAGCAGACCGAGCGCAAACAAACTGAACTGACATACAAGCTGGAGTTAATTCTGCAGCAACAGCAACGCTTAACAGAGCAGCAAACGGCACAGCAGAGCGAAGTGAGCCAATGGCGTCAGCAATGGCAAGCCTTACAGCAAGCCGAGCCTGAGGTGAGTGGTAATGTCACTGAGCTGGCAGAGCTGAAGCAACAGCTGCAACAGCAGCAACAGCAATTGCAGCACTGGCAGGGTCAGCAGCAAGTACTAGAGCGCCAGCTTAAGCAACTAGTTGTTGAGACTGAGCAAGCTACTACGCAGTGGCAACAGGCGCTGACACAGAGTAACTTCGCTGATGAGGCTGCATTTCTGGCGGCCTTGCTAACTGATGCTGAATTACAACAGCTGACTACGATGCAGCAAAAATTGCAGCAAGCGGAAGTGGCCAATAATCGCTTGCTCAGCGATCGCCAGCAGCAGCTCAATGTATTGCAGCAGCAACAGCTAACATCACTACCGCAGCAACAAGTGCAGCAGCAGTTACAGCAGCTGGAACAGCAATTACAGCAACTTACCGGGCAGCAAGGGCAACTGCAACATCAGCTAAACAGCGATCAGCAACGGCGTGCCAATCAGCAAAGTTTGCTGGCAAAAATTGCTGAATCAGAGCAGCAGCTGGCGCTCTGGCAAAGGCTTAACAGTTTGATTGGTTCGGCAGATGGCGCTAAATACCGGCGTTTTGCTCAGGGCCTGACGCTGCAACAGCTAGTGGTGCTGGCCAACCGTCAATTACAATTGCTGCATAACCGCTATCAGTTGGCGCGTCACCCCAGTGCAGAGTTAGAGTTACAGGTGCTTGATACCTGGCAGGCCGATGCCGCCCGGGATACCAAAACCTTGTCTGGGGGCGAGAGCTTTTTGGTAAGCCTGGCGCTGGCGCTGGCGTTATCAGATTTAGTCAGTACCAAAACCAGCATTGACTCATTATTTCTGGATGAAGGCTTTGGAACCTTGGATGCTGATACACTGGAAAGTGCATTGGCAGCGTTGGATCAGCTTAATGCCAGCGGTAAAATGATCGGCATTATCAGCCATGTTGAAGCACTGAAACAGCGGTTGCCGGTGCAAATCAGGCTTGAGAAACAACAAGGGTTAGGTTACAGCCAAATCCGGATCAGTCAGTAGCAGGGTTGCGTTGTTTTTTTAGCAGCTCTGCAAATTCTGGAGCGGGCACCGGTCTGCTAAAATAATAGCCCTGATAATAGTCACAATGTTGCTCGCGTAAGAAATCCAGCTGTTCAGCTGTTTCGACACCCTCGGCCAGCACTTTAAATCTCAGGTTGTGTGCCAGGTCGATGATTGCTTTGGTAATACTTTGATCGTCTTCGGCGTGGGGCAAGTTCTCAATAAAGCGTTTGTCGATTTTTAACACATCCAAAGGCAAGCGTTTTAAATAGGCTAAAGATGAATAGCCGGTACCAAAGTCGTCTATGGCCATTTTTATACCTTGCTTACGCAGTGCGGTCATGGTTTTAATGACCACATCTTCGTCACCCATCAAGGCGTTTTCGGTAACTTCCAGTTCCAGGCAGGTCGGGTTAAACCCGGTTTCGCGCAAAATACTGGTAATTTTTTGTTGCAGGTCACCTTTATTAAATTGCTGGGCTGAGACATTGATGGCAAGGTTAATGTCAGACAAGCCGGCCAGGTGCCAGGCCTGGCCTTGCTTACAGGCTTGCTGCAACACAAAGTTGCCAATTGGATGGATCAGGCCCGTCGACTCAGCCAGCGGAATAAACGTATCCGGACCTATTATGCCATCAATAGGATCAACCCAGCGCAGCAGTACTTCTGCGCCAATAATCCGACCACTTTGCATATCCAGTTGCGGTTGGTAATAACAGGTTAAATGATTCTGTTTCATCGCGTTACGTAAGCGCTGCTCTAATACTAAACGTGCCCTGGCCTGCAGAGTCAGGCTGTCAGAATAAAAGCTATACGTATTGCGACCATCCGCTTTAGCGCGATATAACGCGGCATCAGCTCCCTGTAACAGGGCTTCAGCGCTATCGGCGTGGGTAGGATAAATGCAGATACCGACCGAAGCTGCCACGGTAATATCGTTGTGGCGGCCCAGAGTGAAGGGGGCGTGCAGTTGCTGCAGAATTTTATCTGCTATTCTGGCGGCATCTTCAGGCTGCGCCAGCTGCTCCACCAGAAACACAAATTCATCACCGCCAAGGCGGGCCAGCGTATCGGTTTCCCGGCAACAAAGATTCAGACGATCCGTTACCTGTAATAACAACGCATCTCCGGTCTGATGTCCAAAGCTGTCATTTACATCTTTAAAATGATCCAGATCGAGGATCATTACCGCCAGAAATTGCTGGTTGCGCTTGGCCAGTTTGACCGCACTCGCTAAACGATTGCTGAAATGTTGCCGATTCGGAAGCTGGGTTAGCGGGTCAAATTCGGCTAAAAACGCCAGTTCTTTCGCCTGACGTTTACGTTCAGTTAAATCAATATCGATGCAGAAAATCTGTGGAGGCTTATCTGGTAACTTGACCACGGCATGATTAGAAAACACTGAAATAAGCGAACCATCTTTACGTTTTAAGGTTAATTCTTCGGCAGCGATCGGCTCGGCGTGCTCAGCCATATAGGTCATGGCCTGACGAACTTCATCATGGGCTTCCTCCGGTATGATTAACTCCAGCAAGCTTTGCCCGAGCGCCTCTTCTTTGGTGTAGCCATAAATCAATTCACTGGCCCGATTCCAATAAATAGTGGTGCCCGACTCATCGTATCCCTGCACTGAGATTTGCGGTGCATTATCCAATAGGGTACGAAAACGCAGCTCACTTTCCAGTAATTGCTGTTCAGCCATTTTTTGCGCTGAAATATCCTGTACCACAGCGATAAAATAAGGGGCGGTATTCGCACTTTCTGGTGCTTTGGAAACCGCGAGTTTCACCCAGACCACTTTACCGGTTTTGCTAAAGTAACGTTTTTCGAGGGTGTAGCTTGTGGTGATCTTTTGCAGCAGCTGGCTAAACTGCTGCTGATCGTGCTCCAAATCTTCCGGATGGGTGATCTGATGGAAAGATAAATTGCGCATCTCAGCGGGGCTGTATTCGAGCATAGTAGCAAAATGTTGGTTTACCCGCAAAAACAGGCCTTCTGTGTTGGCGTGGGCGATACCTGCGGCGGCAAACTCAAACGTTTCGCTGAACGCTTGTTCGCTCGCTTGCAAAGAAACAGTGAGACGCTGATGCTGACGTAATAGCAGCCAGGCCAGTAATCCGGTCAGGCCAACATAAAAAAGCCCTTTGTAAGTTTGATATCGGTTAAGCTGTTCTGGATTGTCAGTGAGCATGATCAAGACATTATCACTGAACAATATCCAGCTAACACCGAGCAAAACATAAATTAATCCACCCATTATCGGGTAAAACCGTAGTGTTTTGGCGGCGCCTTTATGTTTCATCATTTACTTCTCTGGCACAAATAGTGAAACACCGTTATCGGTGATGAGAAGGTTAAGCATAGTGTAAAAATAGAAAATAAAACATTAATTAATAGAAATTCTTATTAGATAAGAATGCCTTAGTCATGGCAGTTGACTAAGGCACAGAACGGTTAAAAAGAATAGACCAGGGTAAGTGAGGTTTGGGTGTCGGTGTTTTCTTTATCTGATTGAACATCAGAGTCATTCTGGATCATAAAAGCGGCTTTCATTTGCATGGCGCCATTAATCTTTGCGGTTAAAGCCGTTTCAGCGATGGTGCGGGTGTTGTCGCCACCGTATTCCACACTGAGGGTTTGGCTGAACGCAGCCGATTCGCTAATCTGCCACTGATATGCCGCAGCGCCACGGACAATTAAGCCACTCTCTGACTCACCGGTAGCTCGGGTGCCGGAAAAATAACCCGGACCTATTTCTGCGTCCAAATGCTGCGTTTCGGCCTGATACAACCGCGTACCGTAACCGACAGCCACAGTATTGTATTTTTCAAAGGCGCCAAACTTATCGCTGGTATGCGAGCCGATAATAAATAAATTATCGTGCTCAGTGTCCAGCTTGTACGCACCTTTGGCCGAAATAAGATAACGTTCAGCAGAGCGTTCGGTGATTGTGTTGCCTTCGGCATCGCGTTTTTCATCTTCTTTAAAGAACGCACTGAAAATATACTGATTACTCCACGATTCCAGCTCCTGGCGGGCATCAATTTTACCGGTAATTGAAGTACCTACCGTATTACCTGAGGTGGTAATAGCCCCCAGCTCTGCAGATGTTTTCCAAATCTTATCATCTTTTGTACCTGCTTCCTGGGCACTGAGGGCACTGCTAACGGCAAAGCTGCCCAGCGCCAATACAGTGAATAACCTCATGCTTACTCCTTAGTGTCTGTTTGATCTTTAAACAAATGCACATCCATTTGCGGAAATGGAATGCCAATGCCGTTAGCATCAAAGGTTAATTTCACTTTTTCCAGAGTGTCCCAGTAAACCCCCCAGTAATCAGCCGAATTTACCCAGGGCCGAACGTTTAAATTTACAGATGAGTCAGCTAACGCGCCAACCTTAATGCTGAATGCCGGGTCTGCCAGTACTCGCTCATCGTTTTTCAACATGTCTTCCAGTAATTTCTTTGCCAGTAATAAGTCTGAATCGTAACTGATACCGATCACCAGGTCGACGCGCCGGATCGGCTCTGCCGAGTAGTTTGTGATGGGGTTACTGGTGATCTGGGCGTTTGGCACAATAACCCGTTTGTTGTCCGGGGTTTTCATTTGCGTCTGGAAAATCTCTATTTTTTCGACAGTACCGGATACACCACCGCCGTCAATAAAATCACCGGCTTTAAATGGGCGGAATAGAATAATCAATATTCCGGAGGCAAAATTAGCCAGCGAGCCTTGCAGCGCCAGACCAATAGCCAGACCGGCTGCACCCAGAATAGCGATAAAGGACGTGGTTTGCACGCCAACTTGCGACAAGGCCATTAATACCGTCGCGATAAGAATAATGGCATAAACAATGCTGACCAAAAAGGCGACGACAGCTTTATCTACGGAACGTGCAATCAGGCCTCGCTCCAGTAAGCGAGACAAACCTTTGGCGACAAAGCGGCCAATATAAAAGATGACAATAGCGGCGGCCAGTTGCAGCAAGTAGCCCAGGATGACTTCGTGATTTTCCTGATATAACGTTGTTATCTCTTCCATTAAATACCCCTTAATTTAAAATAAATCAGGTTCAATTTTTGCAAAACCCCGGCAAGTTTAGCAATGATATGGTCCGGATGGTACGCTGGTGACATTCTTAATCTAAAAAAACTTGGTTGCCGCAGCAATTTTAGCTAAAATATGCAGCGTAAACGGCGGTGATTGTAGCTCAGTTGGTAGAGCCCCGGATTGTGATTCCGGTTGTCGTGGGTTCGAGCCCCATCAGTCACCCCATCTTTATCTATCCACTTTTGCCGTCTTCCTTGCTGCATGTCTGGTTTTGAGAGTTAAGCTTGACCCCAAGCGACCTGCGCCCTATGGTTATTATCTGATTTGTAAAATATACTTTCGACATGGATTTAGCCTCGCTTCAACAACAGTTACAGCGCCCAAATCTGGCACCGGTAGAAAGCTGGCAACCTGAATTTTGCGGCGATTTACCGTTGTTAATTACTGCAGATGGTCGTTGGTTGTATCAGGGTAGTGAAATTCGTCGCCAACCGATGGTGCGATTATTTGCCTCGGTATTAATTTGTCAGCAACAGCAGTTCTTTCTGCAAACGCCGGTGGAAAAGGTGCGGATCCAGGTTGAAGACGCGCCATTTCTGGTGGTTGCCAGCCAGTGGCAAGACACCAGAAACGGGCCTTTGCTTACGCTTACTACGAATATTGGCGACGCGGTAAGTGTTACTCCAGAGTATCCGATACGTTTAAAATCTTTTCAGCAGCAACCTTTACCCTATCTGCAATTGTGGCGGGGTTTATCGGCCAGGTTAAATCGCAATACCTATTATCAGCTGATTGAACAAGCCAGTGAAGTTTACTGCGATGGTGCACGTCATTATCAACTGAAAAGTGCCGGTTATCCGTTTACCCTGGGGGTGCTGGCCTGAACCTGCATTTCAACTGACAAATGATGGGCTGTGCCGCAGTATGGTTGCTAAGCAACAGCGGGCAGGTGCACATTGAGCCATCTTAATAAGGGAATTCATTATGCGCAGAGCACTATTACCCATTGCAGTCGCTGTTTGTTGCTGCAGCACTACCTTAAATGCGGCGACACTGATCCATGCCGGCAAGATTATTAACGTTGAGAGCGGTAAGGTATTAACCGAGCAAACCATCGTTATTGAAGGTGAGATCATTACCGCTTTAGAATCGGGCTATCGTCAGCCAGCCAGTGGTGATCAGGTAATAAATCTGACAGAACAGACGGTGATGCCAGGCCTGATGGATATGCATACCCACTTTTACACCCAATTCAGCCCCACCGTGTACAGTGAGGGACATCGCTTGAATGAGGCAGATTTTGCCTTGCGTGGAGCGGTGTTTGCCGAAAAGACCTTGATGGCAGGTTTCACCACGGTGCGTGAACTGGGTGACAATTATCAGATTAGTGTGGCATTGCGCAAGGCAATAGCGCAGGGCTATGTTAACGGCCCCAGAATTTATGCAGCAGGCAAATCTATTGCTACTACCGGCGGTCATGCCGATCCCACTAATGGGGTAGCTTATGCTCAGATGGGTGATCCTGGCCCGAAGGATGGGGTGATTAATGGACCGGATGAGGCACGAAAAGCCGTGCGTCAGCGCTACAAAGAGGGCTCCGACCTGATAAAGCTTACCGGTACCGGTGGCGTACTTAGCGTGGCTAAAAGCGGCACTAATCCGCAGTTTACCGATGCTGAGTTTGCCGCTGTAGTGGAAACTGCCCGCGATTATGATATGAAGGTTGCGGTGCATGCGCACGGCAAAGAGGGTATGGAAAGGGCGATAAAAGCCGGAGTAGACTCTATTGAGCACGGCACCTTTATGGATAAAGAGACGTTTGCTCTGATGAGAAAACACGGTACTTACTATGTTGCCACCATTAGCGCTGGCAAATGGGCGGCAGAAAAAGCAGCAATAAACGGCTTTTTCCCGGAGTTAGTGCGACCTAAAGCCGCAAATATCGGCAAGTTGATTCAACAAACCTTTGGTGAGGCTTATAAAGCCGGAGTAAAAATTGCGTTTGGCACCGATGCCGGGGTGTTTCCTCATGGTGACAATTGGCGGGAGTTCATTTATATGACAGAGGCGGGTATGCCTGCCATGGTTGCTATTCAGTCGGCAACGATAGAAGGAGCTCGCCTGTTAGGAGTGGAAACAGAACTGGGTAGCATTAAACCTGGTAAATTTGCTGATATTATTGCGGTATCCGGAGATCCGTTACAGGATATCCGGGCGATGGGTGATGTCAGTTTTGTAATGAAAGCCGGTACGATTTATAAACCCGTTACTGTTAATTAGATAAACTGCTGAATGAAATGGCCTGAAAAGCGCAACATTCAGGCCGTAAAGCTAAAGCCGGTTAAGCGGGTTTGAACCGCTGCAGTAATCTGCTGACATCGGCCTGAATTTGCGGCGCCAGGTCTTTTTCAGCCTGTAGCCGTTGCTTATCTTGCTCTGCCGTGGCCTGTTTACTCTGTTGTTTCCGTACGTCATGAGTTGGCATTTCTTTTACTACCTGATACATCTGATACATACCGGGATAATCTTCAGTAAGCGGGCCTTGTTGCTGCTCTGGCAAGCGATTCAGCAACACCCATACCCGTAATGCACCTTCTGACAACTCACACTGGTCGGCATCCACGGCCTTGCAAATGGTATAAATACTTTGCTCAACATACAGCTGATTCTGTAATTGCTGTTGCTGCTCTCTTTGCGCTAACTGCGCCTGATGTTTAGTTTGCTGTTGTAACAGCAACAATAGCTTACCAGCGTAAAACGCCAGACTTGCTACTATTGCTACCGCAACTACCAGCAGTATGATCACCCAAACGTTTTGCATTAGTCCTCATCACCTAATATTGACTTACGCCAATCAGTACGCTCAAGCTGAGCTAATGGATCGTCATCGGTGTCAGGCACTGCATTGTCCGTCAGACCGAGCTCCTCCAGCAGTTGCTCCAATCTGGCGGTCTTGGCGTTAAAGTATTTGGCTTCTTTACCGGTCAGAATTTCATTATTCTCAACCCGCTCCAGCAATTGCTGCAACGTTGCATCGTTTTCAATCAGCGTCAGCTCTTCTGCTGCGCTTAGACCTGTCACTACCGCTTTGCTTAACCGCGCTTTAGGCTGCAAATCTGCTTTAACCTGTGGCGCCTTTACCGGCTCTGCCACAAGCGCAATCGGTTTTTTGCTGCCGGTTCTGGGATCTTTGGGCCCACTTTGGCCAGCCAGTTGCTCTGCTTGTTGTTCGATAACCGAATTACGACTACCGGATTTTTTGCCCGCGCCTTTTTTCTTGGTTTCTTCTTTGGGTTGGCGAAGTTTGCGGGCTTCTGCAGCTGGCAAATGGCGCTGACCATTGTCGCCGGCATTACGGCTTTTCTTTTGACGCGTCATAACAGGATACCTGTAAAAAAGGGCGCATATTTTAACCAGATTTCCGCAGGATCACCACATCATTCGTGACAAAGTCTACAGTCATTTTTGCCTGCGCCGCCAAATAGCAAAAAGTATCGTTATGAAAAAAACTGACATGAGTCGGATCATTTTTATAATGCCAGCGACTAAATGCATCCAGATCGGTATAGCGCTTAGTCATTATTGCCAGTATGCCCGAAGGTTTTAGCAGCTGCTGCCAGGTTGCCCACTCAATAGCAGGGTTAATGAAGTGCTCCATTGCTTCGGTGCAACTGATAAAATCGTACTGTTGCTGCAAGGCGGCGGGGTTAGCCGCAAAATACGGGTCCCATACCTGCATGCGATGGCCAGCCTCTGTCAGCATTTTTGCCAGTAATGGACCGGGCCCACAACCAAAATCAAGCCCTGCTAAGCCGGTACGGTTAAGCCTGGCCAACAATGGTTCACTTACTCTGCTCAGAAAACGCCGGTAACCGGCGTCGTTTAAATCATTATTGTGCAACAGGTACTGAGCATGTTCGGCCTGCGTGCTTAGCAGGCTGGCGCGATCGGCATAGACTAATGTGCAGGTGTCGCAAATAAAGTACTGACGTTGCTTATCCTGAACATAAAAACGGGTATGAGTTGTCTGACACAGCGGGCAATAGAGATTGGCAGGCATTGGTTGGGTTTTTCTCAAAAAATGCAGTTTCAACAAAACAAAAGGGCGATAAGATAGCCTTATCGCCCCGTTTATACTCGTGTCTAGGTGGACACTTCTCTCAATTTCGCTAAATCATCCTGATGCGTTTACAACGACCCTGTTAATTCAAGTTCCCTATATTGTTGCTTATCTTCCGTGTATAAAATTTTATTCTTTACGACCATCCTGGTACTTTATTACTCATCCTTGGGCGTTTTACAACGCTATGCACCTTCCTGATGCCAAATAGAGTGTACCGATATCGGCACTTACTTCCTTGCCGCTTGCGCATGTCCCTGTTGTTATTTGTTACTAAACGTAACTGTAGTTAATCTACTCTGATCTGAGCAGATGACAAGTCTCTGTTGAAAAAAAATGCAATTTTAATGGTTTAATATGCGGGTATATCATTAAAAACAATGATTTAGAGATTTCAGGCGAAGTCAGAAAAGTTCAATTTTAAAATTAATTTGGTTAATTTCGCACAGAGTTGTGAGAGATATCTCACAAAAATAACGCGCCGGACAAGATTTAACCTCTGTCCGGCGGAACAGATTAGTGTAAACCGCCTAAATATTGCGACAATACTTCAATATCTTCATCGGTCAGTTTTCTGGCGATATCACCCATCATGCCATTCATATCGTTAGCACGGGTGCCATTGTGAAATTCTTGCAACGTCGCTTTCAGGTAAGCGGCATGCTGACCGGATATTCTGGGAAAACCCGACAGGCTGGTACCTACACCGCGTGGACCATGACAGGCGATACAGGCCGCGATACCGCGCGCTTCGTCACCACCGCGATATAACTGCTGGCCCTTTGCAATCACATTTTCCGGGGTTGTACCACTGCTCATGGTTTGCGAAGCAAAATAAGCTGCCAGATCTTTCATATCCTGATCACTTAGCGATGCGACCATACCAAACATAATGGCATTGTTACGGCCTTCTTTGCCGCCAGTGGTCATACCCAGTTTATAATCAGTTAACTGCTTATACAGGTACTCAGCATGCTGACCCGCAATTTTAGGGTAAATATCAACCATGCTATTGCCGTCAGTACCGTGGCAAGCGACACAGGTTGTTGCTTTTGCTTTGCCTGCTTCAGCATCGCCATCAAAAGCGTGGGCTGTACCGATTAAACCGATTAACAGCGTCAGTGGAAGTACAAGTTTTTTCATTTTATATCCGTCTCTGTCCGCATTAAACCGCCAGCAAACTGGCAACCAAGTGAGTTTATAAGAATTTATTACGCCATTTTACACGAAACTGCCCAAAGTAAAATCCCATCTGTGCTGCAAAAGCTTCTTCCGATCCACCAGATCCGTTACAATGGCCCAAATTTAACCGCCGGAGCAGGCTGTGTACAAAGCAAAATTCAATTACCAACAAGCTAGTTTTTTAACCAGCGCCCCCGATATTAAGGCATTACCGGCAGATAGTGGTATTGAGGTCGCTTTCGCCGGTCGCTCCAATGCAGGAAAATCCAGTGCTTTAAATACGCTTACCCGACAAAATAGTTTAGCCAGAACCAGTAAAACACCTGGCCGTACTCAACTGATTAACACTTTTACCTTTGCAGAAAATAAAAGACTGATCGATTTGCCGGGTTACGGCTTTGCCAAAGTGCCGCTGGCGGTAAAAGAAAAGTGGCAAAAGTCATTGTCGCAGTATCTGGAGAAGCGGCAGAGTTTGCAAGGGTTGGTCGTACTGATGGATATTCGTCATCCTCTTAAGGATTTAGATCAACAATTAGTGCACTGGGCGGTACAAAGTGATTTACCGGTGCTTATTTTACTGACAAAAGCCGACAAACTGGGATCCGGTGCCCGTAAAAAAACCTTGCTGGAAGTTCGTGAAGCGTCGTTAGCTTTTATGGGTGATGTTACAGTACATATGTTTAGTTCGCTGACCAAGCTGGGGATGGATGAATTTGAGCAGACGTTGGATCACTGGTTTAGTCATGACAGTAATGAGCACAATCCGCCCGAATGAATATAATGTTGCTACCTCGAACTTAATAAAGCTTCAGCCATAAAAAAACCGACACCAGCAGGTGTCGGTTATAGCAATCGGGGAGAAGCTAATAATTCAAATCAACAGGGTGTCCTATTGCTAAGACTGTAACATTATACAATAAATCCGCTCGGTTTGAAGTATTTACTCTAAAATATATTGCAAAATTTCAGCTTTATCGTGATTTTTTACCGTTTACTGAATTTTAGATAAAAAAACGCCCCGCTGAAAACAGCGGGGCGGCTAAATAAGCCTACTTTCTATTGCTTACCGAACCTGGCTTAACCAGTGGCCTCGCGCTGAAAGATAGAACATCTTACCTCTGTACCCTACCCGACAAATTTTAACCACTCAGCCAGCGATTGCAAGTTTTTTATGTAATAAAACAACAAAAAATCATTTTCAGAGCTATTTAGCTATTTAATGTAATTTAATTACCATTTTGCAGGGGGTATGAACATGCTCAGTGTGCTTGATCCCAGTTGTCGCCACTGCCTGCTTCAGCCAGTAACGGCACCTTCAGGCTGGCTGCAGTTTCCATAACGGCAACTAATTCAGTTTGTACCCGCTGTAAGTCGCTGGCAGGTACTTCAAACACCAGTTCATCGTGTACCTGCATGATCATTTTCACCTCAGATGTGGGTTGGCTGTCGAGCCAGCTATCTACTTTAATCATGGCCATTTTTATAATATCGGCTGCCGTACCCTGCATTGGGGCATTAATAGCGGCCCGTTCCGCACCTTTTTGCCGCCCCATATTTCGGGCGTTAATATCAGGCAAATATAAACGGCGACCAAACAGGGTCTCAACATAGCCCAGTTCATGCGCCTGTTTGCGGGTATCGTCCATATAACGTAGCACTCCCGGAAACCGCTCAAAATAACGATTGACATAACTTTGGGCGTCGCTACGGCTGATCCCCAGTTGTTTCGCCAGACCAAACGCTGACATACCGTAAATTAAGCCAAAGTTAACCGCTTTAGCCTGACGACGTTGTTCACTGCTGACCTCATCGAGAGTAACACCGAACACTTCAGCAGCAGTTGCTTTGTGGACATCTAAGCCTTTTGCAAAGGCATCGAGTAAGGCTTTATCGCCTGAGAGGTGCGCCATTATCCGTAATTCAATCTGAGAATAATCGATTGCCAGTATTTTTTTCCCTGTCGGTGCAATAAAAGCCTGGCGGATGCGGCGGCCTTCTTCACTGCGAATAGGAATATTTTGCAGATTAGGTTCGGTAGAGCTTAGCCTGCCCGTGGCGGCAATAGCCTGATGGTACGAGGTATGGACCCGACCTGTTGTCGGATTTATCACTTTTGGCAGCTTATCGGTATAAGTGGATTTCAATTTACTTAAACCGCGGTGCTCGGTAATCAATTTGGGAAACTCATATTCAAGCGCCAGTTCTGCCAGTACATCTTCTGCAGTAGACGGGGTGCCGCCCGGGGTTTTTTTCAATACCGGAAGCCCCATCTGGTTAAAGAGAATTTCCTGTAGTTGCTTAGGCGAAGCCATGTTAAAGGTCTGGCCTGCCTGCTCGTACGCCTGTTTTTCCAGTTCATCAATGCGTTCAGCCAACTGTTGGCTTTGCTGAGCTAGAACGGTGCTGTCGATTAGCACGCCATTACGCTCAATTTTACTCAATACCGTCAGTAGCGGTACTTCGATGTCGGTTAGGATTTTTTTCAGACCGGGCTCGGCACTAAGTTGTGGCCACAGCTTCAGATGTAATTGCAGGGTAACGTCGGCATCCTCTGCGGCGTACGGCGCTGCCTGTTCCAGAGCAATCTGATTAAAGGTAAGTTGTTTAGCACCTTTACCGGCAATGTCCTCAAAACTGATGTTACTGTGTCCCAGATACTTCAACGCCAGACTATCCATATCATGCCGGCTCGCTACCGAGTTAAACACGTATGACTCCAGCATGGTATCAAAGCAAATACCTTGTAGCGCAATGTCATACCGTGCCAGCACGCTGCTATCGTATTTAAGATTCTGGCCAACTTTTGCTTTGTTCTTATCCTGCAGCCAGGGCTTTAAGGCGGCTAACACCTCGTCGCGGTCCAGTTGCTCAGGCGCACCAACATAGTCATGCGCCAATGGTAAATACCAGGCCTGGCCCGGCGCGACCGCAAAAGACATCCCGACCAGCTCGGCCTGCATATAATCCAGGCTGGTGGTTTCGGTATCAAATGCAGTGAGTTCAGCTTTGTCTATTGCCTCCAGCAGTATCTCGAATTCCTGCTGCTCAAGGATGGTTTGGTATTGGCTGCGATCTAAGGTCGGTGGCACAGCCGCCGGTTCCAGCAGCTCTGCTGCTGGCGTTAATTCACCGGCCGATGATGTCTGCGCCGGATTATCCTGCAGTATCTCAGAAAGCCAGCGTTTAAACTCACAAAGTTTATATAATTCAGCAAGTTGTTGGCGGTCTGCTGGTTCGATTGCCAGATCATCCAGCTGACAATTAAGTTCCACATCGGTTTTTATCGTGGCCAACTGATATGACAATTCCAGCTGCTGTCTGTGCTCGGCCAGTTTCGCAGCCATGGTTTTGGCACCACGAAAGTTAAGTTCAGTAACTTTATCAAGGTGCTGATAAATGTTGTCAATTGATCCCAGCCCCTGCAATAACGCTGATGCAGTTTTTTCACCAACACCAGGCAGACCAGGAATATTATCGACTTTGTCGCCCATCAGTGCCAGATAGTCGATTATCGCCTCGGGACCTACGCCAAATTTGCTGACCACCGACTCCGGATCCAGCAGGGTATTTGTCATGGTATTGATCAGGGTAACGTGCCCGTCCACCAGTTGCGCCATATCTTTATCGCCGGTAGAGATCAGGGTATGGCGGCCAGCTAAACTGGCTTGTCTTGCTAAGGTACCAATAACATCATCGGCTTCTACACCACTGATGCACAACAGTCGCAGGCCCATGGCTCGCACAATTTGATGTATCGGTTCAATCTGACTGCGCAAATCGTCGGGCATTGGCGGGCGGTTAGCTTTGTATTCACTGTACATTTCATTGCGAAAAGTTGGGCCTTTGGCATCAAAAACCACAGCCATATGGCTGGGATTGTATTGACGTACCAAGCTTTTCAGCATGTTAATCACGCCATAAATAGCACCAGTGGCTTCTCCACGGGAATTGGTTAAATGCGGCGGAGAATGATAAGCGCGAAAGAGGTAAGAAGAACCATCAACTAAGATCAACGGATTCTTTGGAATATAGACCATGGTTAAGCTGTCCTCTGGAAATTTTTTATAGGATGCCACAGCCAACAGGTGACAGCCAGAATTGCTGCAGCAAGCGAAGATGAATTTTGGCTGATAAGCTGTGGATAACTTTGTGTAAAACTAATAGGGAAATACCACGCATTTAAAAAAATGATGGGTAAGAATACTGATTAACTGCTTGATCTATATAGTAACTGAGGGGGAAATCGCGAACGCCCTTGTTATTATTATTTTTACATCCACTTTGTGGAAAAACTTTCTACGAGGTCTGGGGAAATGTGGCAACTTAATCATTCCCTGACTGAGTAGGTCGAATAGACTACCACAAACCTGACCGAAGCATAGTAGTTGTTTTAAATAATTTCGCTATTAAAGGTTAGCTGTTAAAGACGCTAAAAGCATATAGCAATACTGGCAAGGCTTAGCGGGGTACTGCACTGGCAAATTCTTGGTTGATCCCACCGGATCATTTATCCGTAATTACCGTTGATGCCGGACTGATTAATTAATCAACAGTTCAGATCGGCAATGCAGTCTTTTAATTGCATTAGCTTGCAGGCTATAATGCCATCAATATGAAACTGCCTTGAGCTATGGGAAATATTTAATGAAGAAATTAACTTTTGCGCTGGCCACAATGCTGCTGGCGGTTGGTGCGACCGCCAGCACTGACAATAACGAAGAATTAGCCAAACGCATTGCGCCGGTAGGTCAGGTGTATATTGCTGGCCAGCAAGTTGAAGTGGCTGCTGCCGCCACTGGCCCGCGGTCGGGTGAGCAAGTATACAACGGCGCATGTATAGCGTGTCACGGTACGGGTGCGTTAGATGCCCCTAAGCCAGGTGCTGATAGTTGGAAGCCACGGATTGCCCAGGGGTTTGATGTGATGTTAAAACACTCTATAGAAGGTTTTAACAATATGCCGGCGATGGGTACCTGTGCCACCTGTAGTGAAGACGAAATTGCCGCTGCTATCCGGTTTATGACCGACGGCGTGTAACAGGGTTATTGCGTTAAATTGACAAAGCCGTGCAGTGCACGGCTTTTGTTTTTAAAAAAGGCACGGTTTACCACATGTTTAACCCTTGACTGCTTCCATGTGGCGAAACTTTGTGCATAATAAGAGTCATTGTCAAACCCGCAGAAGCAGAGCAGAAATACGTTGAAGCTAAACGGATCACAACTCCAACTGATAAAAGCCAAAGCCCGCCGGCTAACGACCCTGATTAGCCGCTATAAGCAGGCTTATACGATTCAGGGAGCGCTGCTAAAACTGTCTGAACTGGCCAGCACCATCAGTGATATGCGGGAGTTTTATCCGGCTATCCATAAAATGGTATCAGAGCTGCTGCATGCCGAAAATTTTTATGTGGTCCTTTATGACGGCACTACCGAACAATATTCGCTGCAGTATTTTTCCGACGAAAAAGATCAGCAAATTATCAAACAAGTTCCTTCCAGTTCTTTCTCCTCAGGCCTTACCGGATACGTTACTAAAACCCGCCAGCCACTGCTGTGTGATAATAAGCAGTTCAATGCCATGCTCGCTAACGGCGATATCCAGGCGCAGGGCTCCGAGTGTACCCACTGGATGGGTATTCCATTGTGGCGTGATGAGCAACTTATCGGTGTCATGGCAATTCAAACTTACGACAGTGATTACCGTTATGGCGATGAAGAGTTGGCCATGTTTCTCAGCATTGGCGGTCATACTGTTACGGCACTCGATCGGGTAAAAAGCCGTGAATTGCTTGAGCTGACCGTACAGGAGCGAACCCAGCAATTACAGCTGATAAACCAGTCGTTGCAGAAAGAAATTAAAGAGCGTACTAACGCTGAACGATTGCAGGCTGCCTTGTATGAAATTTCTGAGCTGACAGCCAGCAGCCGTGATATGCAAAGCTTTTATAAAGCCATGCATAAAGTACTGGCCGGATTAATGTCGGCAGATAACTGTTATATCGCATTGCTCAATAGCGATCAGACAAAACTAACGTTTCCGTTTTATCTTGATCAATACTCGCCCCCGGCGCGGGAGAGGCCGATTAGCCGCGGTTTCACAGAGTATGTTATTCGGTGTGCTGAGGCGCGCTTAATTAACACCGATGCGGCTGAACAATTAGCATCAGAGGGCGAGATCCGCCGTGGGATGGCAGACCCCATGCAGCGTGCGAGACTGTCTTCATGCTGGTTAGGCGCACCCTTACTGATAGACCAACGGGTTATCGGGGTTATTGCTGTGCAATCGTATGACAATGCCTACGAATACACAGAGCAGGAGCTTAATATATTGCGCTTTGTGTCGCAGCACATCGGCGTTGCCATTCAGCGCAAGCTGGCAGCAGAAAAACAAAAACAGCATCAGGAAGAACTGGAACGTAAAGTATTCGAGAGTACTCGCGAGCTTCGTCAAACCAATTTATTCTTACGGTTACAGGTAGAAGAGCGGAAAAAAGCCGAGCAAAAGTTATTTTACGAAGCTAACCATGATTTGTTAACTGGCTTGGCCAATCGTCAGATGTTTTTGGAACAGCTCAAACGCCAGTTTGCACTTTATAAACGGCAACCAGAAGTTGGAATGGCACTGCTGTTTCTTGACCTGGATCGCTTTAAATTAATTAATGACACGCTGGGCCACCATATTGGTGACGCCTTTCTGATAGAAACCAGTAAACGGATTTTGAGTGCGGTAAGGGAGCACGACTTGGCTGCCCGGCTTGGCGGTGATGAGTTTGTCGTCTTGTTGCAGAACCTGCAGGGCGAGCATGACGCTGAGGATATAGCGCAGCGGATTATTGAAAAAGTCCGTGAACCTTATTACCTGGAAGGCCAGCAGGTAAATTCCGGGGTCAGTATTGGTATAGCGTTAATGCAAGCAGAGTACGGTAACGGCGAGCAATTATTACGCGATGCCGACGCTGCTATGTATCATGCCAAGGCACTGGGCCGGGGCCGTTATGCCATATTCCAGGACAAGATGCGCGATCAGATGCTCCGTGCTCTGGGCGCCGAATAACATACTCGCTGAAGCAGGGTCCTTCTATTGTCTTGCCGGCACAATGCAATTTATTCTTTTTTCAACATCTGACGCAGTCGTTCCAGATGGGCCTGGCCGGTTTGTTGCCGTTGCTGTTCGGTTTTGACCGGAGCAGCCTGCTGCCACTCCAGATCGTCTTGCGGTAATTCGTGCAAAAAGCGGCTTGGTTCAGGTCGTATTACTTCACCATATTGGCGACGCTCTTTAGCATAGGTGAAAATTAATTCGCGTTGAGCGCGGGTAACGCCCACGTAAGCCAGCCGTCTCTCTTCTTCCACATTATCTTCATCAATACTGCTCTGATGCGGTAACAAACCTTCTTCCATGCCCACCATAAACACATAAGGAAACTCCAGGCCCTTAGAAGCATGCAGGGTAAGCAACTGCACCTGATCAGCATTATCTTCCTGTTGCTGGCGCTCCATCATATCGCGCAGGGTGAGACGGGTGACCACTTCTGGCAGGGTCATGGCTTCGTGTTCGTCATCACCTTCCAGCATGGTGCTGATCCAGCGATACAGCTCATTAACGTTTTTCAGCGCCATCTCTGCCGCTTTAGGGCTATTGCTGGTTTCGAACAGCCAGGCTTCATAGTGGCTTTGCCGGATTAAATCACGCACCGCCTCAGCTGGATCCGCGCGTTTCGCGTTATCAGCCACCTGATTAATCCAGTTAGCAAACTGCTGCACCGCTTGCTGCGCCCTGGCCGACAAGTGCATGGATAATTCCATATCGCAGCAGGCGGCGAATAAGCTGATATGCTTCTCGTTGGCCAGATTGCCAACCTGCTGCAATGTGGCGGCACCAATTTCTCGTCGTGGTACATTGATAATCCGCAGCAGGGCGTTATCATCATCCTGGTTAACCAACAGCCGCAGGTAGGCCATGACATCTTTAATTTCGCTGCGGGCAAAAAACGAGGTACCACCGGAAATTTTATAAGGAATTCGATTGGTCATCAGCGCCTTTTCAAACACCCTTGCCTGATGGTTGCCCCGGTACAGCAGGGCATAATCACGATATTCGCTGCGGTTAATAAAGCGGTGCGAAATAATTTCCGCCACCACTTTCTCTGCTTCATCTTCTTCATGCTTGCAGGGCAGTACCCTTAATGGCACGCCGTAACTATTTTGGCTAAACAGTTTTTTCTCAAATTCATGCGGGTTATTGGCAATCAGAATATTGGCTGCTTTTAAAATTCGCTCGGCCGAGCGGTAATTCTGCTCCAGCTTAATTACTTTTAAATTCGGAAAGTCTGTTTTAAGCAGCACCAGATTTTGCGGCCTGGCACCGCGCCAGGAATAAATAGACTGGTCATCATCGCCAACCACGGTAAAGCGCTGGCGCTCACCCACCAGTGCCTTAACCAGTTCGTACTGACTGGTGTTGGTATCCTGATATTCATCGACCAGCAAATATTGAATTTTCTGCTGCCACTTTTGCCGTACTTCCGTATTGTGTTGAAACAGCAGGGTCGGGATCAGAATTAAGTCATCAAAATCCAGTGCGTTGTAAGCTTTCAGCTGGTCGCTATATTGCTGGTAATAATTGGCGAAGTTAATACTCTGCGGATCGCTGGCGTGCTTTATCGCCAGAGCCGGCAGGGTTAAATCATTTTTCCAGCCGGATATTTTACTTTGCAGTGCTTTTAATAAGTCTTTGTCGCCCTGAAATTCATTGGCGGTCAGCTCTTTTAACAACGCCATACTGTCCTGATCGTCAAACAGGCTGAAGCTAGCTTTATAGCCTATATGCCGATATTCCTTTTTAATGATCTCAAGGCCTAAGGTATGAAAAGTAGAGATAGTCAGGCCACGGGTCGCAGTTTTGGGCAATTGCGCCTGAATGCGCTCGCGCATCTCCCGCGCTGCTTTATTGGTAAAGGTTACCGCCGCAATATGGCGGGCAGGCAATTGACATTGCTGAATTAAGTAGGCAATTTTATTAATAATAACCCGGGTTTTACCACTGCCGGCGCCAGCCAGCACCAGGCAGGGCCCGGCAATAAATGTAACAGCGGCGTTTTGTTGCGAATTTAACTGCATAACCTGTACCTTACCAGCGGGCAGGCATTGTAACCAAAATTAGCAGTAAATAGCATTCGCGTTCTGGATTTATCTCCGTAGAATAGCGTTATTACTGCGCTAAACCGGCTAACTGGAGACCATTATGATTGATCCGAAAAAAATTGAAGATATCGCTAAACAAATAGGCAATGCCTTGCCGCCACAAATAAAGCAGTTTGCCGACGATACTGAGGCCAAAGTAAAGCAGGTATTGCAACAAAAACTGGCTAATCTGGATTTTGTCAGTCGGGAAGAGTTTGATGTGCAGCGCCAGGTACTATTGCGCACCCGGGAAAAGGTGGAACAACTGGAACAGCAGGTAGCGGCCTTACTGGCCCAAAATGTGACTGCCGATCCACAAACAGATTTACCTACGGCCGATCAGCAGTAAAATTCCTGTACAGGGCGATAGCGGCTGACGCGCTCGCCCGGTGACTCTGGATGGCGCCTGACTGGCTATTATGGCAAATTAAACAACAGTGCTTCGCTAGGCTTAGCCGCGTGTAACAGCAACGCGCTTTCAGCGCTGATCATTAATCCATCACCCGGTCGCACAATCTGGTCAGCCACCTTTAGCTCGCCGCTGATCAGCTGCAAAAAGCATTTTCTGCCGGCCATCGGGTAGTTAAGTTGATCGTTAGTATTCAGGCTTAACCTTAGCAGCTGGGCCTGTTGTTTTAGTACTAAACTGCCGTCACGACCATCGGCTGAGGCAATCAGGGTTAAGCCGGTTTTTTCGGCAAAATGCTTTTGCTGATAACCGGGCGCACCGCCTTGTCGGTCAGGCATTATCCAAATTTGCAAAAAGCGCAGGTGTTCACTCTGGCTGGCATTGAATTCCGAGTGGTACACGCCGCTACCGGCACTCATTAACTGAAATTCGCCGGCCGGCAGTACTTTTTCATTACCAGCGGAGTCTTTATGAACAATGGCACCTTGCAACACCAGAGTAATAATTTCCATATCGCGGTGGCCGTGGGTATCAAAACCTGCACCGGGGGCTACCCAGTCATCGTTAATGACTCGCAGGGCTGAGAAGCCCATATGCGCCGGGTCGTAATAGCTGCCAAAGGAAAAACTGTGGCGGCTTTTCAGCCAGCCAAAACTCGCTTTGCCACGTTCTTCAGCTTTGCGTAGGGTAATCATCAGGCACTCCTAACTTTGTTAAACAGATATTAGTTTTGGCGTATTGGCAGGATAGCTGGAATACTGACTCTACCGGCTTCAAGGATCACATCCCTGTGCCCCTTCAGCCTGCGCAGCATCCCTGCTGCTGTTTCGTCAGCACACCAGCTACCCTGCTTGCAGGTTTGGCTTGTAGTTCGGGCTAGTTAGCTAATTAGTTTACGGGCCAGTAAGTTATCAACCGACAATTTGCCTGCGCCACTAAACAGCAGCGAAACACTGGCTGCTAACAGCGCCAAACCAAATTCATAACCGTTATTCGCCATAAACAGGCCATTTTCAAAATGTACCGCAAAAATAGCCACCAGCATGGCTACCGACAAGGCTGCTGCGGCCGGCCGGGTTAACAGGCCAATCACCAGAGCAAGACCGCCGAAAAACTCGGCCGCGCCGGCTAACAATGCCATCAGCATGCCCGGGCTTAAGCCAATACTGTCCATCCAGCCGGCAGTGCCTTGCAGGCCATAACCACCAAACCAGCCAAACAGTTTTTGAGCGCCGTGTGCGGCAAAAATAATACCGACTGGAATGCGCAGTGCCAGCGCTGACCAGCCAGCATGGGTAGTAGTAAGCTTTGCAATTAATGTCTTCATCATATCACCTTTCAAATTATTTAATGGTTAGTAAAAGCCGGATTGTTTATTCGACCACAAGCAACCTGTCGATATGCTAAAGATAGTCCTGTTATCCTGAATTAAAAAGCGGAGCATTTTGCATTATTGGTTCAAATATTTTGAATAATGACATAAGCTAGGAGTTGGTAATCGGTATAGGTTAAGCAGAATATGCAGCAACTGATTAATTTAGATGCGCTGCGGGCGCTCGATGCAATTGATCGCAAAGGCAGTTTTGCGGCAGCGGCCGAGGCACTGTACAAGGTGCCCTCGGCGCTCAGTTACACCATGGCACAGCTGGAACAAAACCTCGGGGTCAGTTTATTTGACCGCACGAAACAAAAGGCCCGCTTAACCCCGGCCGGCCAGTTATTGCTGCAACAGGGCCGCGAGTTGCTCAAAGCCGCCGACCAATTGCAAAAAGCCGTGCAGCAACTGGATAGTGGCTGGGAAACGGAGCTTACTCTGGCACTCGACAGCGTCGTGCCAGTGGAACCAGTATTTGCCTTAATCAGCCAGTTTTTGCAGCTGGGCAAGTTAACCCGGGTGGCCCTGCGTCAGGAGGTAATGGCCGGAGGCTGGGAGGCACTTCACACTGGACGGGCCGATATTGCGATAGGCGTGCCGGCTAGCCAGCATAGCGGGGCCTATCAGTTACAGCTGCTGGGGGAGGTCGAGTTTGTCTTTGCGATAGCGCCACACCACCCGCTGGCTGAACGTGACAAAGTGATTACACTGGCTGACGTGCAACAGGAAACTGCCATTATCGTTGCTGACTCGGCTATCGACAGCCAAAAGCTGTCCAGTGGCTTGTTCGATACCAGACAAAAAGTGGTGGTGGCTAATCTGGCTCAAAAAATTAGCGCTCAGCAGCAGGGCTTGGGTGTTGGCTTTTTACCCCGACATCTGGTGCAACAGCAGTTAGCATGTGGTGAGCTGATTGCCAAGCAGCACAGTATTCCGCGCGACAGCGCAAAGCTCTATCTGGCCTGGCATAAACAACAACAGGGCAACGCACTAAGCTGGTTTTGCCAGCAGTTATGCAGTTACCCATGGCCGCAGGTTTTCAGCGCTAATTAATCCTTATTGTGTCGTTCTGGTTGTGCCGAAGCTGGCGCAGCGTCTTTGGTTTCAGTGATATCTGTAATGGTGGGTTCAGTGCGGGGCATGCTGTCTGCCGGTGCAGGATATGCCGGTTTATGGTCTTCGACCCACCCGTCATCCTGGCGCGGGTCCAGTTGGGCAAGGGATGCGCCAGAGGCTGCGGGTACCGCGACAAACACGCTTAACTGCTCATTGGCAATACGCTCTGCGGTTAAGGCATAACCACCCAGTAACAGTGCTGCTACGGCCAGCACACTAAAAAACAACCCGCCAGATATGCCTAATACAGCACCGAGCAGCAACGGTGCCAAAAAAGAGCCTATGCCATAGGCAAACAATAAGCTGCGGCTAACTTCTACCAGATCTTTACCATGGTCTAATCTATCGTTGGCCCGGGCCACACTCAGCGGATAAATACTAAATAAACTGGTTCCAAGTAAAAAACCCAGCAAATAGAATAACCAGGTTTGCGTTGCCAACAGCGCCAGTAACAGGCAAATTGCCGCACTAAATAAACCGGCCCAGGCCAGTAATTTACGCCGGCCATAGCGATCAGACAGGGTACCGACCGGCCACTGCGCCAGCAAGCCTCCTAAAATTGAAATGGCCATAAAAGTGGCCACTACCGATTGCTGGCCATAGGTATTTAGCACAAACACCGGCACCATGGTGTAAAAGCCACCAACAAAAAAACCACCAATAACACTGCCTACCAGTGCCAGCGGTGCAATATGTAATACCCGGGGTAAACTGTAACGCTCAAATGGTGGCAGCACAGGCTGACTGATCCGGGTAATGGCCACTAAAAACAGCGATGCCAGCACCAGCACGGACCCCAGCACAAATACCACATGCGACGCGACATCCAGACTTAAAATCAGCTGACCAATGGCCGTCGCCATAAAAAACACCACTGTATACACCGCCAATACCCGGCCGCGGTCTGCCGAGCTGCTTTTTTCGTTCAGCCAGCTTTCCAGCACAATTAATAAGGCATAAAACGCAAAGCCGGACAGCAGACGTAAACCCGCCCATAGCCAGGGATCGTAATGCAAGGTATGGCCTAAAAAGGCCATGACCATCAGTGCCGAAAAGGCTGAAAAACTGCGGGCATGTCCTACGGTAACAATTAGCTTCTGGCTAAATACCGCTGCCAGCAAGGCGCCCAGAAAAAAGGCCGAGTTAATGATACCGATAGCCATTTCTGACAGGCCTGCTTGCTTTAAATACAAGCCGATATAGGTCATCAGCATGCCGTAGCCAGTAGCCAGAAAGGCTATCGAAATAAATAACGACGAAATGGGTAACAGCGCCTGCTTTAAAAACACAGCTTTCTCACTTTCATTAAAACAATAGCTTAACCATAGTGCCTGATAATCGGTCAGGCAAGCAGAGATATCCTGCTCTGTGCTGACGCTGATTAATGCTCACTGTCATCAAAAATTTGTTCAATCGCCAAACCAAAGATCCTGGCGGCACGAAACGCCAGCGGTAAACTGGGATCAAATTTGCCATTTTCTATCGCATTAATGGTTTGGCGCGACACATCAAGTGCTTTTGCCAGGTCAGACTGGGTCCAGTTGCGTTCTGCCCGCAACACTTTTAGCCGGTTCTTCATTGGTATTTCCGAAAATTAAGTACCAAACTGACAAAATATGAAATGCCCATAACAAATAAAATGTTAGAAGGGCTCGGTGTCGACTCGAGTAAACGGGCGGGTTCCAATAAGCCATAAATAGCCCCAAATACCACACTAACCCCAAGCGATATCGCCATCGCGTTTAAGTGCAATTGGCGTTGCAGCTCATCTAAGCCATCCAGGTATTTTTTATTAGTGATAATCATCCGATAACCAAAAAACAAGTTAACGACAATAATGCTCAGGCTAACAATGACGTTAAAGTCCCAGATTAGCTTAGGTCCAAAAGCCAGCAGCGCTAGAGACAATAACCATCCCAATGTCCAGATAAATAGTGATTTTTTAGACGCTTTATAGCGCTGCGCCAACGTAGTGGATGTCGTGTCGTTCATAATGATACCTCGTAAATGTTGCTTGACTTTAAGTAAAGTGTGTTTGACATTTGCAGGTTAGAGTAATATTGCTGACGTGTCAAGCTTGCTTATCATTTTGTAAGGTTTTATAGATGTTGCGGTTCTGGGTTTTAAATAGTCGCCTACACTTTTCTTACCCCAACGCCAATTCAGCCGCACTTTGGGCGTGAATACTGGTGGTATCAAATAAGGGCGCCTGTGAGTCTTGCTGCGATACCAGTAGGGATATTTCAGTGCAGCCTAGAATAATGGCTTCGGCACCTTGTGCCACCAGTTCGGTAATGATTTGCCGATATTGTTCTTTCGATTCTGCTAAAACCTTTCCTAAACACAGCTCATTATAAATTATCTGGTGCACCTGCTGGCGCGCTGCTTCATTGGGCACAAGTACGTTCAGGCCGTGCTGCTCTTTTAGCTGGGCCGTGTAAAAAGGCTGTTCCATGGTGAATTTGGTGCCTAGCAGACCAACCGTTTTATAACCTGCAGCATTAACCGCCAAGGCGGTGGCATCGGCAATATGCAGTAGCGGCAGGGTTGTCGCATTCTCAATAGCAGTTGCCACTTTGTGCATGGTATTGGTACACAGCACAATAAAGTCGGCACCGGCAGCTTCAAGGCGTGTTGCGGCATCAGCCAGCAACTTGCCGGCAGCGTGCCAGTCGCCAGCGCGTTGCATGCGCTCAATTTCTGCAAAATTAACGCTGTATAAGACAATTTTGGCCGAGTGCAGCCCACCAAGTTGCTGTTTAACGGTTTCATTAATGATGCGGTAGTAAGGAATGGTCGACTCCCAACTCATGCCACCGATTAAGCCAATTGTTTTCATACGTTGTACTCAAAAAGCAAAAAACCAGCATGCAGCTGGCTTTTAAATAACTCAAAAATAAAACTTTTTAACGTGGCCAGTTTTTACTTACCACCCGGCCGGGCAATTTTCAGTATTTCGGTTAAGCCAGCTACCGCACCGCCGATATTAGCCAGTTCTGCTGGAACTATCATGGTGTTGTTGGTTTTGGCCAGGTTACCGAATTCTTTTACATATTGCTCGGCTACCCGCAGGCTCACTGCTTCTTGTCCACCAGGGTGGTTAATCGCTTCAGCAATCTGGCGGATACCCTCAGCTGTGGCAATAGCGATCAGCTCGATTTCGCGGGCGCGACCTTCGGCTTCGTTGATCTGACGCATCTTGTCACCTTCTGACAGGTTAATCACTTCCTGCTTCTGGCCTTCAGATACGTTGATCATGGCTTGACGTTCACCTTCCGATTTGGCGATAGCCGCCCGACGTTCCCGCTCGGCGCGCATTTGCTGTTCTAAGGCATCTTTAATACTTAGTGGCAGTTCAATGTCAGAAATTTCATAGCGCAGCACTTTAATGCCCCACGGCGATGCCGCTTCGTCCAGTGCTTTAACCACTTCTTCATTAATTTTTGCCCGCTCTTCAAAGGTTTTATCTAAGTCAGTCTGGCCGATCACTGAACGCATGGTGGTTTGCGCTAATTGTGATGCGGCATAGCGATAATCGTTAATGCCGTAACTGGCTTTATGTGGGTCGACTACCTGCAAATACAGCACGCCGTTAATGCCTACCTGAATGTTATCTTTGGTAACACAGGTCTGGCGCTCTACGTCTATAACTTCTTCTTTTAAACTGTGGGTATAGGCCACTTTGTCGATGAACGGAATAAGAATATGAAAGCCAGAGTCGAGCGTGCGGGAGTATTTACCAAGGCGTTCAATTACAAAGTTAGATTTTTGTGGTACTACCCGGGCAGATTTAACAATGGTAATGACTACCGCTATTGCAAAGCCCAGCGTTAGTACGGTTTGAATATCAAATTCTTCCATTTTCCGTATTTCCTTTTAAATGACTAAATATCAAACCGGCTGTTGCGCCGATACAATTAAATGAATGCCTTCATTAGCAATAACCCAGGCAACTTCGCCGGCTTTCAGGTGCTCGTTAGAGCGAGCGTCCCATTGTACACCGTTCAGCACTACCCGGCCGGCTCCCTGCTGAAAATCGGCCAGCACAATAACCCGGTTGCCAATATCATCTTTCAGCCTGCTGGGTTGTTCGCCGCTGTCAGCCGTATAACCGGTAAACCAGCGTTTAAAGTGGCCTCGGGCAAGCAGCAACAGTGCCAGGCTGACCGCTCCGAAAATAAGGTATTGCATGGTGGCAGACTCTATCCAGCCCAGTTGCAGTAAAATGCCGACGACAATAGCCCCGATACCCAGAAATACTGCAACAATGCTGGTTGCCAGCAGTTCTGACAGAATTAATAGCACGCCAACGATGATCCAGATCATTGCGATACTCATAGCTTTATCCTGTAGAAGAAATTCAGCCACAAACAGTACCTGATGTTAGATAAAAGGGTCAATCATTTTAATAGCTTGCTACTGATTTTAGAGAGACTGATTTGTAAAAAACTATGTCTGTTGCCGTTATCAACTTCTGCAATATAAGTTGTGGCTTGCACCCGGCCATGCAGGGGGTTACTTTATGGATATTCGAGGATTAATGAATTAAGGCGATGGCAGAGCGAAAAATATACGAATTACTGGTAAATGAAGAAGACGCCCGGGCCTGTAAGGATATTCCGGACAGTGCCTGTACCAAAGTACCGAAAAACTTTGTGTTGCTGCTGCTAAGCCAGCTATTGCTAAGTCTGGGAGATTTATTAACCAGCCCGAAAACGGTGCTGACCTGGCTGATGAGTGTGGTTGGTGCCCCAGCAGCAATGGTAGCCTGGCTGGTTCCTATTCGTGAATCCGGCTCGATGTTGCCGCAACTGCTGATTGGTGCCTGGGTGCGCCGCTATGCTATTCGTAAAACGTTCTGGATTGCCGGCAGTATAGTACAAGGCAGTTGTGTGCTGGGAATGGCGCTGGCGGTCAGTGCATGGCAGGGCGCAGCCGCTGGTCTGGCAATCATTGGCCTGTTGGTGCTTTTTAGTCTGGGCCGTGGTTTGTGTTCGGTAGCGATGAAAGATGTGAAAGGAAAAACCGTACCCAAGGGACAGCGGGGGCAGCTTACCGGCATTGCCGGCACAGCCTCGGGGGTGCTAACACTGCTGGTATCGCTGTGGTTATTACGCCAGGAGCCCGACAACCTGACGGTATATGTGGTGCTGTTAACCGCGGCAGCGCTGCTGTGGTTTAGTGCAGCGGCATTATTCAGTCAGGTGCAGGAGCAGCCCGGGCAAACCGATGGCGGCAGTAATGCCCTGCAACAGGCATGGCAGAACCTTAGCTTACTCAAAACCGACAGTCATTTTCGCCAGTTTTTATGTTGCCGTGCCTTGTTGCTGGGCTCGGCACTGGTGTCGCCTTTTCTGGTATTACTTGCGCAGCAACAGCATGGCAATGGCCAGACCTTGGCGTGGTTTCTGATTTGCACCAGTCTGGCCAGCGCGCTCAGTGCGGTGTTCTGGGGTAAACTGGCAGATAACAGCAGCCGGCGCGTGATGATTATCGCTGCCGCAATGGCCTTGGTAGGTTGCAGCGTGTTAGCGGCGCTGCAGCTGTTTTTCGACCAACTGGCGTTGTATGTTTATTTACTGGTGTTTTTATTGCTCAGTGTTGGCCACGCGGGAGTACGGGTAGGTCGCAAAACGTATCTGCTGGATATGGCGTCCGGCAACAAACGCACCGACTATGTGTCAGTAAGTAACTCAATAATCGGCGTGTTACTGCTAGTTGTGGGAGGCGTTAGCAGTGCTATCGCCTGGTGGTCTTTACCCGCGGTGTTGTGGTTTTTTGCCGCCAGTTGCCTGGCGGGCTTGTGGTATGCGGTAACGTTGCCAGAGGCATAAAATTGCGTTACAACACTGTTTAACTGATTTTATCTAACTTATGTTATCCCGTTCAGACCATCGCCGCGTTCTTTTGAGCAAACAACTGTTGCTCCAGGCTTTTGCCCTTGCTAAGTGTTTTATACTGCCAACCGTTTGCAACCAGACATTGCAATAACCTGATGTCAAAATCATCTACTGCCTGCGGCTGATAACTAAGCTGATATTCTTGATTACGGTTGGCAGTTACCTCCAGTACACCAGACAGCTGACGCAGTTGCTGACAAACCTCATTACTGTCAACGGTGGTGCTGCCAAGCAATTGCAAGCTGAGGTATGCCGCAGCTTCTGCCGTATTAGCATGATGCTGTTGCAGCTTACCATCTTGCAGATACAGCACTTTGTTGCACAGCCGCTCCAGCTCGAAAATATTATGAGAGCTGATTAAAAAGCTGGCGTGCTGGCTTAAATCGCCGATCAGTTCCCGAATATGCAAGGCATTGGCAGGGTCCAGCCCGGCCGTGGGTTCATCCAGCAAAATAAGTGCTGGTGAGCCAATAAAAGCCTGCGCCATGCACGCGCGCTTACGCATACCATGGCTAAGGGCACCGGCTTTGGTATGATAGTGCGCTGCTAAGTCTACCAGCGCTAATACCCGCTGGGTTTCTGCCCTTGCCTCACTGGCGCCAAGCCCCTGTAACTGGCCATAAAAGCTCAGTTGCTGGCCAATGCTAAACGCCGGATCCAGCTGGGCGTCTTGCGGCAGGGCAGCAACCTGGCCAAATAACGCCTGACTGCCAGCTTGTCCTCCCAGTAGCTGCATCTTACCGCTATCCGCTTTGATGTAGCCGCATAACAGGCTGAATAAGGTGGTTTTTCCAGCGCCGTTCTGGCCAATCAGCGCCACGGTTTCGCCTTTATTTACTTCAAAACTGATTTTGTTCAGTACCTGATGGCGGCCATAACTTTTTGATAAGTCTGTTACCTTGATAATGTTCTTCATTACAGCGCCCTCCGGCTTAAAATTTGCTGGGCAATCACCAGAAATACCGCAGTTTGTGCCAGCGGCAGCGCCGCCAATTGCAAACTTTGCCAACCCTGCGCCGGAATAAGCTGCCATATCTGAGCGCCCGGCATATATTGAAGTAAAAATGCGGTATCTGGCTGATGATAGATAAGCCAGCTAAGTAAGCCAAATATTACCCCCAGGCTAACAATGGCTAAACTTAGTGCCAGCCGTGACGAGCGGGCCCAGGCCGAGAATACGGTCATCAGGGCTGTAAAAGGCATTAACACAATCAGCAGATGACAGCTGATCAGTAAGGCAGCTTCAATAGCCTGCCAGCTGAGGCCGCCTTGTCGCACCGCGCTGATGGCAAGGGTTGCAGCCAGTGACAACAGAATTAGGCACAGCTGTACCAGTAACTGACCGCAGAAACGGCCCAGCACAATCGCAGTGCGGCTGCTACGCAGGCTAATAAAGCGTAAGGTGCCGCGAGCGGCGTCGCTCGATAGCTGATTCGCGGTAAATACCAGGCTTAAAAAGGGCAGTAATATCAGGCTTAGCATCCAGTACAAGGTGAGTTCTGGCGCTGGCCAGTTCAGCAGCTGATTTAAGCCCAACATGCCAAAGGCAGCGGTTAAGGATTTCTGAAAATTAGGTTCCTGCAAAATGTCGCTGGCCGGAGCAATGGCATAACGTAGCAAAAAAAACCAGACTACCGCAGTCGCCGCCAGGGTCATCAAGCCGCGGCGGGTCAGCCAAAGGCGGGATAGCTCGACCTGACTGAATAGCCGGATCTGCCGTAGTAACATTATCATTGGCATAAACACTTCCTTTTATTATTTCTATGTTGTGCTATCCGTGATTTTGCACAAAGAGTGCCATATTTTAAGTTGTTATATATTAGTATCTTAAGTAGTTATGTGAGGCATGAACGTGCTGCTTAGTGTAATAATGGCCAACAAAGTGGTTTTTCTCACCACTTCGTCAGCTATCAGACCGTCAACGGTTTAACCCTGATTAAGGCGCTGATCCAGCAATTGAATAAAGCTTAAAATGCTTTCACTGACCTGAGCATAGAAATCACGGTCGACTTTATCGGCTGTATCCCGCACAGTGTGGTAGTCCTCATGATCAGCCACCCCGAAATAAATAAAGGGTACCTGCTGTTGAAAAAATACGCCATGGTCTGAGCTTAAGGTCCAGTCCTGGGTGTTGCCAGCCCGGTACCAGGGCCGGTCGTGACCCGCAATGATTTTTACCGCACTTTGCTGCTGCAGCTTTTGTAACAGCGGCGTCAGCCAGGGTTGCTGGTAGCTGCCAACGGCAAACAGTAATTGATTAGTATCGCGGCTGAGCATATCCATATTGACGTTAAAAGCCAGCTGCTCTGGTTGCAACAGCTGATGCTCAAACAACGCGACCGCGCCTTGTAAGCCTCCTTCCTCGGCATCCAGTGCCACAAACAATAATGGATGAGCCGTCGGGTGCTGGCTAAAATAACGCGCCAACTCCAATAAGGTGGCAACACCAGAGGCATTGTCATCAGCGCCGGCAAACAGCTTACCATCATGGCTACCCAGATGGTCATAATGCGCCGTCAGTACTATCGGTTTTAAGGCCGGGTTAGTTCCTGGTAATAATCCCAGCACATTTGCAGCATTTTCTGCTGCCGGCACGGTGGCGGTTTTGCCCGCTAACCAGCGGCTGAATACAAAGTGCTCATCTACGCGAAAAGGCTGAAAATAACCATCAGTGCCAGCGCTCTGCAAGCCAATATCGGCAAATTGCTGGGCCAGCCAGTTACGGGCCTCAATGCCGCCGGCAGTGCCAGGTTTGCGTCCCTGACGATCAGGATGGGCCAGCCAGTTTAAATCTGCCAACATCCGCTGTGGGTTTAACCGATTTTGCGGTGCAGCAGGTTTGGCCTCGGCAACTAACTGCGCCAGCCGCTCGCTTTCCTGTTGGGTAAGTTGTTGCTGCCACGCCGGCCAGGCCAGGGTGTATAACAAAATAGCGGCAATCACTAACGCAGCCGCGCCCGCCAGGTAAAGTCTTTTCACAACAGACATTAATATTCCTTACTGCTTTTTAAGTTGCAGACAGCTTACCAAATAACAGCCTGCTGCCGATGCAAAAAAATCACTCTGACCCATTTTAATGTGCGAACGCCTGCAGCAGCAGGTTTAGTTGTGGGTGTAACAGCTCACGCTGGGTGGTAATAATATAAAAGTTTTCGTAAATCTGTGGTAGCGCCAGGTACTTATGCAAGCGGCCGCTTTGCAACTCGTCTTTTACCACCACTTCCGGGATAACGGCCAGCGCGCCGCTGTCGCGGGCCAGCAAGCGCAGCATCGCCATATCGTCGGCCTCGGCGATGATGTCAGGCTGTAACTGGAATTGTGCTGCCAGAGCATCAAACGCCGTGCGCACCGGACTTTGCACAGGCGGTAACACCCAGCGCTGTCTTGTGTAGTCGCTGAGCTTATTACCAGCATGTTTGCCAGGCGGGCCAATTACGGCGACAGGTTGCCTGGCTAGTAAGCGGCATTGCCACAACTGATTATCATTGCCCTGCACCGCAATATTCGTCAATGCCAAATCCAGCTGATGTTGAGCCAGCGCATTTAACAGCGTGGTCTGGTTCATTGAGAGCAAACTGTAGCGTGCCTCACTTTTGCTTAGCAGCGGGGTAATAAAGCTTTCGATAAAGTTTCGTGACATGGTCGCTAAGGTGCCAATCCGGATGGGGCTGTGCTGAGGTTGCATGCCCTGCGACAGTAATTGTTCAAGCTCGGCACCACGACTGAAAATATCTTCTGCGTATTTCAGGGTCTGGTAGCCGCTTTCTGTTAATACCAATCGGCGGTTCTCACGGCGGAACAGTTGTACCTGCATACTGTGCTCTAACTGCTTTATCTGAGAAGACAATGCAGATTGTGAAACATGCAGGCGCTGTGCGGTTTCCGTCAGGTTGGTGCCGCGGGCTACCTGCCAGAAATAATAGAGATGATGATAGTTTAACCGGCTCATAGTTCTCTTTTAGTGAATGATTTGTTTTTTATTATGTATTTTACTTATAGTAGTTTGCTGCACACAATAGCGCCAGTTAATTAAAATTAAAGGTTTGCGATGAATTCGTTACTGACTGTCACCCCGTTAAAGATGGTGCTGCTGGCGCTAATAGCCTTACTGGCTGTGGTTATCTGGCGTTATAGCGCAACCGCATTAGCTGGCGAGCCGAACAAGCTGCGTTTTATGCGGTCGTTAGCACTGACCCTGAGCGCAACGGTATTTACTCTGTTAAGCAACCATCTGTTGCTGTTCTGGTTAGGTTGGTGTTGGATCAGTCTTAGCTTGCAACAGTTATTGTTGTTTTATCCTGAACGTCCCCGTGCCCAGCTGGCAGCCCATAAAAAAGCCTTAAGTGCCCGCACCGGTGAAATACTGCTGGCTCTGGCGTTTATCCTGTTATATCTCGAGTTTAATACCGCAGATATTAGCAATCTGATTAACCAGGCGAGTATTTTGGGCAGTCTGAGCATAACCGGCCATCTTGCCGTTGCTTTGCTGGTCATCGTGGCGCTGATTAAATGCGCCCAGCTGCCCCTGCACGGTTGGCTGATCCAAGTGGTGGAGGCACCCACGCCAGTCTCCGCCCTGCTGCATGCCGGTATCATTAATCTCGGTGGTATTTTGCTGCTGATATTCTCACCGCTGCTTAGTCTCAGTGCTCCCGCCGCTACGCTACTGCTGGTCGCTGCTCTGACAAGTTCAGTGCTGGCAGCACTGATCATGACTACCCGGATAAGTATTAAGGTGCGTCTGGCGTGGTCAACGGTGGCGCAAATGGGGCTGATGCTGGTAGAAATTGCGCTGGGTTTATACACCCTGGCATTACTGCACTTGCTGGCGCACTCATGCTACAAAGCTTATGCTTTTTTATACAGCGGCAATGCGGTCAATCATTACCTGGCGGCGCAGCTGGCCGATCAAATTGAACCGCGAACCCGTCACTGGATTCTGGCGTTGCTGGCTGCCGCATTGCTGGTGGCACTGGCCCATCAGTTACTGCCCCTTTCCAGCCTGAGTAGTGCGGTGCTGTTGGTATTGGCTATTACGGTGCTGCTGATGCCATCCATGGCGCGGGCCGATAGTCGCAGACCCGTGCGGGTTATGCTGGCGTTGGCTTATGGCGTTGGATTACTAGCACTTTACCTCAGTGGCAAATATTTGTTGCAGCACATCATACCAACCGGCAGCGTCTTAGGGCCGCTGGCTGATATTGTAACCAGCCTGGTATTTTCCGGCCTGTTTGTGATGGCGGTGTTGTTGCGCTACCACAGCCGGCACCGGGCGGTTAACCGGGTATTTATTTGGTTGAACGCCGGTGGCTACCTCGATGAGTGGGCTACCAGAGTTACCCTGAAAATATGGCCTTATCATAGCAAAAAGACAGCGGACATCAGCGCCCTGACTCAGGTGGAGAGTGTAAAATGAGTACCGTCACTATGGCAAAGCAGCGCACAGCGTGTGATTTACAAACACTGGTTGCCAGGGCCGCCAGTCAAATTGCTCCGGCATGGCCTCTGGATCAGATGATCGCAGTAAATCCGTGGTGGCCGAAGCGCCAGCATCATTTTGGCTCGGTGTGTGCTGAGCAGCAGCTGCTGGCCGGTACCAGTTGCCTGATGAGTGCAGAGTGGTACTTAGCACAGTGGCAACATCAAATAACACCGGTACACCTGCAACAGGCATTGCAGCAAGCGGAATTAACCATGTCGCTTGACCAGGCGGTAACCGCGCTGGCACAGACCCAGGAGTTGCGGCGCTGGCAATCATTGGCACAACTGTTGTCAGAACAAACCCCGGCGCAGCGAACCTTACCTTGGCCGCAACTGATCCAGCAGCAGCTAAGCCAGTTTATGGGACTCTACTATCAGTATCCTGAACGCTTTAGCGTGCAGGCTGACAGCGAAGATCATGCCTACCAAAGCTGGTTATCGGTGGTCTGCCACGACAAAGGCTTGCAGGTACTCACCGGAATTAATTTAACCTCGTTATTTGCCACTGTACCCGCAAAACCGTCTTTGTTACTACAGCAGCTCAGTCCCTGGTTGCAAATTTGGTGCCCCGATGAACAGGCAAAACTGGCTTATCTGGAAAATCTGCTGCAAAGCTTATCTGGCTGGGCAGGTTGGCAGGCCTGGCTTGACTGGCAACAGCAACTGGCTGGGCGGCAGGGGCATGAGGCAGTATGCCAGTTGCTTTATATGCTACTGGGCTGGGACTGGGTATTATGGCAACACAGTATGCGCGATGGGGGTTGTCATGAGCGCTTAAGCACTGCCTTAACCCGGCAGAGTACCCAGTATACAGCCATGATGCTTAACACTCAGGCTCAGCAGAGTATTCGTCAGGTGTGGCAGAGGGCACTGGAACTGAGCGTGCAACAGCCATTATTTCAGCAGCTGCGCCAGTCGGCCCGCGAGGAGAGTGCAACGACCAGCAGACCGGCGCTGCAGGCCGCGTTTTGCATCGATGTTCGTTCAGAGCCGATGCGCCGGGTGTTAGAGCAGCAGGATGCCGGGATCCAGACCCTCGGTTTTGCTGGTTTCTTCGGCCTGCCTATTGCGTACAAAGCCGCTGACAGCAAGTTAAGCCGGCCCCAGCTACCCGGCTTACTGGCACCGACCCTGGAAGTTCGTCAGGTGCGTCCGGAAAAAGCCACGCTGTTACGCCAACCTGCATTGGGTTGGAAGCAAAGCTTTGACTTGGCATCATCCAGCCTGGGCATGGTAGAAGCCGCCGGCCCCACGAAACTGCTCAGTCTGATCAAGCGCACTTTTTTTCGCAGCGCTGCACCACACGCCATGAACCGGTATCTGGATGATGGCCAATGGTATCTTTGCAAGGAGCAGCAACCCCTTACTATTGCGGAACAAGCCGAGCTGGCAAGTGGTATTTTGTCTGCGATGGGTCTTACTGAAAACCTGGCAGCGACCATATTGCTGGTGGGGCATGGCAGCACAAGCTGTAATAACCCGCATGCCGCAGCGCTGGATTGCGGTGCCTGTGGTGGCCAGACCGGTGAGGTTAATGTAAAAGTGCTGGCGCAGCTGCTCAATAGTAGTGAGGTGCGGGCTGAGATTAATAGCCAAAACACCGTGCATATTCCCAATGACACCCGGTTCTACGGGGCAATGCATCACACGACTACCGACACCCTGGAGGTATTTCAGGCTCCCGCTGAGGCAAACTGGCTTGGTTGGTTGCACCAGGCCAGTGAGTCAGCCAGGCAGCAGCGGGCCAGTCAATTTACTGAGCAGCCGGCCAGCGCGTCGGCCTTAAGTCGTTTTTTTACGACGCGAAGCCGCGATTGGGCACAACTGCGACCAGAATGGGGTCTGGCGAACAATGCGGCGTTTATCGTGGCGCCGCGCACCCTGACCAAAGATTTGGATTTACAGGGGCGCTGTTTTTTACATGATTACCATGCCGAAAAAGACCCGGAATTTAGCTTATTGCACACCATAATGACCGCGCCAATGGTGGTAACCAACTGGATCAATATGCAATATTACGCCTCGGTGGTAGCGCCGGAAAAATACGGCAGTGGTAATAAGTTGCTGCACAATGTGGTTGCTGGCCATATTGGGGTTTTTGAAGGAAATGGTGGTGATTTACGCAATGGTTTAGCCTGGCAGTCGGTACACGATGGTCAACAATTGCGGCATCAGCCTGTACGTTTGACGGTGGTGATTGCGGCGCCAAAAGACGCCATTGCCAATATAATTCACCGCTCAGATGACGTTGCGGCGCTGGTAAACAACCAATGGCTGTGGCTGTATCAGCTGGACCAGCATGGCACTTTGCATCAGTGGCAGCACGAAGGCTGGCATAAGGTGGCAATGTGACATTGTCCGTGGCGATGTTAACCCGGCATGATAAGGCACGCCTAATTGCGCCTGCACTTAGGCCGCTTGGCTGGCAACTGACCGAGCTTGATAGTTTCGACACGGATAGCCTTGGCAGCTTTGCCGGTGAATATCCGCGTTTTATGACAGCGCAGGAATGTGCGTTTCGCAAAGCCGCGCTCGCTGCTGAATTATCCGGGCTGGATATTGGCTTAGGCAGCGAAGGCAGTTTCTCTGTAGGTCCATTCGGCATAGGTACCTACAATCTGGAGCTGATCTGCTGTGTTAACGTCGCTGAGGGCTGGGTGGTCACCGGGCGGTTTTACGGTCCTTCGCTGGCCAGGCAATGGCAGCTTAAAGACGCAGCAGCTTTAGAGCTGGCACTGGCCGATATTGAGCCAGAGCAGCATTTGCTGTTACAGCAAGGTGACTATTTAAAAAAAGCCCTGACAGTATCCCAGGCGCATAATCTGGCACTACTGAGGCTCGCAAATGGCGACGTTACCTTAAGTTATGACTTGCGTGCTCATTTAAGTCCGCAGCGTCGCGTGCATATTCAACAAGCAGCGGATGATTTAGCCCGGCGTTTGCAAAGTGATTGCCCGCGATGCGCTACCCCGGGGTTCTGGCCAGATAAAGCCTTGCCGGGGTTACCCTGCGAGGCGTGCGGAACGCCAACCAATTTGACCCGGCAGCGCCAGGCACGTTGTATAAAGTGTGATCATACCACCACTACTGCCGTGGCTGCCCTTCATGCAAGTCAGCAATATTGTCAGGAATGTAACCCTTGAAGACCCTGCTACTAAGCTCAGATTCAGCCTCTGATATAAAATTATGCGCTAATTTTCTGCAAAACGGTCAGTTGGTCGCGGTGCCGACGGAAACTGTATATGGTCTGGCGGCAGATGCTGCTAACCCCGAGGCAGTTAAAGCTATTTTTGCAGCCAAAGGCCGGCCGGCTAATCATCCACTGATTGTGCATGTACCGGATAAAAAGGCTATCGGTCAGTGGGCGAAAAATGTCAGCAATGCCGGATTTGCGCTGGCCGATGCCTTTTGGCCTGGACCGCTTACGTTATTGCTGCAAAAAGCTGATCATGTCAGCTCAGTGGTCACCGGTGGGTTGAACACTATCGGCTTGCGAATGCCATCACATCCGGCGCTGCTGACATTGCTGCAGCAATACCAGCTCAGTGTTGCTGCGCCTTCTGCTAATCTTTACAAAAAACTGAGTCCAACCTCGGCTTCTCAGGTGCTGGCAACGATGCATGGCAGAATATCAGCGGTGCTTGATGGTGGAGTATGCCAGTATGGATTAGAGTCAACCATTGTTGACCTGACCGGCAGCAAGCCGGTTATCGTCCGGGCCGGGCCGGTCACTGCTGCAGACATTGCAGCAGTGCTGGGCGAACCTGTGGCCCAACCAAAACAACATAGCGTTGCGGTACCGGGCAATGTTGACGCCCACTATCAGCCAAATAAAAAATTGTACTGTTACTCAGTTGCAGAGCTAGAAGTAAAGCTGGCAAAGCTGAAGCAACCAATCGCGTTGCTTCACTACAGTCATTTTGCCGCTCAGCCTCTGGTTATGTCATACCCGATGCCAAAAACTTCGGCCGCTTATGGCCAGTTACTTTATCAAACTTTATTTGCAGCAGATCAGTCGGAAGTTACGGCTATTTTTTGTGAGCTGCCTCCAGTCGGGGATGACTGGAACGCGATACATGATCGGTTAAGCAGAGCCAGTTACACGTAAAATCACTCTGACCCATTTTAAGTTAATATAGGTACACGAAAAGACATAAAAAATGCGCAGGCAAAAACCCTGCGCTAAAGGTTGTGGCTGGGAGTTACCGCTTAGCGGTGAGCGCTGAATGCACCATCGCCTTTTTGAAATAAATCATATTGTTGCATCGCCGGGATCTGTTGCTGGATCCGGGTCTCCAGGGCATCCAGCTCGGTTACCTGGGCACAGAGTGCGTCGCCCCGTTGCTCTAGTGCGGCGGCTTTGATGTCCATTTTGGCCTCTAAGTTTTCACCAAATTTTTCCATTTTTGCACCAAAGGCTTCCATCCGCTGCTCAAAATTACCTTCACCGCTGGTCATCGCTTTGCCCACCAGCATCATAATGCTGCCCATCGACTGAGTAACAGCTTCTTCAATTGCCTGTTCAAATTCAGGGCCAAATGCCTGATCGATGTTTTCCAGCCGACTGTCATACAGGTAAGTATTGTCACCATCTTGCACCACCACCTGATTGGCAGCGTCGCTGATTTTTGCTAAAGCCTGTTGCATCGCCGGATACTCATCCAGTGATTTACCACTTAGCTCGTTAAGTACCGTGGTTAGCGCCTCGCTGGCCATCAGCAGGGCATCTTCTACCAGGGCAACAGTTTCAACCGTCTGCTGACGAATGCCGGCCTGATAATCACGCAGTAATTCACGGGTTTCGTTATCTACTTTCATGGTTTTACCGTGCAGGGTTAGCCGACCCTCGTCGCTGATTAGCCACAGCGTGTTGCCGCTGTCCTGCAACTGCACACTGCGACTATTAATGACTAAATCTTTATCAAATTCGATATTACAGCTTTGATTGCTATGTGCCGCGGCGCTGTTGCTATATACCAGGGTACTCAGGCTAAGGGTGCTGCAAACCACTGCGCTGGCGATAAGAGATATTTTCATTTTGTTGTTCCTTGCTAGGTTGTGACACAATTTATTAATTGACAACGTAACAACGCAAAGACAATGCCAGATTTTATGTCTTTGTTTTTATTTGTTTATTTAGTCTGCAATAATTGTATTCAGCGTTGATGTTAGCCTTTTACGCCATTTATTAGCGAATTTGATAGCTCGGCAGTGCGGCGCTAAGCTATTTGACTGAGCGGCGTACCAATGCCCGACAATTCTGCTTTTTAATTACTATTTGGAATAACGCAGAGAGATCCATTCTTTTACTGGCATACGTTTGGATGGCTAAAATGTCGGTATAAAGTTAATACAGGTGTTTTTATGCTTTTATCATCGTTAGTGGCACAAGCCAGCCCGTTGTCAGAGCAGCAGGTGCAGCAACTGCAGGGGCTGGTCAGCCAGTTGAACCCTATTCAGCAGGCCTGGGTCAGTGGCTATCTTGCTGCCAGTGCCCAACTGGCGGGTGGTCAGGCTACTGCGCCTGCCGCATCTGCAGCGAATAGCGCAACCCTGACCATAGTGTATGGCTCGCAAACGGGGAATGCCCGCCATGTTGCTGATAATTTGGCGGCATTAGCCAAAGCGAAAAATATTGCGGCGAAAGTAGTGGATTTAGCCGATTATAAAAGCAGTCAGCTGAAGAATGAGCAGTATCTGGTGATTGTCACCTCTACTTATGGTGAAGGTGAGCCGCCGGAAAATGCCGTGAGTTTTTATAACTTTTTATTCAGTAAAAAAGCCCCCAAAGTGCCGCAACTTAAATTTGCCGTGTTGGGCTTGGGTGATACCAGCTATGAGTTTTTCTGTAAAACGGCTGCTGATTTTGACGAGCGATTGGCTGAATTAGGCGGCCAGCGGCTACAGGCCCGGGCTGATCTTGACGTAGACTACGATGCTGCTGCCACCAGCTGGAATAATGCCCTGATCAAGGTGGTCGAGCCGGAATTTGCCAGCGCGCCGTCGGCGGAAGTGATTAACTGGCCGGGACAGGCGGCAACTGCGGCACCAAGTCAGTATAGTAAACAACAACCTTTTGCTGCTGAGCTTTACACCAACCAGAAAATAACCGGCCGCGATTCAAGCAAAGATGTCCGGCATATTGAAATTTCGCTGGAAGGCTCGGGCTTAACATATCAGCCAGGCGATGCCCTGGGCTTATATTTTAATAACGCCCCGGCGCTGGTCAGCGAATTACTGAGCCTGACCGGTCTTGAAGCGGCAGTTGAAGTTAGCTTGGCTAACCAGAGCTTAAGCCTGGCTGAGGCGCTAACCGAACAATTGGAGCTCACCCAGTCGTATCCGGCATTTGTCGACAAATACGCGGCGGCAACCGCCAATGAGGCCCTGGCGCAATTAGCAGCAGACAAAACCGCACTACGGGCTTATCTGGTCGACCGGCAAATTATTGATATTGTGCGTGAACATCCGGCAACCGGCGGCACCATTAGCGCGCAGCAATTGGTTGACGCGTTGCGAAAACAGCAACCACGGCTTTACTCCATTGCCTCAGCACAGGCAGAAGTTGAAGACGAAGTGCATTTGACGGTCGCCGTGGTGCGTTACGACGCCTTTGGTCAGCCGCATCTGGGTGGCGCCTCGGGCTTTTTAGCCGAGCGCTTAGCCGAGGGCGACAAAGTACGGGTATTTGTTGAACACAATAATAACTTCCGTTTGCCGGCCAATGACGACACGCCAGTGCTGATGATTGGGCCCGGTACCGGTATTGCCCCGTTTCGGGCCTTTTTACAGGAGCGGGATGCCCGCGGTGCCAGCGGTAAAAACTGGCTGTTTTTTGGCAACCCGCATTTTACCCAGGATTTTTTATATCAGACCGAGCTGCAGGGCTATTTAAAACAAGGTCTACTAACTAAGCTTGATGTGGCGTTCAGCCGTGATACCGCAGAAAAAGTGTATGTGCAGGATAAATTGCGTAAGCATGCCAGCGAAGTGTATCAGTGGCTGGAGCAGGGTGCTCACGTCTATATTTGTGGTGATGCTAACCGTATGGCAAAAGATGTGCATCAGGCCTTGTTGGATATTGTGCAGCAACATGGCAATAAAACTGCCGAACAGGCCCAGCAATATTTAGATGAATTACGGGTAGCCAAGCGTTACCAGAAGGATGTGTACTAATGAGCCAATACCCCATTAAGCCCGAGCTGCAGGTTAGCGGCAAGTTGTCTGATAACGAGCGTTTAAAAGCCGAAAGTGAACATTTACGCGGCACCATTAAGCAGGACCTGGGCGACGAGATTACCGGTGGGTTTAACGGTGACAACTTTATGCTGGTGCGCTTTCATGGCATGTATCAGCAGGATGACCGTGATATCCGGGCCGAGCGCGCTGCCCAGAAGCTGGAGCCGCTGCATAACGTGATGCTGCGGGCACGGATGCCCGGCGGCATTATTACCCCGCAGCAGTGGCTGGCTATTGGCCAGTTTGCCGCTGAAAAAACCATGTATGGCAGTATTCGGCTAACCACCCGCCAGACGTTTCAGTTTCATGGCGTATTAAAGCCAAACATTAAACCAATGCACCAGTTCTTAAACAGCATTGGTATTGACTCAATTGCTACTGCCGGTGACGTTAACCGCAACGTGTTATGCACCTCCAACCCGGTCGAGTCTGAGCTGCACCAGCAGGCGTATCAGTGGGCCGTGCAGATAAGCGAGCACTTACTGCCAAAAACCCGTGCCTATGCCGAGTTATGGCTGGACGAAGAAAAAGTTGAAACCACTGAAACCGAACCGGTGCTGGGTGAAAACTACTTGCCGCGCAAATTTAAGACCACGGTGGTGATCCCGCCGCATAACGACATAGATGTGCATGCAAACGACTTAAACTTTGTGGCGATTGCCGAGCACGGCAAGCTTGTTGGCTTTAATGTGCTGGTCGGTGGTGGCCTGGCGATGACCTTTGGCGATAATTCTACCTATCCGCGTAAAGCTGAAGTATTGGGCTTTATTGGCCTGGAGCACACCTTAAAAGTGGCCGAGCATGTGGTCACCGTGCAGCGGGATTATGGCGACAGAGTTAACCGTAAAAATGCCAAAACCAAGTACACCATCGACCGGATTGGGGTTGATACCTTTAAAGCCGAAGTGGAACTGCGGGTAGGTGTGCCCTTTGCGCCGGCGAAACCTTTTGAGTTTACCACGCGTGGCGACCGCTTTGGTTGGGTAGACGGTATTGATGGCAAGCAGCACTTAACCTTGTTTATTGAAAATGGCCGGGTGCTGGATTTTCCGGGTAAACCGCTTAAAACCGGTTTAGCTGCGATTGCCAAAGTGCACCAGGGCGACTTTCGGATGACTGCGAACCAAAACCTGATTATCGCCGGCGTGCCACCAGAGCAAAAAGCCTTAATTGAGCAACTGGCCCGTGAGCACGGCTTAATAGACGACAACCACAGTGAGCAGCGCAAAAACTCGATGGCCTGCGTGTCGTTTCCCACCTGTCCGCTGGCGATGGCAGAAGCAGAGCGTTATTTGCCGGAGTTGGTTAGCAAAGTAGAAGCCTTACTGACCAAGCACCAGCTGGCTGATGATCACATTGTACTGCGGGTAACCGGATGCCCGAATGGCTGTGGCCGGGCGATGCTGGCCGAGGTGGGCTTAGTGGGCCGGGCTCCGGGTAAATACAATGTGTATTTGGGTGGCAATCTGGTGGGTACCCGCATTCCCAAGCTGTACCTGGATAATGTCGGCGAAGCACAAATTCTGGCTGAGCTGGATACCTTAATTGGCCAATGGGCGGCTGAGCGCGATGGCAAAGAATGTTTCGGTGATTTTGTCATTCGCAAAGGCGTGGTGGCTGAAGTGAAAGTATCCAAGACTGACTTTCATGCCTGATGCACTGAACCGTCATTTTAGTGAAGCTGATGCGCCAACGGAGAATACGATGGCTGGAAATAGCATGTACAAAAGTGTCGAAACCGATTATCGGCAGATCTTGCAGCAGGATAGCGCTACCCAGCAGGCCTGGCTGGCAGACATTAATCATCTGCTTAGCCCGATGAGTGCCAGTGAGCGGGTGCGCTGGGCGCTGACTAATTTACCGGCACAGCCGATCCTCAGCTCAAGCTTTGGTATTCAGGCCGCAGTCATGCTGCATTTAATCACGGTGCAGCAGCCGGATATACCGGTGGTATTAACCGATACGGGCTATTTATTTCCGGAAACCTACCAGTTTATTGATCAGCTGACCGAGCTGCTTAGCTTGAATTTACGAGTGTACCGGGCAGCGCTATCGGCCAACTGGCAATTAGCGCGCTATGGCGAGCAGTGGTTAACCGCCGAGGGCACTAAGCAATACAATCAGTTAAATAAAGTCGAGCCGATGCAGCGGGCCCTGCGTGAATTAAATGCGGGCAGTTGGTTTACCGGCTTACGCCGTAGCCAGAGCAGTACCCGGGCAGACAAAGCGATAGTTGAAATAAATCGGGGCGTGGTGAAAGTGCAGCCGATTATCGACTGGAGCAACAAAGACGTATTTTACTATTTAAAGCAACATAACCTGCCATATCACCCGTTATGGGAGCAGGGTTACTTGTCGGTAGGTGATACCCATTCCACGGTTAAATTTGAACCTGGCATGAGCGAAGAAGACACCCGCTTTAACGGTTTTGGCCGTGAGTGTGGTCTGCATATGGATGGCGATGGCATCTAGGCCGGCGGGTTGCAAAAGTGACTTAACGGGGCATAATAGCGACTACCTTTAAATCGTTATTAACCCGGATTGGTTAACTATATGTTGGATTACGATTTCAGCACTATCCAGGGCTTGCTGGAGCAACACCCTGAGGCCAGTCTTTGGCTAAGTATTGGCCTGTTGTTGCTGGTAGCATGGCTCAGTAACTATATCGTCAAAAAAGTATTGATCCGCGGCATTTTCAGGGCCTTGCGGGCCAGTGCTTATGGCCAGCATCAGGTTATTCAGCATTCCGCTTTTGTCGCCCGGCTTGCCAATATTGTTCCTGCGTTGATCATTTCAAAGGGTATCGCCCTGATCGAGGGGGTGTCAGAAACCGTTTCCACCATCGTGGTGAATGTTTGCAACGCCTTTGTCGTGCTAACCATCGCTCTGGCCATCGCCAATATCCTGACCCTGGTTAACCGGGTATATGAAGAGCGGCCAGAGGCCAAAACCAAGCCGATAAAAGGCTATGTGCAAGTCATAAAAATTCTGGTGTATACCGTTGCCATCATTCTGATGATTGCTGCGCTGATAGATCGATCCCCACTGATCTTACTCTCAGGTCTGGGTGCCATGGCAGCCGTGCTGATGTTGATATTTCAGGACACCATTTTATCTTTAGTGGCCAGCGTTCAGATTTCCTCAAACGACGTGATCCGGGTAGGCGACTGGGTGGAAATGCCGCAGCTTAATGCTGACGGTGACGTGATAGATATTGCGCTGCATACGGTCAAAATACAAAACTTTGATAAAACCATTACCACCATACCTACCCGTCGTTTTATGACGGATGCCTTTAAAAACTGGCGCGGCATGCAGCAATCGGGTGGGCGCCGTATTAAACGCAGCCTGATGCTAGACCAGCAAAGTGTCCACTTTTTAGATAGTGACGAGCGTAAACGGCTCAATCGTTTTAGCCTGTTGCAGGATTATCTGGCCGAAAAGCAGCAGGAAATTGAAAGCTGGAACAGTGAGTTGGCAGAGCAAGGTAAAGAGCCGGTAAATACCCGACGCATCACCAATATTGGAACCTTCCGGGCCTATGTGCAACGGTATTTAGCTAGTCATCCCGGGGTGCATCAAAAGATGACATTAATGGCCCGTCAACTCGAACCGGGCTCGAATGGCCTGCCCCTTGAGGTGTATTGCTTTACCAATACCACTGCCTGGCTGGCGTATGAAGGTATTCAATCGGATATCTTTGATCATTTGCTGGCGATTTTACCGGAGTTTGGCCTTCGGGTGTATCAGCATCCCAGTGGTATGGATATCCGGGCCATTAAATTAAGCCAGGCCAACGACTAATCTTAATCAAAAACAGCTACAGGGCGCTTGAGAAATCAGCGTCCTGTCCTCATCTCTAGCACTGGTTTGGCACGCAACCTACACCGTTAACCGGGATAATAGCAGCGTGACTCGCTTCTAATTCATAAAAGCGATTAATCCGATTAATTTAATTCGTTTTAAAAGTTTAAGCTGACTGGTTAGTATAACGGGCATTGAGAACGCACAAATTTACGAACTGTTATTACTAAATGAAAGTATTAACTAAGATTACCAACAAAAAGGAGCAAGACTATGTCTTCAATTATCAATACTAAAATTAAGCCATTTAAAGCCACTGCATTTCATCAGGGCAAATTTGTTCCGGTAACTGAGCAGGACATTCTGGGCAAGTGGGCAGTAGTATGTTTCTACCCTGCTGACTTCACGTTCGTGTGCCCGACAGAATTGGGTGACCTGGCTGATTTCTACGCCAAGTTCCAGGAAATGGGTGTTGAAGTATACTCAGTATCTACTGACACTCATTTTACCCACAAAGCGTGGCATGATGCGTCTGAGACTATCAAAAAAATCAATTACCCAATGATTGGCGACCCGACCGGTGCCATTACCCGCAACTTTGGCGTAATGATCGAAGAAGACGGTTTAGCACTGCGTGGTACCTTCGTGATTAACCCTGAAGGCGAAATCAAGGTTGCTGAAATTCATGACTTAGGTATCGGCCGCTCTGCAGCTGAACTGTTCCGTAAAGTACAGGCTGCTCAGTATGTAGCTAACCATGATGGCGAAGTATGTCCGGCAAAATGGACTCCGGGCGAAGCGACTTTAGCGCCTTCACTGGACCTGGTTGGTAAAATCTAAGCAGTGCAACACTCTGCAGTTATCTGCAGCAGGAACTGATTACAGCCCTTCTTAAGAAGCTGTAGCTCAGCTTCCTTCTGCCAAACTACGGTTTGGTACCCGGGCAGGCAATGCCTGCCCGGACTATCCCGAATATTATGCTTACAGCCTGCAAACTCAGGCTGAGGCTTTGTTACGCTGATTTTTTATCGTCTTAATTTTTCTGGAGTTTTTATGTTAGATACTAACCTGAAGCAAACACTTAAAACTTACCTGCAGAACCTAAAAACGGAAGTTGAGCTGGTGGTATCTTTAGACGATAGCGCCAAAGCCAAAGAAGTAGAACAACTGGCAACTGAGATTGCCGAACTGTCAGATTTAGTGTCGTTGCGTCGCGATGATGCTGCTATGGAGCGTAAGCCTGCTATGTTGGTGCGCTCGGTAGCCAAAGACACCCACATTACTTTTGCCGGTGTGCCGCTGGGCCATGAATTTACTTCGTTAGTGCTGGCTCTGCTGCACTCAGGTGGCCACCCGATTAAGGTAGAAGCCGATACCATTGAGCAAATTCGCCAGTTATCCGGCAGTTTTGCTTTTGAAACCTATATTTCGTTAAGCTGCCAGACCTGCCCGGAAGTGGTGCAGGCGCTGAATATTATGTCGGCAGTGAACCCGAACATTACTAACGTGATGATCGATGGCGCGATGTTCCAGGACGAAGTGGCTAAACGTAACGTGATGGCCGTACCGTCTGTGTTCTTAAACGGGGAACTGTTTTCCCAGGGGGCCATTACCCTGGAAAAAATTATCCAGAAAATTGATGTCAACGCTGAAAAACGTCAGGCCGAGGCGCTGAAAAGCAAAGGCGACTTTGATGTATTAGTGGTTGGCGGCGGCCCTGCTGGTGCGTCTGCTGCGGTATATGCGGCCCGAAAAGGTCTGAATACCGGTATCTTGGCCGAGCGCTTTGGTGGTCAGGTGGCGGATACCGTCGGTATAGAAAACTTTATCTCAGTGAAATACACCGAAGGCCCGAAGCTGGTAAACGCGCTGGAAGCGCACGTGCGGGAATATGACGTCGATATTATGAACAACCAGCGCGCGGTTAAGTTAAGCAAAGCCGACAAAGTTGAGCTGGAGCTGGCTAACGGTGCGGTATTAAAAAGTAAAACGTTAGTGTTGGCTCCGGGTGCGCGCTGGAGAGAAATGAATGTACCGGGTGAACAAGAGTATCGCGGTAAAGGTGTGGCGTACTGCCCGCACTGCGACGGCCCGTTATTTAAAGGCAAAAAAGTGGCCGTAATTGGTGGCGGTAACTCTGGTATTGAAGCGGCTATCGACTTAGCCGGTATTGTTGAGCACGTTACCGTGTTGGAGTTTGCCGCCACACTGCGTGCCGATGCGGTACTGGTTAAAAAAGCCAATTCAATGGGCAACATTACTATTATTACCGAAGCACAAAGTACCGAAGTGACCGGTGATGGTAAGCGGGTAAACGGCATTAATTATACCGACCGCAAAACCGGCGAGTCGCATCATGTTGAACTGGCGGGTATTTTTGTCCAGATTGGCTTGGTGCCTAATACGGAGTGGCTGCGCGGCGCATTGGAACTGTCGCCGCGTGGTGAAATTATTGTCGACGAGCGCGGCCAGACATCGTTACCTGGCGTGTTTGCCGCCGGTGACGCCACTACTGTGCCTTACAAGCAAATTATTATTGCCATGGGTGCAGGCGCCAATGCCTCGCTGGGGGCATTTGATTATCTGATTAGGCAATAGCTTTTAAGGTTTAGCAATACGGGATACCTCTCTCATCCCTCTTTGGCGGCAACTTCGGTTGCCGCTTTTTTTATTCTTTATAGTGTTAAGACTTTTGCCGTAGCGGATGGTCGGCCGGCACGCCGAGTTGGTCCAGCATCTTGTGGTTAATAGTTTTCGCTCGAAGTGGCGGGATCACCAGGGTAGTGATCTGATTCAGGGTTGCCTGCGGTAATTCGGCTAAGCGGACTTGCTCGGCACGGAACTGCCAGATTGGTAAGTCGGCGGCTTCATACAAAATTACCTGATGGTCTGGCGGGTACCATTGCCGCAGGTGCTGCACCAGGGTCTCAATATAGCGGCTTTCGCTTTCCAGTTTCGCTAAGCTGAAATCGCCGGCTATCGCTACCTGCCATAGCAGCAAATAAGCACTGACATCGACAGTGCGCTGATAAAATAAAAACTGGCTGGCTTCAAATTGCTGGCAGCCCTCAGCCATCGGGTCGATGCCCAGGTCGGCATATAGGCAGGCGTCGGCGCCAATGCCAGCTGCCATTTTCGCCTGGTAGCCCAGGGCTTTTAGCTGACGTATGGCTTCATGCGGTGGCCAGCTGGCAATGCCGGGGTGGCCGTAACAGGCCCAGACGACATTGTTGCCGGTAGTTACCGCGGTGATCACTGCCTCCAGCATGGCGTGGTAGCTTTCGAGCCGTGACTGACCGGCCTGATAAAACGGCTGTAAATCGACTAAGCTGGGGTTTATTTGCTGCAAAAAGCCGGCAAGGTAATGGCTGTTGCTGAGAAAAAATACTACATCAGCGGTTGCAAGTTGTTCGCGCGCCAGTATCGTCAACTGACTACCCAAAGTAACTCCCAGCCCCAGACACAACAAGCTGCCACGGCGTTGCTCAGCTAACATTGGTGCCCTGGCTGGCGCTGCTATCGGTCGGTTGATAAACCACAATCCGGTTGCGACCACCGGTTTTGGCCTGATATAACGCATCGTCAGCTTGTTTTAATAAATTGTCAAAATCTGCGCTACTGCTGGTGGCAACCCCGAAACTGGCGGTGATTTGAATGCTCCGATCACCAACCTCTATATCAAGTTGCTCCAGGCTCTGCCGGCATTGCTCGGCTATCTCTTGCGCGTGTGGAAGGGCACAACCCGGTAAAAACAACGCGAACTCTTCACCGCCCACCCGGGCTAAAATATCCTGCTGCCGAATGAGTGCCTGGCAGCAGCTGGCAATAGCACTTAGTACTTTATCGCCTGCGGCATGGCCATACTGGTCATTAATTTGTTTAAATAAATCGATATCAAACATAATCAGGCTGTACTCGCCTTGCTGGCGACGGTTAGCGAGATGTCTGCTAACCGTTTCGTTAAAATAGCGGCGGTTAAATAAGCGGGTTAAAAAATCGGTGGTGGCCAGCCGGTTTAACGCTACTCGTTTGCTATTGAGAACATAAATAACCAGCAGTAACAATGCTAATAAAGCGACAGCAAACATCAGAGCTTTTAGTTTTTGTTCCTGTTGTAACTTGCTTTCGAGTTGCAACAACTCATTTGCACTCTCTAATAGCGCGAGTTTATTTTCACTTTCCATAAAGTCAGCCTGTGCCAGATGGTAGGCGACGCTGCGTTTTTTAAACTCATCAATATAATGAATCAGCGCTACAGAATGTTGGCTATATGCCTTAACAGCAGCTGCGGTATTTCCTGATTTTTCATGTGTTTGTGCTAATAACAGCATCGCTTTATTGGCGGTTTTCGTATCATTTAACGTTATTGTCTGCTGATAAACCTTTTCAAGTAATGCCTCTGCTGCTGCATAGTTCTGCAGATGTAGCTCAGCTGATCCCAGGAAAAATTCAGCCTGAATAACTGAATACAAATAGCCGGTTTTTTTAAGCTCAGGCATTACTGACAGCATGTCCGTTTTAACCTGAGCCGGCACCTTATCTACATCAATTTCAGCGATGTACAGGCTAAGGGTGTGTAGTAATAATGGCTCGTTTGCTGTGATGCAGGCTTGTCTCGCTGTATTAACTGCTTCATTTGTATACGTTTGGTTTAACTTTATTGTTGCATTCAATTGTAATGCATAGCCAACACAATAGCTGCGAGGAGAGCGGGCAACATCGACGATGTTGGACGCATATTCCAAGGCTTTGTCGTAAACATTGGCACTGATATGTAATTGGGTCGCAACAGTATACAAACTGACCTGTAGAGGTTCGTTGTTCAGATAAATGCCTGCTTTTAGTGCATCAAACAAGAACGAGTAGGCCTTACTGAAATCCTTTCTGTGCTCATAAACTGTTGCCAGCAACAAGTTGGCTTTAAGGGTGATTTCCGGGTATTTACTATCTGCAACCTTGGTAGCCCAGCTAATCGCATTTTCCTGTTTGCCCTGAAATGCATAGATGTAGGCTTTTAGAAAGGTAAATTGCTCTTTCTGATAAGGAGTCAGAGCCTGGTAATTTAACTCCAGCTGAGCAACGATGTCAGCGGTTTGGGTTGGTGACTGAGTGCGTAATGCTTCTGCCTTGTCCAGCTGTTGTTGAAAAGTGTCAGCTGCACTGAAAGCAGAAAACGCCGCTAACAACACTATCAGCGGTATATACACCCATCCTGCCCGTTGCACAGCGTATTACTTTGCCGGGAAGATAAAAGTAACAGGTTGCACCGGATGTCCGGTTAACTGCTCAACTTTGGCTTTATCGCCCGCTACCACGGCGTCTATTTCATGGCTTTGCAGGCCATAATTCTGCATGGTGGTCGCAGGGTCTTGCTGGTACTGCTGTTGCAATTTCAGGTTGGTGGCTAAATCACTGATAAACTGGCTTAACGTCGACATAGTACATCCTGTTAGATGCTGCGATGGGTATCATAAGCAGTGTTAGCATGTTGTCGGTTACAAAGGCGATTACTGCTGCTATTTTGCACTCTAATGTAAGTCAAAAAGCACTTGCTAACAACAACCCATTATTGAAACTTTTGCATAAGTGGCTTGCCACTAATTCCGTTTGGTTATATCTGAGCGTTATAAGCTATTTTGCGAAATAGGCTTGCAGCGCTATTCTAAGCACTAATAACAGCTGACGATTTCAGCTTGCGGAGCGGCCGTGCAATATCTTCCCTTATTCGTGAAATTAACCGATAAACCAGTGCTGATTGTTGGCGGTGGCTCGGTGGCGCTGCGTAAAGCGGGCACCTTGTTAAGTGCCGGCGCTAAGCTTTATGTAGTATCGCCCGAGTTTGCCCCGGAATTTACTGAATGGCAGCAGCAGGGTAAAGCACAGCTGATTAGCGGCTATTTCCGCGAGGAAATGCTGGACGGTAAATTACTGGTGATTGCCGCGACCGACAACGATAACGTTAACGCTGCAGTATTTGAGGCCGCGACTGAACGTAATATGCTGGTCAATACCGTGGACGACCAGCCCAAGTGTGGTTTTATTTTCCCCTCTATTATCGACCGCAACCCGATTATTATTGCCATATCCAGTTTTGGTACTGCACCGGTGCTGGCCAGGCGGTTACGCGAAAAGCTGGAAACCTTGTTACCCCAACACCTGGGGCCACTGGCGCAACTTGTTGGTCGTTTTCGTGATCAGGTCAAAGCGAAAATAAAGGGCTTTGCCGCCCGTCGTCAGTTTTGGGAAAAAGTATTTAATTCCGACGTAGTACGCGAAGTACAAGCCAATCAGTTACCTCAGGCAGAACGGCGGCTTAATGAGTTGCTGGCAGAGCCGCAGCAGCTTGACGGTGAAGTGTATGTGGTAGGCGCCGGCCCCGGCGATCCGGAATTGTTGACTTTAAAAGCATTGCAGCTGATGCAGCAAGCCGATGTGGTGGTGTATGACTATCTGGTCTCGCCTGAAATTATGCAGTTGGTGCGCCGTGATGCCGAGCTTATTTGCGTGGGTAAAAAAGCCGGTGCGCATTCGGTGGCGCAGCAGGATACCAACCAAATATTGATTGATTTAGCGCTATCAGGCAAAAAAGTGTGCCGCTTAAAAGGCGGCGACCCCTTTATTTTTGGCCGTGGCGGCGAAGAAATTCAGGCACTGTTGCCGCACAACATTGCCTTTCAGGTGGTGCCGGGGGTAACGGCTGCAGCGGGGTGTGCGGCCTATGCGGGCATTCCGTTAACCCATCGCGATCATGCGCAAAGCGTCCAGTTTGTTACAGGCCATTGCCGGCCTGATGGCAGCGAGCCCGACTGGCGCAGCATGAGTAAGCCTAATCAGACCGTGGTAATTTACATGGGGTTGATGAAAGCAGGCCATATTCAGCAGCAGCTTATAAGTGCCGGGCGCTCGCCAGCTACCCCGGTAGCGATTATCGAAAATGGTAGCCGGCTGCAGCAGCGGATTATTACCACCGAGCTAAGTGAGCTGGCCACGAAAGTCAGCAGCGAGCAGGTGCAATCACCGGCGCTGTTGATTATTGGTGAGGTGGTCAGTTTACAACAGCAGTTGCATTGGTTTGGCAAGCGGCCACAGAGCGCGGTATTTGCCCAGCCGTTAACCCGGCTGCGTTAATTCTGGTACACTCGCAGCACAAAATATATTGCAACAACTACTCTTTCAAACCTTTCAAGGACGACATCATGACCGCAACCTTATTACCAGCCATTATTAAGATTGCCGAACAGGCAGGCGAGGCCATTTTGACCATTTATGGCCGTGACCAGGCCGATTTTAATATCAGCGCCAAAAGCGACGACTCGCCATTAACTGCAGCTGATTTAGCGGCGCATAAACTGATCGTGGCTGAGTTGACAAAGTTAACCCCCGATTTGCCGGTTTTATCGGAAGAAGCGGCTGATATCAGCTGGGATATTCGCAAAAGCTGGCAGCGTTACTGGCTGGTAGACCCACTGGATGGTACCAAGGAGTTTATTAAGCGTAATGGCGAGTTCACGGTAAATATTGCGCTAATCGATAACGGCGAACCGGTGTTAGGTGTGGTACATGCTCCGGTGCTGGCGAAAACTTACTATGCGGCTAAAGATGAGGGGGCTTTTTTAAAGCAAGCAACTGGCGTCAAGCCAATAAAAGTGAATAAGGCTAGTCGCGATCAGTTGGTTAAAGTAGTGGGCAGTCGCAGCCACCCCAGTCCCGATTTAGCCGGCTATCTGGCGCAGTTTAGCCAGCATGAAATGGTCCCGGTCGGCAGTTCTTTAAAGTTTTGTTTAGTTGCCGATGGCACCGCTGATGTGTATCCGCGTTTTGGCCCCACCATGGCCTGGGATACCGGCGCCGGTCATATTGTGGCGACTGAAGCCGGTGCCTCCGTCAGCTTTGATGGGATAGCCAGCAGGGTGTATCAGCGCGAACAGCTGCTCAACCCTAACTTTATGGTATCAGCACTCGTATCGGCAACAGGCGACTAATCCGAGCCGGTAGGGTACACTAACCACCTAATTTACAGGTGACTAGTGCTATGCGTTTAGATAAATTTATATGTGATTGTACCGGCCTGACCCGCAGTCAGGCTGGCAAAGTGATCCGCCAGAAGCTGGTCAGTATTAATGGCGAAGTAGTGAAACAAGCAGCGTTGCAGGTAAGTGACAGCGATTCCGTAGTGATGGACGGCCAACCACTGGCCATTATTGGCCTGCGCTACTTAATGCTACATAAACCGGCGGGGTTTCTGTGCGCCAATGACGACCCAGAGCACCCCATTGTTTTTAATTTACTGGATGAACCTATAGTTGAGCGACTGCATACCGTTGGCCGGCTCGATCTAGACACCACCGGCTTGTTGCTGCTAACCGATGACGGTAAATGGTCACACCGGATTAGCTCGCCTAAACATCATATTGCTAAAACTTACCGGGTATGGACCGCCGACCCCATTGCTGATGATGCTGCTAGCCTGTTTGCTGATGGCGTAATGCTGCGCGGTGAAAAAGACCCAACCTTGCCTGCTGAACTGGAATTAGTGGCAGAGCGTGAAGCGCTGCTGACCATCCATGAAGGCCGTTATCATCAGGTGAAACGGATGTTTGCCGCTATTGGCAATAAGGTGGAGCAATTGCACCGCGAGAGAATCGGCGGTTTGCAGTTGCCGGCTGATTTAGCCGAAGGTGAATACCGGCCACTTACTGCGGCTGAATTGTCGCAGCTGCAAGCTTAAACCATTGCGTTGGCTTGCAGCTTGTTTGATTTTTCACAGTGGCGTAGCGCTGGCGCAGACAAATGATTGGCAGTTGTATAAAACTGCCGGCGACGTGCTGGTGGAGTATCGTCGTGATTCAGATAATTTACTAGAGATCCGGGCAAAAACCAGAGTCAGCTCCAAAGTAGAGGCTTTTAAACGCTTACTTGAAGATACCGGCAATATCGATAAGTGGGCGGCTAATGCAGATAAAGCTGAACTGATAAGCCATCCGGACGCTGACATTAATATCGTTCATACCTACTTTAGCGCCATGTGGCCAGTATCGGATCGCGATATGGTGACCAAATCTGTCTGGACGCAACACAAAGAAAGTGGCGAGCTGACCCTGAATATACAGGATGTTGGCGCGGAGTACCCGACGGCAAAAGGGTATATCCGGATGCAGCAGGTGCAGGCAAAATGGACATTAACGCCGCAGCCTGATGGTAGCTTGCTGATTAATTATCAGGGGCAGGCTGATCCGGCTGGTAACTTACCGCACTTCCTTGCCGACAAAGTGGCGCTGAAGTCGATTTTTACCACATTCGAGCGGCTACCGGCTGTATTACAGCAATATCAGTAAGCACCAGCAGTTCCACTTAAGTCACCTGAAACGTCTTGATTTGCATCATTTGTAAGCCTTACCTACATTACCAGTACCAGCCCAACACTAAGCCCAGTTCAGTTGCATGTCTGTCTTTATTCACGGTGATCCGAAAATCCGAATCTTGCGAAACGGCATAACGGACATTTAACTTTGCCAAATGATCGTTTGTGCCACCATTAAAAAATCGATGCTCCAGTTCAAACCTGGACGATACCTGCTCGGAGATATACCAGGTTGAAATCAGTCTGGTGCTAAGGTAACCGCCAGCACTATCTATTTTTTCGCCAAGATAACCAACGCCGACAAAACCGGAAATATTAAAAGCTGACAGAGCTTCGAAACCATAACCGATGCCCGTATTGGCTTTATAGGCTTCACAATCTAAGCAGCCAACCGTGGTTTGGCTTGCACCAATATCCAGATACCAGGAGTAATTCCGGTCGCCAGGCAGGCCGGTATAGTTTGCTCTGATATTTTCAATTTTCAATAACGAAAACTCTTTTAGAAAAAGCTTGGTATGGGTGAATCCAAGGATCAACTCTCCCATACTCAATGCTGAAAATCTGACATGACTGTTAGCTGCATCCAGCGCATCATAATAGGCGGGGCGAAGCTGCAATTGGCCATAACTCTCATCGTTTGAACGGACAATGTGTATTGCAGAATAACTCGGCTTTCTGCCTAAATGAGGTTGGGAGTCTGCGTTAAAATTGCCGGCAGATTGCCCCGCGGGCAATTGATAACGCAACAGTACTGCCTGTTTGTAGTAGCTGTTATTGGGATCCGTTAAGCCTGCACTTTCTTTACGCAAAAATTGATAATAATCGATAAGAGTGTCAATTATCTGATGTTGTTCGGTTAATTTAAATTGCGATAAATCAGTATTAGTCAGTAACTCTGGTTGCTTTACAAGGTTAAACAAAACGATCTTTTGTTGGCGATCAAGCAACGAAAAGCGTTGATACAGCCGGCTTTGCCTGGATGGGTGATATCTGATTTCCCTGACTAATGATTGCCCTTGGTAGGTGGTCGTAGATAAATTCTGCATGATGGACTGGGGTGTTATCCAAAGACGCTTACTGCTTGTCACCTTATTGTCTAACAGCAGTTGTAGCAGCTCACCCATATGGAAAGCGCAATTGCGGTTAAAAAAGTAATATTGATAATCAGCGTCAAGTAATTCCCATAAGTGCCCCAGCAGCAGGGTGATATCCTGCGCCTCTAACGCAAGTTCATATTCCCATAAGTCCCGCAGTTCAGACTCGCCATAGTTTTCAGCATGATAAAAGTATTTTTGTTGCGTAAATGAAGCATCGTATTGCCCAACAATACCCTTGATAACATAAAGTGCCATATTTTCGTCTGGCGGGACGTCAGCGCCATAATTTATGGCCGTATCCTGCAGCATGTTCTGTTGGCTGCTTACATCGCCGGTATTTAACTTCAGTAATAAGTGACCATAATAAGAGGCTGGGTTGCCGAGAAAGCCAGTAGCAAAAATCACACTGATGGATTTGACGTTTTGTTGCTGCAGAAATTGGCTAAACTCTGGGCATTCAATTTCAGTGATGCCAAAATCAGCGATATTAACGTGTTGTTTCAGCCAGTTAAAACGTGCTGGAAATTTACATTGCGCGTGATTATCCGGACCTGCTTCGTTAACAGGAGCAGAAAAGGCTGCTAAGGTGGCGCGCAATTCACTTAACGGATCGGTATTTCCAGCTTCTGACAAAAAAAAGTGCTTAGACTTGATGTAGCTTTGACCATTGTCTGAATATACAAGCAGTTTTTTCCAGGTTGATGAGGCGGCAATTCGTTCAAGTTCAGCGGTAGCCGTAAAGGTAGATGCTTGAATAAGATTGCAAAAAAAAGCAAGGCAGCAGAGTAATATAAATCGATTCATCAATAGACTCAAAAACAGAATAGGGAGCTTGCTCCCTATTCTGTTTAAAAATTATGCAGAGGTTACAGCACTGATAACAGTGAAGTAGTATAACTCTGATTTTTCACGCTTATCAGCAGCAGTATAGGATTCATCAGCAATATGCAGACTCATCTGTGCGCGCACATCATTGATGATCTGTGCTTGGTTAGCAGGTGCTACTTCAAGGATGTTCATCAGAGCAGATAAATGTTCACCTTCGCCACGAGCTGTATCTTCAATGATGCTGTCGTATGAGTTTAAGATAAATGCCGCGGCATCAACATTTTTTCCTGAACATGTCTCTGGACTTGCTGTTGCTGACGTTACAGCAGTAGTACCGATATCCCAGATAATATTTGATGTTACCGCTAAAACTTTATTTTCTGAAAATAAAGCAGCGCCAATACCGCAATCTGAAAATGGATTTGGGCCTGAACCTGGTGCTTTAGCTGCATGTACAGATGCAGAAAGAGCCATAGTGACGGATAGTGTTAAAATAGCGCAAAGTTTCATGTTAATTCCTTTTCATTTTTTATTATTTACAAAACCCCAGAAAATGGAGGCGCGTAGTTTATACATTTTCTAAATTTGCAAATCTAGCTGTTTTTAAAAATAAATAATGTAAACGTTAACGTTGAAAAAAAGACTATTTGTAAGGTGCTCATTTTATAAAGATGAATAAAAAGACTTTTTAAAACCTGTTATTTCTACTACGCTCAAATTATGCTAACTCAGCATTAAGTTAATAAGGATGAAGTATGAATTTTATCGCTTTTTTAATCATCGGTGCGCTGGCAGGCTGGATTGCTGGCAATATTATGAAAGGTAAAGGCTTTGGTCTATTAGGCAATATGCTGGTAGGCATTGTCGGTGCTTTTGTGGGCGGTTTTTTGTTTGGTTTACTGGGGCTGGCGTCATATGGTTTTATTGGTTCGCTGGTTACCGCGACGGTCGGTGCGATAGTGCTGATTTATGTGGTGAGCTTAATTAAAAAGAGCTAGCCACTCTGTGGCGCCCAGTTCGGGGTTCTAACGCGCGCTGATTCGCATTAAAACAAATCCAATGATTCACCTTGTTCCGGTATATCCTGATTCTTGTTGTCTTTGGCATTAAGCCGGGCCCGGCGCTGGGTCAGCAGCTTAAGAATATGTGCCCGCTCGGTAGCCGGTTTCTGGTGCCAGTTAAAACGTTCGTCACGCGAGCGCAGGCAACCCAGGCAATAACCACGGTTGTTGCTCTGGCACACCCCAATACAGGGGTTGGCTATGTCGAATAGCTCTAGCTGATCCATAGTGCTACTGCGCTGGTTGCTGAATATACTTAGTGTACGTTGTGGCAGGCCAAAGGTGCAAATGGTGGATTATTTTTAGCAAGATCACAAAAATGGGTTGACTTCAGACTGATAGACGGCTATTTCTATAGGCTAATTGCTCTGCGAAACAGAGCCGAATAACAAAAACGAATTCAACCAAGCAAATAAGTAAGAATCAAATTATGCGTTTAGCTGCCGTTCTGAACATTATTGTCCTCGTGGTCGTGGTGATTATTAATCTCCGCGGGGGCGGTGTTTTGGAAAAATAAAGTAGCTTAAAGCGAAATCCAACAAAACCCCCGCTCCGCAAGGACCGGGGGTTTTGTCGTTTCAGGGCTTTTAAAAAAATATTAGCAACAGAGGTTACAGATGAAAGGCGCAGAGTTGGTATTAAAGGTGTTGCAGCAGCATGGTGTGGATACCATTTTTGGTTATCCCGGCGGCGCTATTATGCCAATTTACGATGCAATCTACCAAAGCCCTATCAAACACTACCTGTGCCGGCACGAGCAGGGCGGCGCATTCTCGGCAATCGGTTATGCCCGCAGCTCAGGCAAGGTTGGCGTGTGCCTGGCCACCTCTGGCCCTGGCGCCACTAACTTAATTACCTCACTGGCCGATGCCATGCTGGACTCGGTCCCTTTGGTTGCCATTACCGGTCAGGTATCCCAGGCAGTAATGGGTACTGATGCCTTTCAGGAAATTGATGTATTGGGCTTAAGTTTAAGCGTCACTAAGCACAGCTTTATGGTACGCAGCGTCGATGAACTGGCCGCCACCTTAAACGAAGCCTTTGCCATTGCAAGTAGCGGCCGACCAGGCCCGGTATTGGTCGACATCCCTAAAGATGTGCAATTAGCCAGCGTGATCAAGCATGAGTTATCTGCAAAACCGCAGCAGCGTGCTATCAGTACCTCGCTGGCACAAAGCGCGCAGGCCCGGCAGCTGATTAGCCATGCCCAAAAGCCGATGGCGTATATTGGTGGCGGCGTGCATATGGCGGGTGCAATGCCGCAGCTGCAGGAGTTTTTAGCACAGTGCCCGATGCCCTCGGTGACCACCTTAAAAGGCATGGGATCAGTGGCTAAAGACAACCCGCATTATTTGGGCATGTTGGGGATGCATGGTACGCAGGCCGCTAATTTAGCGGTACAGCAGTGCGATTTATTGGTGTGTTTAGGCGCCCGTTTTGATGATCGGGTTACCGGTAACCTGCAAAAATTTGCGCCCAATGCCAAAGTAATTCACGTCGATATCGACCCGGCGGAAATCAACAAGGTGCGCTTTGCCCAGGTGTCGTTTTTGGGCGATATGCGGCAAATTTTGCCAGCTATAGCCAGTAATACTAACTGTCAGGAGTGGTTAGCCCATTGCAGCAGCTTAAAGCAGCAACATGGCTGGCGTTACGACCACCCAGGCGAGCGTATTTATGCGCCGCTGATGTTAAAGCAGTTGAGTGAGCGGATGCCGGATAACAGCGTGGTGTGCTGCGATGTCGGTCAGCACCAGATGTGGGTAGCCCAGCATATGCGATTTAGCCACCCGCGCAATCATTTATCCAGCGGTGGCCTTGGCACCATGGGCTTTGGCCTGCCGGCAGCAATTGGAGCTAAGTTAGCCCGGCCACAAGACACCGTTATAGCGGTGTCAGGCGATGGCTCTTTTATGATGAACGTGCAGGAACTGGGCACCATTAAACGTTTTCGTTTACCGGTAAAAATCGTCATTGTCGATAACCAGCGTCTGGGCATGGTAAAGCAGTGGCAACAATTGTTTTTTGATGAGCGCTACAGCGAAACTGATTTATCGGACAATCCGGATTTTGTCGCACTGGCCGCGGCCTTTGCTATACCCGGCCACTGTATTACCCGCAAAGATGAAGTAGAAGGCGCGCTGGAAGCCATGTTTACCTGGCCGGGCCCCTATTTACTACATGTAAAAATTGATGAAAAAGATAACGTCTGGCCATTAGTACCGCCGGGTGCCGCGAATGAAGATATGATCATGGAGAGCAACTAATGAACCATACCCTGACCATCACCACCAATAATGAAGCCAGCGTTGTTGAACGTTTATTGCAAGTAACCCGTTATCGCGGTTACCAGTTAGCTGGCTTGCAGCTGGAGCCGCTGACTGACTGCGCTGGCTTAAGCGTTACCCTGACGGTATGCAGTGACAAGCCCATTCATTTACTGACCAGTCAGCTGCATAAATTATACGATGTGCGCGACTTACAACTGGTCAGCGCCGACATTGCTGCGCTGCGCGCCTAAACTGATACCAGACTAATTATTATTAACGGAGTACCTGATGCCAAAGTTAAGATCCGCTACTGTCACTGAAGGCCGCAATATGGCAGGCGCCCGCGCGCTGTGGCGAGCCACCGGAGTTAAAGACACCGATTTTGGCAAACCCATTATTGCCGTAGTTAACTCGTTTTGTGAGTTCGTGCCCGGTCATGTGCATTTGCGTGATTTGGGCAAGCTGGTGGCCAAAAGCATTGAAGAAGCCGGCGGTATTGCCAAAGAGTTTAATACCATTGCGGTAGATGATGGCATCGCCATGGGCCATGGCGGCATGCTTTACAGCCTGCCGTCGCGCGAGCTGATTGCCGACTCAGTCGAGTATATGGTCAACGCCCATTGTGCTGATGCCATGGTGTGTATTTCAAACTGCGACAAAATCACCCCGGGCATGTTAATGGCGGCGATGCGCTTAAACGTACCGGCCATTTTTATTTCCGGCGGACCAATGGAAGCCGGTAAAACCAAGTTATCCGATCAAATTATCAAGCTGGATTTAGTCGATGCCATGGTGTCGGCGGCCGATCCGAAAGTGAGCGATGCCGATAGCGAACAAATTGAGCGTAGTGCTTGCCCGACTTGTGGCAGTTGTTCAGGCATGTTTACCGCCAACTCAATGAACTGTTTGGTAGAAGCCTTAGGTTTAGGCCAGCCGGGTAATGGCTCGCTGCTGGCTACTCATGCCGATCGTAAAGAGCTGTTTGTCCAGGCCGGTTTTCGGATTATGGAGCTTTGTAATCGCTGGTATAAAAACGATGATGCCAGTGCCTTGCCGCGCAGCATCGGCAATAAAACCGCCTTTGAAAACGCCATGATGCTCGATATCGCCATGGGCGGCTCGACTAATACGGTGCTGCATTTATTAGCCGCGGCTATTGAAGCGGAAGTTGATTTTACCATGGCGGATATCGATCGCTTGTCACGCATCGTGCCGCATTTATGTAAGGTGGCACCCTCTACTCAAAAATACCATATGGAAGATGTCCATCGCGCCGGTGGGGTTATCGGTATTTTGGCCGAGCTGAACCGTGCCGGCTTGCTAAACCCCAATACGCCGCATGTTGCCGGCAGTTCGCTGGCGGCGGTGCTGGAGCAGTGGGATTTAAAAACCAGCCCGTCCAAAGAAGTGCAGCAGTTTTATGCCGCTGGGCCGGCCGGTATTCGTACCACCCAGGCGTTTTCGCAAAACTGTCGCTATCCGTCGGTCGATGATGACAGAGTGGAAGGCTGTATCCGCAGTAAAGAGCATGCCTACTCACAAGACGGCGGCCTGGCGGTGCTGTTTGGTAACCTGGCACCACAGGGCTGTATTGTAAAAACCGCCGGGGTAGAGCCAGAGAACCTGGTATTTACCGGTAGCGCCCGGGTGTTTGAAAGCCAGGATGAGGCGGTAGAGGCCATTTTAAAAGGTAAGGTGGTGGCGGGTGACGCGGTCGTTATTCGCTACGAAGGCCCGAAAGGTGGCCCGGGTATGCAGGAAATGCTTTACCCAACCAGTTATTTAAAGTCGATGGGTTTAGGTAAAGCCTGTGCTTTGATTACCGATGGCCGGTTTTCTGGTGGTACTTCGGGGCTATCAATTGGCCATGTTTCGCCAGAAGCCGCCAGTGGTGGTGCTATTGCCCTTGTGCAGGAAGGCGACACCATCGAGATTGATATTCCCCAGCGTAAAATCGGCATTGCCATCAGTGATGAAGAACTGGCAAAGCGCCACGCCCAAATGGATGCGAAAGGTAAGCAGGGCTGGAAGCCAGAGAACCGCCAGCGGGTGGTGAGTAACGCCTTAAAAGCCTATGCCTTACTGGCCAGTAGTGCGGATAAAGGCGCAGTGCGGGATGTGTCGAAGCTTGAAGAATAACAGCAATACTTTAGACGAAGGGACAAGGTGTACTTTCGTAGCGGCGGCATGGACGCCGCGCAGGCTGAAGGGGCGCCCTGTTTTTCAATAAGTGGCGATGTGCTCCTTGAAGGCGGCGAAAAGAGCATTTCCTTGCCGTGAGCCTTAACACAATGTACAGGCTTCGACAGATAGCAACACGCGGGGACGCCGTAAATATATCCCTATAGGCTCCTCTCCAGCATCCCTGCTGGAGACGCCCCGCTTAGTTGTAACCTGTCTTCGCTTGATACTTAAGAGTGTCGGCTGGCACAAGCAGCAAGACTTGAGACGAAGGGACAAGGTGTACTTTCGAAGCAGCGGCAGGGATGCCGCGCAGGCTGAAAGGGCACAGGGACGTGATCCTTGAAGGCGGCGAAGAAAGTATTTCCTTGTCTCTGAGTTTAAAGATGAGTTGCAGGTTACAACAGGTAACAAGAATATTAACAGCAGTGGAGCAACAATGAATAACCTGGCAATAGTCCAAGCAGAGCAAACAGATACCGAGCTAATGCAGCAGTATCTGCGGGACATTTTGCTGTCGCCGGTTTATCAGGCTGCGGTGGAAACACCGTTGGATGGCATGA
>NZ_JBFJPY010000002.1:0-103156 GCF_041616895.1 Arsukibacterium sp.
CGTTATGGGTGGACGCTCAACAGGCTCAGTTAAAGCGGTATCGGAACCTGTAGGTCTGCGTTTTTTTGGTGATTTGTCACTCGCCAACAATGGTGGTTTTGCGTCTGCAGAATTCAGACTTGCAAAAAAAATACCTTCAGTTCCCTATCGCAGTATTAAATTAAATGTTGCAGCAGATGGCAGACAGTATCAGTTACGGTTGAAAACCCCTTTTATTCCGCAGGGTGTGGCTTATGTTGCCGACTTTAAGAGCGCTATCGACCAGCTAAATTACTATTTTCAGCATAGCGATTTCAATGGTCGATATCGTGGCAGACTAGTGCCTAACATGCCAAAACTTAGGTTTGCTGATGTCAGTCACATCAGTGTGATGCTGGCAGACAAAAACAGCGGTGCTTTTAGCACTGTGTTGTACTCCATTAGTTTATCGACCGCTCCAGTACCATAGATGCTATATTTTGTCAGGGTTCGAGCGCTTTGATACCCACCTGGATAATATTTCCGTTTTCATCCAGTTCACGCACCGTCAACACAAGTTGATCTAACCTGACCTGATCGCCAATAACCACTCTACGGTGAAACCGCTCACTGATATAGGAAGACAGACTTTGTTTTTTGTTCTGATCGTCCATATTAATGGTATAAAACGCGTCTAAATCTGCCAGACTTACTTCGCCGTTCAATACAAAGTCGCCAAAGAAGTTGCTGTTAGTCAGGCCGGAAGTATCTGCTTCACTGGCGAGCACTTCACTAATTTTCTTTACATCTTTCAACCTGGCCAACACCATACGGTATCGCGACTGTTAAATACAGGTTCTTTAACAGGTAACTGCCACTCGCCATCACGGATTATCCCTAAAAACTGTACATCAACGCTGAATTTAAGGTCCTGCCAACATACACCACGGATCGGTGACTGGTCTTCAACCTTAAATGCTAACACTTCCATCACATCTTTACTGGGGATTGCATCTAACGGCATAGCTTGATCCGGTTCAAGTTCACCTGGCACCTCCAGTTTCAACCAACGTGCAACCGGTACCAGCGTCCAGCCTTGCAGTACCAATGAAACAATCACCACCACAAAAGCAACGTCAAAATAAAGATGCTCGTTTGGTACGCCGGCCAGCCATGGAAACAATGCAAGAATAATAGGTACGGCGCCTCGTAAACCAACCCAGCTGATAAAAATCTGATCTTTAATCGGGAAGCGAAACGGGATCAAACTGATTAATACCGCTAATGGCCGGGCAATAAAAATTAAAATACCGGCTAAAATTAGCGCATCAACTAAATGTTCTTTTAAATTGGTTGGCACCACCAGTAAACCCAGCATCAGAAACATGCTGATCTGGCTTATCCAGGCCAAGCCATCGTGCATTCTTAAGATATGAATAATTTGCGGCAACCTGGCATTTCCTACCAGATACCCCATCAAATAAACGGCTAAAAAACCGCTACCACCAAAACTATTGGTAATGGCGTAGATAAAAATGCTGCTGGCAACGGCAAGTAAAGGAAAAAACGCAAAACTTAATGGTAACCTTCGGCATAAAAATACAAAAACCCGCCCTGCTCCAAACCCCATGGCCCCGCCAACAACGGCTTGCTGTAAAAACGACAACAAGACTAACCAATCAAGTGTTGCATCTTGGGCTAACACACTAACTAAAGTGAGGGTTAGCATTACCGCCATCGGATCATTGCTGCCCGACTCTATTTCCAAGGTTGATGCAACCCGTTGTTTTATTCTGAGTCGCTGCGATTGAAATATTGAAAATACCGCCGCAGCGTCGGTTGAACTCAAGATCGCACCCAGCAGTAGTCCTTCAACAATTGAGAGATTAAGCAGGTACGCAGCAGATAAACCCACTACAACGCATGTTATTACCACCCCAAGGGTTGCCAACATGGAAGCAGGTGCCAGCGCCACCCTGAAACGCTCTGGATGCGTGCGCATGCCACCGTCGAACAGAATAATAACCAGCGCGATCGACCCTATCAGAAATGCAGTTTGCGGGTCATCAAACTGAATACCAACAATGCCATCTTCGCCGGCTAACATTCCAACAATAAGAAATATCAGTAGCATCGGCGCGCCGAGTCGCGCTGAGATTAAGGTCGCTATAATACTAACGAAGAATAATAACCCGCCAATTAAGATGGTGAGGTTTATCGTGTCCATAAAAACCTCCTTATTACTTTATCGCTTTACGCTTTGGCGTTGATCACTTCGTTAACAATAGCTTGTAGCGCTACTAATGGCGAGGTCGCCTGAGTAATAGGACGGCCAATAACAAGGTAATCGACCCCTGCCCGCACCGCTGCTGCCGGTGTCATAATTCGCTTCTGATCATCGGCATTACTGCTAGCAGGGCGAATGCCTGGTGTCACTAACTGAAAATCTTTGCCAAATTGCCGTTTTAATGCAACCGCTTCCTGTGCTGAACACACAACACCATCCAAACCACTGGCCGCGACTAACGTAGCCAGTTTTTGTACCTGCTGTGCCGGGGTCAGTGTGATGCCCATCTCAGTCAAATCACTTTGCTCCATGCTGGTCAGCACGGTTACTGCAATAAGTTTTGGCTTGTTAATACCATAACGTTGCAGCGAGTCCTTTGCAGCTTTCATCATTTTGCTGCCGCCACTGGCATGAACATTGACCATCCAGACTCCAAGATCCGCCGCTGCCTGCACAGCTTTAGCTACCGTATTAGGAATATCATGAAATTTGAGATCAAGAAAAACTTCAAAATGACGACGCTGTAGTTCTGTTACAAACGCCGGTCCAAAGTGGGTAAACATTTCTTTGCCAACTTTTAACCGGCACAGCGCTGGGTCAAGTTGCGCAACTAAATTAAGGGCTTCAGTCTGATTGGCATAATCAAGCGCGACCACAACAGGCGTGTTACAAGACATCGGTGTTCCTTTTACACTGGTAATAATTTAACGGCCGTCAATACCGGTAATTGGCTCCACTGTCTCCCATTGCTGGCAAGATGGACACAACCAGTATTGCTGACGGGTCTTAAAACCGCAATTGCGGCAACTGTATAGCACTTTGTTGGCAAGGTAGGCCTGAACCAGCTCCTCAACGGAAAGCAACGCTTCCGCCGCCGCAGTTGATTGATGCTGTCGAACCTGCAACAGTTTCTGAAACAACCGGATACTGGGTTGTTGTTGTAACTTGTCCAGTAAAAACTGTTCTGCTGCCTTAGCTGAGCCATGCTCTGCCAGCCAGTCAGCCAGTAAACCACTCGCCGTCACATTGTGCTGTTTATTTGCTAACTGACTAAGCAACTGATACCACTGATCACCTGAAAATTCGCACTGTTGTAACAGTGGCAGTATTTCAGCGCTCCACTGGGGCTTCTGTTTAATGATACTGAGTAATGGCTCCTTTGCCAGATCGCCCTGCTCTGCCTTTAAATAAAAGCTAGCCAGAGCAAAACGTGGCCGGATCGCAAGCGGATTAGTTTGAATAAGTTGTTGTAAACGCGCAACGTCTGGTTCGTTATGCATTGCCTCAACGGCCATATTAGCTAACGCGATTTTTAAAGAGCGCGATTCGCTGTTGTTTACTTCATTCTCAAATGTCCGGGTTTTGTGCCAATCATGACTGGCCGTAAAAATACTAAATAACTGCTTTAATGCCGGCTCCCGCCAGCGGTTGCTGCTTACCAGTGGGGTTGCCAAACTCTCAGCTCGATCATACAACCCGGCAGAAAAATAATCTTTTGCCAGTTCATACTGAATTTGCTGTGCCTGTGGTTTAGCTAACTTTAACTGATGAAGTTTTTCATGAATGCGAATGGCCTTGTCCCAATCGCCTTTGCGGCGAAACAGGTTTGCCAACGCTAAATAGGTTTCAATGGTAGCTGCTTCGATATCAAGCAATTCTAGCAACTGCTCAATAGCCTTATCTTCCTGATCTGTCAGCAAAAAATTAAGGCCGGAGGAAAGATTACGGGTAACGCTGGCGCGGTCTTTTAGTTCAGTATGTTTTACGCTATTTCTACCCATAAACCAGCCATAAGCGGCGGCAACAGGAAGTAACAAAAATAGCAATTCCAACATAAAAGTCAGGTTTTCTCTGGGGTGGTTTTAAGCCAGTTTTTGGTTCGACGGATCATTCTTAACCAGGCAGCAATTATCAGCCCAAGCATGACACCGGTAACTAAAAAAATAATTGCAATATCAACGACTCGTAATTGCAGTTTAACAATTAGAAAATGAATATCTGTTACTTGCTGGTTAATAGCACCAAATACAAACCCTATTACCAGAAAAGCAATAATCAGTATCAGATACAGTAATCTGCTCAAAAGACACTCCGTGTACTGCAATAGCCCTGATTAGGGATCAGGTATTATCTTTGACCCGATCGCGTAACTCTTTTCCTGGCTTAAAGTGCGGGACGTATTTACCGTCTAATTCTACTTTATCGCCGGTTTTAGGATTGCGACCAATGCGAGGAGCACGGTAATGCAGTGAAAAACTGCCAAAACCGCGAATTTCGATACGTTCATTCGCTGACAGTGACTGGGCCATCTGTTCCAGAATTTCTTTAACAGATGCTTCGACATCCTTGACTTGAATATGCGGGAAATCGGTTGCTAATTTTTCAATCAATTCAGACTTGGTCATAGACCCTCCTGCAAAACCCAATGGTAAAGCAAGGGGCAGATGCCCCCTGCTTCGCTAGCAATTAATCCTGCTTCTGAGCAGCTTTAAATGCTTCAGCCATAGCGTTACCACCGAAGTCAGCTTCTTGCTGCTTGGTATTAACGGTATCCATAGCTTCTTTTTCTTCAGCTTCGAATTTCGCTTTGATTGACAGGCTGATTACGCGGTTTTTGCGGTCAACACCCATTAAACGAGCTTCAACTTCTTCGCCTACTTTCAGTACTGTTGAGGCATCTTCAATACGCTCACGCGCGATATCAGAAACCCGGATGTAACCTTCAACTGCACCTTCTAACATTACAGCGGCGCCTTTAGCGTCAACGGCGGTTACTTCACCTTTAACGATAGCACCTTTTTTGTTGTCAGCAAGGTAACCATTAAACGGATCTTCATCCAGTTGTTTGATACCTAAAGAAATACGCTCACGCTCTGGGTCAACTTGTAACACAACGGCGTGTACTTCGTCACCTTTCTTGAATTCACGAACCGCTTCTTCACCAGTCGCGTTCCAGCTGATATCAGATAAGTGAACCAGGCCATCAATGCCGCCGTCTAAGCCGATAAAGATACCGAAGTCAGTGATTGACTTGATCTTACCGCTAACCTGGTCGTTCTTGTTGAAACCTTTAGCAAACTCTTCCCATGGGTTAGCTTTACACTGTTTCAGACCTAAAGAAATACGACGACGTTCTTCGTCAATTTCCAACACCATCACTTCAACAGTGTCACCTAAGTTAACCACTTTAGATGGGTGAATATTTTTGTTAGTCCAGTCCATTTCTGAAACGTGAACTAAGCCTTCAACGCCTTCTTCGATTTCCACGAAGCAGCCGTAGTCAGTTAAGTTGGTTACGCGGCCAGTGATGCGAGCACCTTCTGGGTAACGTGAGGCAATAGCGGCCCATGGATCTTCACCCATTTGCTTCAGACCTAAAGATACACGTTGCTTCTCGCGGTCAAATTTCAGTACTTTAACTGGAATTTCGTCGCCAACATTAACAATTTCGCTTGGGTGCTTAACACGCTTCCAAGCCATATCAGTGATATGCAGTAAGCCGTCTACGCCACCTAAATCAACGAATGCACCGTAGTCAGTCAGGTTCTTAACGATACCTTTAACTTCCATGCCTTCTTCTAAAGTTTCTAACAGCTGATCACGTTCCTGGCTGCTTTCTGACTCGATCACTGCACGACGTGAAACCACCACGTTGTTACGCTTCTGATCCAGCTTGATAACTTTGAATTCAAGTTCTTTGTTTTCCAGGTGCAAGGTGTCACGTACCGGACGGACATCTACTAATGAACCTGGCAGGAAGGCACGAATACCGTCGACTTCAACCGTAAAACCACCTTTAACTTTACCAGTGATAACACCAATAACAGTTTCTTTATCTTCGCAAGCTTTTTCCAGGCGAACCCAGGCCTCATGGCGCTTAGCTTTTTCACGAGATAACAAGGTCTCACCGAAACCATCTTCAATAGCGTCTAACGCTACGTCAATGATGTCACCAACGCTAACTTCGATTTCACCGCTCAGCGATTTGAACTGCTCAACAGGGATCGCAGCTTCTGATTTAAGACCGGCGTCAACCATAACAACGTCTTTCAGAACAGCAACAACGGTACCTTTAACTATGGCACCTGGGCGGGTTTCGATGGTCTTGAGGCTTTCCTCAAATAATTGTGCAAAATTTTCAGTCATAGTCACTTTTTCAGTTAAGTGCTCCACTTCGCCTCATGCGTTATGGGGTTGCTAAGTTTACCGGCAACAATCCTTGTTACTGGCTGTCCAAAATGCTGGCTTGGTGTTTTAGCTTACTTTTAGCAGCGAATTACTGTTAATGTAACTAATAACCTCTGCCAGCACTTGTTCAATGGCTTTATTTGTCGAATCCAGCATGTATGCATCGACAGCGGGTTTTAACGGCGCTGTTGCCCGGTTCATATCACGCTCATCACGCGCCTGGATCTCGTGCAAAAGGTCGTCGATGTTAACATCCAGACCCTTTTGTTTCAACTCTAAATATCTACGGTTGGCGCGTTCTGCAGGGTCAGCGGTTAAAAATATTTTAACTTCTGCCTGAGGGAACACAACAGTGCCCATATCACGACCGTCTGCGACCAGACCGGGCGCCTCAGCAAAGGCACGTTGCCTGCGCAACAGCGCTTCACGAACCCGCGGCAATGAAGCAATTTTTGATGCTTCGTTTGCTACTTCCTGAGTACGGATAGTGTGTGATACGTTTTCGCCTTCCAGAGTAACCTTGGTATTACCCTGTTCGTCTGCACTAAACTGCACATCCAGGTGCGCCGCTAGTGGTTGTAATGCTTCTTCGTCATCTGCAGAAATTTGATGATGCATTGCCGCCAGTGCCAGTACCCGATAGATAGCGCCACTGTCGAGTAATTGCCAACCTAACTTCTGAGCCAGTAAACGGCTTAGCGTGCCTTTACCTGAGCCTCCCGGGCCATCGATGGTAATTACTGGTGCATGTTGCGGCATCCTACCTCCTAAAGAGCATTAACTGCTATTTCAAATTTTAAAACCGCCATATTATACAGGTTTTTGCGACAAAAGCTGTGTTTAGTTGCGATAAAGATGCTTCGCGGGGCGCAGTAAAAACTGCTGCGCCTGTTTTACTCAAGGTTGTTTTAGCATTGCAGACGGTTAAATAAGTCAAAATAACCGGGAAATGTTTTTGCAGTGCAATCCGGGTCTTCAATGGTCACACAGGTTTTGCCTAGCGCCACTAACGAGAAGCACATCGCCATCCGGTGATCGTTATAAGTAGCAATACTGGCGTGCTTAAGCTTTAACGGCGGCGTAATTTTAAGGTAGTCATGACCTTCTTCTACTTCGGCACCCACTTTTCGAAGTTCAGTTGCCATAGCAGCCAGGCGATCGGTTTCTTTTACCCGCCAGTTATAGACATTGCGAATAACCGTTGGCCCGGTAGCAAATAATGCGGTGGTGGCAATGGTCATCGCGGCGTCCGGTATCGCGTTATAATCGCGGTCTATACCTTTAAGCTTATTACGCGTAACCATGATGTAGTCATCGCCCCACTCAACCTCAGCGCCCATGGCCTCCAGTGCATCGGCAAAATGAATATCGCCCTGCACCGCATGTTTACCAATGCCTGTGACCTTTATGCTACCACCTTTAATCGCTGCCGCCGCCAGAAAATAGGACGCCGATGACGCATCGCCTTCTACCAGCCAATGGCCTGGCGAGCGGTATTGCTGACTACCTTTGATGCTAAAACGCTTGTAGTCATGGTTTTGCACCTCAACGCCAAAACGCTGCATCAGCGCCAATGTAATATCAATATAAGGCTTGGATACCAGCTCGCCGGTAATGTCTATTTCGCTGTCCCCATTTAGCAGCGGCGCTACCATGAGCACAGCCGTTAAAAATTGACTGGAAATACTGCCATTAATTTGCATGTTGCCGCCCTGCAATGCTTTCCCCTTAATGTGTAACGGCGGAAAATCTTTGCTGCCAATATAACCAATATCCGCCTGCCACTGACGCAGCGCGTCAACCAGATGGCCAATCGGTCGCTCATACATGCGGGGCTCGCCGGTTAAAGTAACATCGACATTAGATGCCGCCAGTGTGGCAGTGAGCGGCCGCATAGCGGTACCGGCGTTACCGAGAAATAAGGTCAACGCCTGCGGATGATTAAACAGGCCGCCAACCCCCTCCACCTTACACTTAGTGCGACAAGCAGATAATGTATAGCGAATACCCAGTGCCGTTAACGCATTGAGCATATATTTAATATCGTCGCTATCAAGCAGGTTCGTAATTTCGGTGGTACCTTTTGCCAGCGCTGCCAACAACAACACGCGGTTAGAAATACTTTTGGAACCGGGTAAATGCACTTCACCGGCCATTTTGGCAATAGGCTCAATGGTTAATGTCTTCATCCGTTTACCCGTTCAAATTCTTGCATAAAGCTGACTAATGTCTGGACACCTTCCAGTGGCATGGCATTGTAAATACTGGCCCGCATGCCACCAACCATCCTGTGCCCCTTCAATGCCAGCAAGCCGTGGACCTGAGCCTGTTCAACAAACATGTCGTTTAAGCGCTCGTCAGCCAGGAAGAAAGGCACATTCATCCATGAACGATAGGTTGGTGCAACGTCATTGCTGTAAAAATCACTTTTATCAATATAATCATAAAGTAAGTTTGCTTTTATTTGGTTACGCGTTGCCATCTCGGTAACGCCGCCCTGCTGTTTTAGCCATTTAAATACCAGGCCGGCTAAATACCAGGCGAAAGTGGGCGGAGTATTAAACATGCTGTCATTTTCAGCCGCCAGACGATAATCCAGTACCGCAGGAATAGCCGCAGCTGATGACGGCAGTAAGTCGTCCCGGACAATCGCCAGGGTTAATCCTGAGGGGCCTATATTTTTCTGTGCACCAGCGTAAATAACACCATAGCGGCTGACATCTATGGGTCTTGATAAAATAGTGGAGGACAAATCTGCAACAATCGGTACTTCCGTTTCAGGTAATCCGGTAAATTCAATACCATCGACTGTTTCATTCGGACAACAGTGTATAAAGGCGGCGCTGCGGTTAAGTTGCCACTGCGCTGGGTCGATAAGCGTGCGCAGGTTATCATCGGTTTTAGTCCGGATATCCTGCACATTCAGCTTACCGTATTTATGCCCTTCTTCCACCGCTGCTTTAGACCAGGCACCAGATATAATATAATCCGCAGTGCTGTTACCAGCATTTTTTTCGGTATTGAAAAGATTAAGCGGTACCGCAGAGAACTGACCGCGTCCACCGCCATGCATAAACAGCACTTTATAATTGGCTGGAATAGCCAGCAGATCACGTAAATCTTGCTCAGCCTCAGCTGCCATCTTAATAAACGCTTTACTGCGATGGCTTACCTCCATTACCGAGCAACCCTGCTGTTGCCAGTTAATAAATTCCTGCTGTGCCTGCTGCATTACAGCCGTGGGTAACATGGCCGGACCGGCACAAAAATTAAAGGTAGTCATGTGTTACTGCTCTCTATTCTATTCTCAACAAAGATTTTAAATCAGCTAAAAAAAACGAGCGCTACTGCGCCCGTTTTCGGATGAATTATGACTGCTCAGGATCGTTATCTTGTGCTAACTGACTGTCTTGTAGATCAGGGCCAGCCACATCAGCACTGTTTGCCGTATCTGCAGAGTCTGCATTTTCAGCCGCAGCTATGATTGACCCGGAACCATCTTCACTATCATTAGGTAAGTCTTGCTCCTGAATTTCGTCGACTTTCGCGACCCCAACCACTTTCTCCTGCTCCTGAGTGCGGATTAGAATAACGCCCTGGGTATTACGGCCCACTTCAGATACTTCTTTAACCCGGGTTCGTACCAGGGTGCCACGGTTTGAAATCATCATAATTTCATCCGTTTCGCTAACCTGTACCGCGCCGACTACCAGACCATTACGTTCTGACACTTTTATTGACACTACGCCCTGGGTGGCACGACTCTTCGCCGGATACTCGGTGAGTGATGTCCGTTTGCCATAACCATTTTCAGTCACCGTTAATACGGCGCCATCCCCTTTTGGAATGATTAATGACACGACTGAGCCACCTTCGCGCAGACGAATACCACGTACCCCGGTAGCCGTGCGGCCCATGCCCCGAACTTGATCTTCGGTAAAGCGCACCACTTTGCCATCATCTGAGAACAGCATAATTTCATTGCTGCCATCGGTAATGTCGACACCAATCAGGTGATCGCCTTCGTTCAGATTTACCGCAATAATACCGTTAGAGCGTGGCCGTGAATAATCGGTAAGCGCGGTTTTCTTAACGGTACCGTTAGCCGTTGCCATAAACACGTACTTACCTTCTTCATACTCACGTACCGGCAGAATCGCGTTAATCCGCTCGCCCTGCTCAAGCGGCAGCAAATTAACAATCGGCTTACCGCGGGCGGTCCGACTGGCCAGTGGTAACTGATATACCTTCATCCAGTACAAGCGACCCCGGTTAGAGAAGCACAGGATGGTGTCATGGGTGCTGGCTACAAGCAGTTTATCGACAAAATCTTCGTCTTTAACTGTGGTAGCCGCTTTACCCTTACCACCGCGACGCTGTGCTTCATAATCTGACAGTGGCTGATATTTGGCATACCCCAGATGCGACAGGGTGACGACCACATCTTCTTCAGTGATTAAGTCTTCCATATTAATATCCAGCATATTGTCCTGAATATCCGTACGTCGCGCATCACCGTATTGGGCTTTGGCCGCCTCTAACTCTTCGCAAATCACTTCCATTAATCGCTCTGGGCTGGCCAGAATGTGCAATAACTCCGCTATTACTTCTAATAATTGCTTATATTCGTCCAGAATTTTCTCATGCTCTAAGCCGGTCAGCTTATGCAAACGTAAATCCAGGATAGCTTGTGCTTGCTGTTCAGTTAAAAAATAGAAATTGTCACGAATACCGAAATGCTCTTCCAACCATTCAGGGCGGGCCGCATCTTTACCAGCGCGTTCAAGCATGGCGCTGACATCACCCAATTGCCAGCCGCGTTCTACTAAGCCTGCTTTTGCTTCCGCCGGGCTGGCTGAGGTTTTAATCAGCTCAATAATTTCATCGATATTTGCCAGGGCAATCGCTAAGCCTTCCAAAATGTGGGCGCGGTCACGTGCTTTGCGTAAGTCGTAAACCGTACGACGGGTTACCACTTCACGGCGGTGCAGTACAAAGCATTCCAACATTTGCTTCAGGCTAAGCAGTTTAGGCTGGCCATCATCCAGTGCCACCATGTTAATGCCAAACACTGTTTGCATCTGGGTATTTGAATATAACTGATTGAGCATGACGTCAGATGATTCGCCGCGTTTCAGTTCGATAACAATGCGCATACCGTCTTTGTCAGACTCATCGCGTAAGGCTGAAATGCCTTCAATCCGTTTTTCTTTAACCAGCTCGGCAATTTTTTCAATTAAACGTGCTTTATTTACCTGATAAGGCAATTCGTTAACGATAATGGTCTCACGACCCGTTTTCTCGTCTGTTTCAATACAGGTTTTACTGCGGATATAGACCTTGCCACGGCCGGTACGATAGGCTTCTTCTATCCCTTTACGGCCATTAATGATGGCAGCTGTTGGGAAATCAGGACCCGGAATAAATTGCATAAGTTCATGCAATTCAATATCCGGGTTGGCAATTAATGCCAGACAACCGTCAATCACTTCATTCAGGTTGTGTGGCGGAATATTGGTTGCCATACCAACGGCAATCCCTGAGGAGCCGTTGATTAATAAATTTGGGATCTTAGTTGGCAATACCGCCGGAATTTGTTCCGTGCCGTCATAGTTGGGCACGAAATCGACGGTCTCTTTATCTAAATCTGCCAGTAGTTCATGCGCTATTCTGGCCATTCTGACTTCGGTGTAACGCATTGCAGCGGCCGAGTCACCGTCAATCGAACCAAAGTTACCCTGACCATCCACCAGCATATAACGCAATGAAAACGGCTGGGCCATCCGGACTATAGTGTCGTATACAGCACTATCACCGTGCGGGTGATATTTACCGATTACATCGCCCACTACCCGGGCAGATTTTTTATAGGCTTTATTCCAGTCGTTGCCTAATTCCTTCATGGCAAACAGCACGCGACGGTGAACCGGTTTTAAACCGTCCCTAACGTCAGGTAAAGCCCGGCCAACAATTACGCTCATGGCGTAATCGAGGTAGGAGTTTTTTAATTCCTCTTCGATATTAATCGGAACTATTTCTTTGGCCAGATCTGTCATATAACGCTAATTTCCCTTAAATCAGATAGATAACTCGCTTTTTTCGATGTTATAAAGCGCGAGACAACGCAGGATTCTACCACATAAAATGGCAGTTGCCATGCCTGTTATGCTTGCCAAAACCTGTCAGCTATTTGCTGAAACAGATCAAGGCTTTATAATGGCAAAAATTTTTAAGGCCCGAACCATGACACAAAATACAAATGTTGATCCAGCTGAAATTGCAAAATTTAATGATATTGCCGCACGCTGGTGGGATCAGGAGGGGGAATTTAAACCGCTACACCTGTTAAACCCTACCCGGCTTGGCTACATCAGTGATATGGCCGGAGGTGTTTTTGGTAAATCTATCGTCGATGTGGGATGTGGCGGCGGTATTCTGGCAGAAAGTCTGGCTCGCAGCGGGGCAATGGTTACCGGTATTGACATGGCCGACGATGCCTTGGCTGTTGCCAGGCTGCATGCCCTTGATGCAGAAGTTGATGTCAGCTACCAGCAAAGCACGGCAGAACAGTTTGCCGCCAGCCAGCCAGCTGCATTTGATATTGTAACTTGCATGGAAATGCTGGAACATGTGCCAGCACCCGCCTCAGTGGTGCAGGCCTGCGCTGACTTAGCCAAGCCAGGTGGTTTATTATTTTTCTCTACTATTAACAAAACAGTAAAAGCTTTTGCGATGGCCATTGTCGGCGCAGAGTATTTATTGCGCCTGGTGCCCAAGGGAACCCACGAATTTAATAAATTTATCCGGCCATCACAGTTGATGCGGGATATTGAGCATGCAGGCCTGGAACTGGTCGATGCTACCGGCTTACATTTTAACCCGCTAAATAATAGCTTTAAAACCGGACCGGGCCTGGATGTAAACTATTTTGTGGTAGCCAGAAAGCCCGGTAATAATGAATAACTCAGCTAACCTTTGTTGATCAGACGTCAGTGCGTGCACTGATGTCTTTCAAATAGCCAGTTAAACTTAAAAGCAGCTGCTTAGAACAAATAATTTTATAGGCAAGAAAAAGCTTGCTTCATTTTTCCATTTTCCCCGACAGGCGTTAACAGGTTAGTAGCTACTAACCGAGAATAATACCGGCTTTTTTTTCAACAAACGCTACCCTTGCAAAAGCCCCTAATCCACACTATCTTGTGATCAGTTTTTAATTTACACCTATATGTTGTGCAAAATGGCAGCATCAGGGTACATGTAATGGGCCGTGCGCAAACGGGCTGTCAGTTAATAATTATTATTGAAACGGAACTCTTCAGCGATGACGCAAAAACTCTATGTCACTAAACGTGACGGACGCCGTGAACCCCTCGACTTAGATAAAATTCACCGGGTTATAACCTGGGCGGCCGAAGGCCTGCACAATGTGTCGGTATCGCAGGTTGAATTAAAGTCTCATATTCAGTTTTATGATGGTATTAAATCTGCAGATATTCACGAAACGATTATTAAAGCGGCCGCAGATCTGATCTCAAAAGAGAGCCCGGATTATCAATACCTTGCTGCCCGGCTTGCTGTTTTTCATCTGCGCAAAAAAGCCTACGGTCAGTTTGAGCCACCACATCTTTACGATCAGCTGGTTAAGATGGTCGAAGCGAAGCGTTACGATCAGCATATTCTGGCCGATTACAGCCGGGAAGAGCTGGATACCATTAACAGTTATATCGACCACAGCCGTGATTTAAACTTCAGCTATGCGGCCGTGAAACAACTTGAAGGTAAATATCTGGTTCAAAACCGGGTCAGCGGTGAAATTTACGAAAGTGCCCAATTTTTATATATCCTGGTAGCAGCTTGTTTGTTCGCGAACTATCCGAAAAGCACTCGCTTAGACTTTGTCCGCCGGTTCTACGATGCTACGTCATTATTTAAATTGTCGCTGCCGACCCCTATTATGTCAGGAGTACGAACGCCGACCCGCCAGTTCAGTTCCTGTGTGTTGATTGAGTGCGGCGACAGCCTGGATTCTATTAATGCAACTTCCAGCGCCATCGTAAAGTATGTTTCGCAACGTGCTGGTATTGGAATAAATGCTGGCCGTATCCGTGCCGTTGGCAGCCCGATCCGCAACGGCGAGGCCTTTCATACCGGCTGTATTCCGTTTTACAAGCACTTTCAAACTGCAGTAAAAAGTTGCTCGCAAGGCGGCGTTCGTGGTGGTGCAGCAACCTTGTTTTTCCCACTATGGCATTTAGAGGTTGAATCGCTACTGGTACTGAAAAACAACCGCGGCGTGGAAGAAAACCGGGTTCGTCACCTCGATTACGGCGTGCAGTTTAACCGGTTAATGTATACCCGTTTAATCAAAGATGACTACATCACCTTATTCAGCCCCTCAGATGTACCTGGCTTGTACGACGCGTTTTTCCAGGATCAGGAACAATTTGATAAGTTATATGTCCAGTATGAAGCAGATAGCAGCATTCGTAAAAAACGGATCAAGGCGTTAGAGTTGTTTACGTTGTTTATGCAAGAGCGTGCCAGCACGGGTCGTATTTATCTGCAAAACGTTGATCATTGTAATACCCACAGCCCATTTAATCCGAAACTGGCGCCTGTGCGCCAGAGCAACTTGTGTCTGGAAATTGCATTACCAACCAAACCTCTGGAACATGTTAATGATCCAAATGGCGAAATTGCTTTGTGTACCTTATCAGCCTTTAACCTGGGCACCATAACCGAACTTACTGAGCTGGAAGAATTAGCTGAGTTAGCGGTACGATCTCTCGATAGTTTATTGGACTATCAGGACTATCCTATTCCAGCGGCTTATCATGCATCGATTAGTCGTCGTACCCTGGGGGTAGGGGTTATTAACTATGCTTACTACCTGGCTAAAAATGGCGTCAAATATTCTGATGGTTCAGCCAACGGCTTAACGCACCGTACTTTTGAGGCTATTCAGTACTACTTGTTAAAAGCATCAAATAAGCTGGCACAGGAGCAAGGCCCCTGCCCTAAATTTAATGAAACAACCTACGCTGAAGGTATTTTACCTATCGACAGCTACAAGAAAGACCTTGATAAAGTCTGTGCAGAACCGTTGCAGCTTAACTGGGAACAGCTGCGTAAAGATATTCTGCAATTTGGTTTGCGTAACTCTACCTTGTCGGCCCTAATGCCATCAGAAACGTCCTCGCAAATTTCTAATGCCACCAACGGCATTGAGCCACCGCGCGGTCATATCAGCATTAAGGCCAGCAAAGACGGTATCTTAAAACAGGTAGTACCCGAGTATGATCGGCTGAAAAATCAGTATGAATTGTTGTGGGATATTCCCTCAAATGATGGCTATCTGAGTCTGGTCGCTATTATGCAAAAGTTTGTCGACCAAACCATTTCTGCCAACACGAATTATGATCCGAATAAATATGATGGTGGCCGGGTTCCGATGAAGTTATTACTAAAGGATCTGCTGACTGCATACAAACTTGGGGTAAAAACCATGTATTACCATAACACCCGAGATGGTGCAGCAGATATGCAGGAAGATATTAAACCTGAGCTTGAAGACGACGGTTGTGCAGGCGGCGCCTGTAAAATTTAACACGGATAAGTCATCGCTCTGTTAACTCGGAGCGTAATAACAACAGGTTGTGTTTAGTTAGGATATTTACAGCAATGGCGTATACCACTTTTAATCGCGAAATTAATGATCAACTAAAAGAGCCAATGTTTTTTGGCCATGCGGTCAACGTGTCGCGGTACGATCAGCAAAAGTACCCTATTTTTGAGAGACTGATTGAAAAACAACTCAGCTTTTTCTGGCGGCCCGAAGAAATTGACGTCAGTAAAGACAGAATTGATTTTCAGAATCTGCCAGATCACGAAAAGCATATATTTCTGAGTAATCTTAAATATCAGACCCTGTTAGATTCTGTTCAGGGACGCTCACCAAACGTGGCGTTTTTACCAATTGTTTCTATTCCGGAGCTGGAAACCTGGATTGAAACCTGGGCCTTTAGTGAAACAATTCATAGCCGCAGCTACACCCATATTGTCCGAAACATTACGTCTGAGCCGCATAAAGTATTTGACGACATTATGCTGAATGAAAAAATTCTGGAACGTGCTGATGATGTCACCCGCTATTATGATGCGTTGATTGATGGCATTAACCTATATCAACGCTGCGGTGAAGGCGAGCATCAGATCAATGGCCAGACTGCAAGTATTACCTTACGGGAGCTTAAAAAACGACTGTATCTGTGTATGTTATCGGTTAACGTACTCGAAGCCATCCGCTTTTATGTTAGTTTTGCCTGCAGTTTTGCCTTTGCTGAGCGTGAGCTGATGGAAGGGAACGCTAAGATCATTAAACTGATTGCCCGGGATGAAGCCCTGCACCTGACGGGTACCCAGCATATTCTTAATATTATGGCTGCCGGTGAAGATGATCCACAAATGGCGGATATTGCAAAAGAATGTGAAGAACAGGCCTACGCCATATTCTTAAAAGCAGCCGAACAGGAAAAAGACTGGGCCCAATATTTGTTTAAAGACGGATCGATGATTGGGCTTAATAAAGATATTTTGTGTCAATACGTCGAATACATCACCAACAGCCGGATGCAAGCAATAGGTTTAAAAGCTCGCTTTAGTACCACTCAGAACCCCATTCCCTGGATAAACTCCTGGCTGGTGTCAGACAATGTGCAGGTGGCGCCACAGGAATCTGAAATCAGTTCTTATCTGGTAGGCCAGATAGATAATGAAGTTGACGGTGCTGAGTTCGGCGACTTCGATCTCTGATCTGTAATGCCTGATATTACGGTTACCGGCCAAGCTGCTATCCATTTTGATGGCAGCCAACCTACTATTTTACATAGTCTTGAGCAACAGAAACAGGATATCAGCTATCAGTGCCGCGAGGGTTACTGTGGTGCATGTCGCTGTAAATTGCTCAGTGGTAGCATTCATTATTTACATGAGCCGCTGGCATTTGTCAGAAATGGTGAATTTTTACCCTGTTGTAGTATTCCGGCTACAGATATTAAAATTGAAATCCCCTGAACCTCTGGTATTTTATCGCGTTATATCGCACACTTATCCTGTATTTATCTTGCTTTGGGGCGGGTTTCAATGAAAATTGCGTTTGTGGGTTTGTTGTTCAGTTTTTCAGCTTTTGCCATTGAACCGGAACAGGCAAACCGCTGGTATGAGCAAGCTCAATACCGGAAAATTCTCACTGAAATTGATCAGCAACCTGACTTGAAGAATAATCCCGATTTAACGGCTATTTATGTCCAGGCCATGTTTAATTTACGCCAACGTGAGGAAGCGAATACGCTGCTAAATCAGCTTATCGTAGAGTATCCGCGGCATAGCGAGCTGCTGTATCTGGCTGGGATCAATAAAATTGTGCTGGCGTCTGATGGTAATATTTTTAATGCCCGGCAACGCACCAGTGATGGCTTGCAATTGTTAATAAGAGCGGTAACCGAAGATCCGGAGAATTACCCGGCGCAACATGCCCTGATCAGTTTTTATCAATCGGCACCGCCTGCTGCCGGTGGCAGTAAAACATTAGCGGCCGAGCAAGCTACATTGCTTGCCAGTGTTAATCCGCTGCAGGGAGCCTTAGCTGAGGTCCAACTGTTAATTCTGGAGGCGCGCTTAAGTGAGGCGGTGGCCCTAATTGATAAACATTTGAAAAAAATGCCAAACCAGCCTGATTTACTCGCTACCAAAGCCAGTATTCTGGCCCGGCAGGATGCCCATATTGTTGCTCAGCAACTCTACAGTAAGACCGCTGAATTCAGTATTAAGCCAACGCAACGTTATAATGCGCTCTATCAGGTAGGTCGGCTGGCGGTGCTTACCAACGACAATGTATTGGAAGGTATTACCGCGCTGTCTGAATATATTGGTTATTACAAAGACAGTGATCAAAGCCGGCTTAATTGGGCGAAATTGCGTTTAGTGCAACTATTTATGCTGGCAGGGAGTGAGGGACGGGCTGAGCTGCTGTTTGCTGATATTGTAAATACTACCAGCGCAGATGAAGACTTTATGAATCTGAAGGATCAGGTGAAATTGCAGCTTACCCCCCCTTTGTAATACCACTAATAAATAAAAGTGATAATTTGCCAACTGTCTGCACTGACATAATATCAAGCAAGACAGTTGGCAAAAGCGGGTTTTACTGGCGGATCCCCTCTACACTGAGATCCAGATAAACCGTTGAAGCCGCCGGACCCAAATCATAATTAATCCCAAAATCTTTTAGAGCAAAGGAGGTACTGCCGGCAAAACCGGCCCGGTATCCTCCCCAGGGATCACTACCCTCACCCATTTTTTCCGCTGCAATAACGACCTCTTTTGCCACGCCGTTCAGAGTCAGCGTGCCATGTAAGTCAAAATTATTGCCTTCTTTAGCAATGATTTTAGTGCTGGTGAAGGTCGCTTTAGGGAATTTGCTGACGTTAAGAAAGTCGGCACTGCGTAAGTGCTTATCTCGTTCGGCATGATTTGAATCTACACTGGCGGTATCAATCTCAAGATTAATTTTTGAGTCAACCAGTTTGTTAGCATCGTAACTAAACTGGCCATCAAACGTATTAAAACGGCCATACAACCAGCTATATCCCAGGTGGCTGATTTTAAACTGAATAAAAGCGTGAGCACCGTCGGTATCAATTTTATAATCTGCGGCATGCGCAGACACACTAAAACCGGCTGTAACAGCGGCAGCAAGTAACAGTTTTTTCATCTTTTAGCTCCTGTTTAATCATTATAGGGCGAGGAACGCACTCCGGTGCAACTGCATAATCCGCTATGAGGGCTTAACTCCGGCCATTTCAAAGCACATTAAACGCATCATGATCAGCTGACAAAGACAATGAGTTACTCCGCCCTTGTGTGTAAGGGCAGAATAGCTCAACTTAAAAGAATTAAAATAGCATTTTACGACATATATCTTTCTATTTTATAGAATAGATAGAAGTGGGAGAGCACTACGTATCGAGTTTACCGTCACGAATATGTTTTTCACCGCGGGCTTTTGCCAGCGTGACTTGTTTTTGCCGTTCTGCAAATGCTGCTTTTTGTTCCATGGTAGTTTGCGCTACACAATGTGGACAACTTAAACCCTTAACGTAATCGGGCGATGCCATCTCAGCAACCGACAATGGCATCCGACAGGCATAGCATTGGTCATAGCTCCCCTGCTCCAGGCCATGCTTGACCGCTACCCTCTGGTCAAACACAAAACACTCACCTTGCCACAAACTTTGCTCAGCAGGCACTTCTTCAAGGTATTTTAAAATTCCGCCATCAAGATGATAGACCTCGTCAAAACCCTGCTCTTTTAAAAACGCAGTAGATTTTTCACAGCGAATACCACCGGTGCAAAACATCGCCACCTTTTTATGTTTGTTTGCATCAAGATTTTCGGCAGCCCACTGTGGAAATTCACGAAAAGTGGTCGTATTCGGGTTGACGGCATTTTTAAAAGTGCCAATAGCAACTTCATAATCGTTGCGGGTATCAATTAACAAGGTATCCGGATCGCTGATAAGTTGATTCCAGGCATCGCCCTTCACATAAGTACCGACAATATGTGCCGGGTTTATACCTTCGACCCCCATCGTCACAATTTCGCTCTTTAGTTTCACCTTTGTACGGTAAAACGCCGGTTCGTCGGCAAAAGACTCTTTGTATGAAAGATTAGAAAAGCGAGGATCAGTTGCAAACCATTGGTTTACCGCATCAACACCCTCACGGGTGCCGCAGATAGTACCGTTAATTCCTTCGGCAGCCAGTAGCAAGGTACCTTTAACCCCATTGTCAGCCATCATTTGATAAAGTGGCTGGCGTAAATCCTGATAATCAGGCAAGTTGACAAACTTATACAGCGCTGCAACAACGAACATAGTTAACCTCTTGCGATGCTGGATCGTAAATCCAGAGCAAATTAATGACGAGCAGTATTATAGCGATCCTTAGCAAGCAGGCCAAGCCGGCCTGGCAAATTAACTGCCATCAACGCCGCCAAAGCTACTGAGCAGCAACTGCGCCGCCAATAGCAGCAACAACACTCCCATAAGCCGGTCAAACCAGTAACCTTTCAGTAATAAAAAACCCCGGATTTTGCTATTTGTCAGCACAAAAGACAGCAGACAAAACCAGGCCGCAGTTGCCAATGCCATATAAACACCATAAATCAACTTATAGCTAAAAGGGGTTTCTGCAGAAATAACCACGGCGAACAGGGAAAGAAAAAACAAGGTGGCTTTGGGATTTAACCCATTGGTTATAAAACCCGCACTGAATGCTTTAAGGCTTGCGGGAGTGGCTTGCCGTTCAAATTCAATAACGTCCTTGCCAACCGGCGCCTTAGCGCGAAGCGCGCCCTGAGCCAGATACAGCAAATAGCATGCAGCTAACACTGTCAGCAGTTGAAACAACCAGGGCGTGGTTTTAATTAGCACACCGATCCCTACCAGCGAGTAAGTAACATGCAGCAAAATAGCCACACCAATCCCGAGGCTGGCAAAAACAGCGGCCCTGCGACCAAACCGCACGGCATACCGCAGCACAATTGCAAAATCCGGTCCAGGGCTGGCAACCGCCAGCAAATGTACCGAAGCAATAATTAAAAACTCAGGCCAAAATGACATGCTAACCCTACTTTTAAAAAGGCCATTGTAAGCAACACATCAGCTTAACTCCAGCACACCCTTGGCGAAACGGCTATAAAAAACGATCTTTAAAGCGCCCCCACTGATAAAACATCTGCTGTCCCTGTCGTCGCCATGCTGACATTGGGAAAGCTGGCAATGTGCTGTGATAAATAGGCAACGGCGGTAACGTTTCTCCGGCAACCAATTGGGCCAGTCGCTCTCCGGCTAAAGCACTGAAAGATAAACCACTACCGCAATAACCGGCAGCATAAAACAGATTGGGTTCTGCAGCACAGACTCTGGGTAAATCATCATAAGACACGCCAACCCAACCACTCCACTGATATTGATAAGTAAGATTTTCCAAACCAGCAAAGCAATGTTTTAATGCGCTCAGCAAACGACGGGGGTATATCGGGTCGGCAGCAGCCTTGCCAGTAATGGCTCCCCTGCCGCCAAATAAAATCCGGTTATCCGGCAGCAACCGATAATAGTACTTCAGCATCCGGGTATCCATCATAATACTGTTTTGCTGCCAGTTAAGTTGCTGCAGCTGTTCGGTACTAAGTGGTTCGGTCACGATCACACTGCTAAGCACCGGCAAGCAGCTATGGTTAATACCGGGGTATAATCCTTTGGCGGTGTAAGCGTTAGTGGCTAATACCAGGTTACGGGCAGAAATAACTCCCTGTGGAGTGATCACTTCAAAACCTGCATTAACACGTTTAAAGCGGGTTACCGGGGTCTGCCCATACAGCGCTGCGCCCGCTTCAGCAGCCATTCTCGCATAGCCCTGCACTAAGGCGAGTGGATTTACGCCATAGCAATCCGGAAAATACAGCGCAGCATCTGCCTGCTGATGATTCACTACCCGTTGCAACAATTGTGCTTTATCATAAAACTCTACTGGATAGTCAAAATTCTGGTTTAAAAAATCCGCTTGCTGCCTCAGTGTGTTGGCCATACCGGTTTTATGGGTCAATTTATAATAACCGCCAGCTTGCGGTTGACAGTCAATATTACCCAACGTAATAAGATGGTTTACCCGCGTTATCGCCGCGCCATATTCCTGATGAAACACTCTGGCGGTCTCAAGGCCAAATCTGCTGACCAGCTGAGCTAAACCCAGTCTGCCTGTTCCTCTTAGTACAAAGCCGCCATTACGGCCACTGCAACCCCAACCGGGCTGCAGGGCGTCGACCACCACTACATCGCGCTGATGCTTTTTTGCAAGCTCATATCCGCAGTTTAACCCGGTGTACCCGGCCCCAATCACTACTGTATCGCAACGGATATCACACTCAAGTGCCGGATAGACTGGACCAGCATGGGTTGCGGTTTGCCAGTAACTACCAATATCAGGCTGATTGCTGCTAAGAGCATTATCAATATAAGGGTCGTACATCAACTCAGCTCCGCGAAAGGCAATACCATTTCTGCTGCGGTGCAGTGACATTGGTTGCCACATACTGGACACAGATAACCGGCAGTCTGGCTGAGATGCAGCCAGCGATCCGGATGTACCTGTATAAGTGCCGCGCCGGCTTTAGTAAAATAACGCTGAGCGGCATTGCCCGGGCTTTGCTGCCAGATATGAGCAAGACCAGCAGTTGCGCCCTGCTGCTGTAATGACTTTACAGACGCACGCAATAGCTGTGTGCCTAGGCCTTGCCCCTGCAACTCAGGGGCCACTGCCACAGATTTGAAATAAGCCATGTTCGCTGGAGCGACTGGCCACTGCGAAACCGAACACCATTGATCCAACGGCCATTGGCCTGCTGCAAAGCTAAGCCGATACCCGACAACCCGGTTCTCTATCAGTGCAACGTAGCTGGCGTTAATATTATGCTTGATGCCTCGTTGCTGCAGATGAGTTAATTTCACCAAATCGAGATAATTTTCGCCGTGAACCTGATTCGCCAGCGACACGACTTGTGGCAACCATTGCTCGTCCATAACAGTAATTGTCTTCATAAAACTCCGTTGTTGCGTGCTGGAATCAAAAAATCTAATCCTTTACCCATTTGAGCGACCAATTGCAAGCAAACTGCGATGGACAACCGCATCATTTTAAAATATGGTTAATTAAGCGCTATTAAGCAATCAGCGTTATCTAGTGATAATCAAAAAAAATAATCCAGGAAAACACTATGAAACACAACAATAAATACCACCCGGTTGCTCATGCAGTTAAGTATGCCATAGCAACAACTTTTGCGTTAGGTATAGTCAGTGGTGCCGTTGTTGCACAGGAGGCCAGTGACACTGCGACTAAAGAGCAAAAAATTGAAAAAATAGCGGTAGTTGGTAGTCGTTCAGCTCCCCGTTCAATTGGTGACTCACCGGTACCTGTTGATATCATTGGTGGTGATGAACTAACAAAAAGTGGTAGTTCAGATATGCTAAACATGATAACGACCACAGTACCTTCACTTAACGTGCATTCCAACCCGATCAGCGACGCTGCTACCTTGGTTCGTCCGGCCAACCTACGGGGTTTGTCCGCTGATAGCACCCTTATTCTGACCAATGGTAAACGTCGCCACAAGGCTTCAGTCATCGCATTTTTAGGCGGCGGTATTAACGATGGCGCCCAAGGCGCTGATATTTCGGTTATTCCGGGCATTGCATTAAAGCAGGTAGAAATTTTGCGGGACGGCGCCGCTGCTCAATACGGCTCTGATGCTATTGCCGGGGTCATCAATTTTGTATTAAAAGACGCAGCAGACGGCGGAAGTTTCGAAGTTAAACATGGCGAATATTATGAAGGTGACGGTACCTCTACTGAATATGCTGCCAACATTGGTATGCCATTAACTGACGACGGCTTTGTCAATATCAGTGCTCAGTATAAAAACTCTGACGCAACCAGTCGCAGTGTACAACGCCCCGATGCATTGGGCTTTATTGCTGCAGGCAATGATTTCATTGCACCGTTAACTCAAATTTGGGGTTCTCCTGAAATAAAGGATGATATTACCATTTTTGTAAACACCGGCCTGGATTTAGGTAACGGTGGGCAAGCGTATATGTTCGGTAACTATTCAGAGCGCGATGTGACCGGTGGTTTTTATTACCGTAACCCACATAACCGACCCGGTGTGTTCTCTAACGACGGTGGCGAAACCCTGCTGGTGGCGCAACTTGACCCTAATATCGCCTGCCCGACGGTCAATATTACCACTGGCAATGTGCTGAGTCAGGCCGACTATGCATTGATTGCTGATCCTAATACTGCGGTGGGACAAAACTGTTTTGCGTTTAACGAATTGTTCCCCGGCGGTTTCACCCCAACCTTTGGTGGTAATGTTACTGACACTGCCCTGACAGCAGGAACAAAAGGTGAATTTAAGAGCGGTTGGCTCAAAGACATTATGTATGATTTTAGTGGCTCGGTTGGCCGTAATGAATCAACTTACCAAATGACTAATACAGTCAATGCGTCGCTTGGCCCGGATACTCCAACAGAATTTAACCCCGGTAAATATATCCAGCTGGAAAAAACCTTTAGTGCCGATTTTGTTAAGTTCGTGCCCGCTGGTTTATACGAAGATTTAACCGTTGCCTTTGGAGCGCAATGGACCGAGGAAAGCTTTGAAGTGGTGGCAGGAGATGTAGCGTCTTTTACGGTAGGTCCTTATGTTGATCAGGGCTTCAGTATTGGTTCGAACGGCTTCCCGGGCTTTAAACCGGAAGATGCAGGCGTTTATACCCGCAGAAACTATGCTGCCTATGTTGATATGGAAGCTGAAGTAACCGAAGCTCTGTTGCTTGGCCTGGCACTCCGCTATGAAGACTATGATACTTTTGGTGATACTACTAATTACAAATTCACCGGTCAGTATCGCTTAAACGATGACTGGGCATTGCGGGCCTCTACCAGCACGGGTTTCCGGGCACCGACCGTCGGTCAATCTAACGTCAGTAACGTGCAAACTAACCTTGAATCAGGTGTATTGGTAGATTCAGCATTGCTGCCACCCACAAACCCCATTTCGTTACAGTTAGGCGGAAAGGAGTTAACACCTGAAGAGTCAACCAGTTATGCATTTGGTGTGGTATACAGTGGTAATAGCTTCTTTATTACACTGGATTATTACAATATCGAAGTGACCGACCGGATCAGCCAGTCCAGTAAAATCAACCTGACTGATGACGATCGTGATGACTTACGCGCTGCCGGTGTCAGGAACGTCGACTCTATCCAGCAAGTCAGCTTTTTCACCAATGACTTTGATACCACCACACAGGGTATCGACTTAGTAGCCAACTACGCTATGGACTTGCTGGATGGTCGTAGCACCTTCAGTCTGGCTTATAACTGGAACGAGACAAAAGTAGATCGGATTAGTACACCACCGGTGGGACGGCCAGCTATTACCGGGCCTGACAAAGTGTCACGTCTTGAAAATGACCTACCTAACCATAGGGCTACTCTGAGCTGGAACCAGAGCTGGGATGACTGGAGTTTCTTTGCACGGGCAAATTATTACGGCGAATATCAGGGCGTACACGTTGACTGGGTCGGCACACCTGCAGAACCAGGTACCGAAGTGAATGCCTCTGCCAAGATAACGTTTGATGCTGAAGTAAGCTATTACGTTACGGATAACATCATGCTTTCTGCTGGCGCACAAAACCTGTTTGACGCAGAGCCAGAGAAATTACAGTTAACTCAGGCAGGTGTTGCCAACAATGAGTTTGGTGGTAAATATTACGAGACCTCACCTATGGGCATCAATGGTGGTTACTACTATGTCCGCGCAACGTACAAATTCTGATTATATTTAGCTCGCTAGATAAAAACGCCCTCAGCTGAGGGCGTTTTTTTATTAAATTATTCATGTTATAACGCTTGCAACAGTGCTTGTAAGGGATGTCTCGGTTTATCACCAATCAGCCGTTTTACCTGACTTCGACATGAAAATCCGGTGACCAGCGTATTCGCCACTCCATAATGTTCAATTGGTGAGCGCCAGCTCATCTCAAACAAGTTTTTACTGTTGTACAGGTTTTGCGCTTCATGACCATAAGTTCCCGCCATACCACAACAGCCAACACTAACCGGCTTTAAGCCAAGGCCTGTTTTATTGAATATTTGCTGCCAGGCTTTTTCCGTTTCTGGTAATGCGGTTTTTTCGGTACAGTGCGCCAGCAAGGCAAATTCAGTAGAGTTAGACGTCTTTGGCAACGTCTGCTTGAGCAGCCACTCATGAAACAGTTGCACGTTAAAATCGCCCCGCTTGTCACCAAGCGTTTTGGTATATTCATCCCGATATACCAGCACTAACGAGGCATCTAATCCAAGCAGCGGCAAGTTGAGCTGGTGTAGCTGGTTAAGGAACTGAGCGGCAGTTTTCGCTGTTTTGCTAAACTCCCGCAAAAAGCCTTTCACATGTTGTGGTTTACCATTAGGTAGAAACGGCAACAATACCGGTTCAAAACCAAGCTTTTCCAGTAACCGCAGTGCATCAGCCACTAATTCAGCTTCATAAAAGCTGGTAAACGGGTCTTGAACCAGCAATACCGTTTTTGCGTTGGCTGCCGACGAGTTTTGTTGTAGGCGGGATAAATCAAACCGGTACTTTTCACCAATCTGCTGTGCCAGCGTCGGCACCGACAGTAATGGCGTATCTACGTATCCTACTGTTTTCTTTAGTAGCGCCGCAGTTACATCACGTTTTAGTACAAAGTTAACCAGTTTAGGTAACTTAGCCAGCACGGGTGCAGTGCGTTCAATATTGCCGACAATGTAATCTTTGGCCGGACGCAGATAGCGGCTGTGGTAAAGTTGCAAGAAGCGCGATCTGAATGAGGGTACATCAACTTTAACCGGACATTGACTGGCACAGGCTTTACAGGCCAGACACCCTTCCATCGCCTCCATTACTTCATGCGAAAAATCCGGCTCCCCTTGATATTTCGCCAGGCTATTCTTCACTTTTTGCCAGAGCTCACCAAAATTTTGTTTTTTATCAGTTAACTGCTGCTCACTAGCCAGCACATCAAAACCTTGCTGCTCGGTTAGGCGTAACCATTCACGCATTAACCCGGCCCGGCCTTTTGGACTGTGACGCCGATCTTTGGTTACCTTGCTCGATGGGCACATCGGCGAGCTTTCTTCATAGTTAAAACACAAGCCATTACCGTTGCAGTTTAAACTACTATCAAAGCTCTGCTTAACATTGACCGGTATTTGCCGATCAAACCACGCTCTTTTTTGACCATCAACGGATACCAGTTGGTCGACACTATAATAAGGCGTACATATTTTACCCGGATTCACTCGGTTGCGTGGATCAAAAGCGGCTTTAATTTTTCGTAGTTCATTAAACAACTCATCGCCGAAAAAAGCAGGCCCATATTCGCTTCGATAGCCTTTGCCGTGCTCGCCCCACATCAGGCCACCATACTTGGCCGTGAGTTTGACAACCTGGTCTGAAATGGTACGCAACAGCTTTTCCTGCTCAGGATCGCACAAATCCAGTGCCGGGCGCACGTGCAGCACCCCAGCATCAACATGGCCAAACATGCCGTAATGTAAGCCGTGGCTGTCGAGCAATGCACGAAACTCCATAATAAAGTCCGCCAGGTTTTCTGGCGGTACTGCGGTGTCTTCAGCAAAGGCAATGGGCTTTTGACTGCCCTTGGTATTTCCCAGTAAGCCTACTGCTTTTTTACGCATGGCATAAATACTAGCGATAGCGGCGGTATCGTAAGTTAGCTGATAGCCTATAATGCCATCGGTTTTATTGGCGATAGCAAGATCCAGTTTTGCGGTAAGAGCTGCTACTTTTTGTTCAATATCGGCACTATCCTCACTGTTATACTCAACCATATTCAGGCCTTGCATATCAGTGTCGGGTACTTCAGTAATTAATTCCTTTACCTGATGCCAGATAATATCGTTACGCGCTAAATTCAGTACTTTGCTATCGACCGTCTCAACCGAGGTCGCCTGGGCTGCCACCAGAAAAGGCGCATTTCTCAGGGCGCTTTCAAACCGATCATATTTAACATTTAACAGACATTTAAATTTAGCGATGGGCGTAATGTTTAACTTTGCTTCAGTAACAAAACCGAGTGATCCTTCAGAGCCAGTAATAATTCTGGATAGATCAAATTCGCTTAAATCATCATTAAACACATGCTCTAAATCATATCCGGTTAAAAAGCGATTTAATCGTGGAAATTTTTCCAGGATTTGCTCTCGGTAATCCCGACAACTCGCCAACACTTGACGATAAATATGACCAATACTGTTAGGCATCTGTGCCCGGTGCTCAGCTTCAAACGTGGCCATTTTATGCGTTTTTAGAATATTACCATCGATAAGTACCGTTTTAAGTGCCAGTACATGATCACTGGTTTTGCCATAGACCAGAGAGCCCTGACCGGACGCGTCGGTATTAATCATGCCACCAATAGTGGCCCGGTTAGAGGTTGATAAATCGGGTGCAAAGAAGAAGCCGTAGGGCTTTAAAAACGCATTAAGCTGATCCTTAATCACCCCAGCTTGTACCCGTACCCAACGCTCTTCAACGTTAATTTCTAAAATGGAGCGCATATGCCGTGACAAGTCTATCACCACATGCTCGGTCAGGGCTTGGCCATTGGTGCCAGTGCCGCCGCCACGTGGACTGAATTTTATATGGGAGAAACTGGATGTCTGCGCCAATGATGTCAGGATCACAATATCATCGGTATTTTTTGGCAGCAGAACTGCCTGTGGCAATGCCTGATAGATACTATTATCAGTAGCCACTGCTAAGCGACTGCCGTAGCTTGTCTCGATATCACCGTTAAAACCAGCAGCAAGCAACGCTCTGCTAAAGGCGACAATGCTGGCGTCCAGCGCCAATTCCGGGTTTAACTTAGGGATCATTAGCGAATCGTTACTCCATATGGCCCATTTTCGCGGCTTTCGTTGCCAGATAGCGATGGCTGTGAGCAGTGGTTTTTACCCGATGCTGCACGCGTTCCAGGATGTTTACTCCCGCATCGCTCAACGCTTTTAACTTACGTGGATTATTAGTCAGCAAACGTATTTGCTGGATACCCAATTGGGTAAACATTTGCGCCGCAATATCATACTCCCGCATATCAGGTAAGAAACCAAGAATTTCATTAGCTTCAACCGTATCCAGACCTTTGTCCTGCTCAGCATACGCTCTGATTTTATTAATCAGACCAATACCCCGGCCCTCCTGACGCAGATACAATATACAGCCCCGGCCTAAATCGGCAATTTTGCGCATTGCGGCTTCCAATTGCGGACCACAATCGCAGCGCAGACTAAACAGGGCGTCACCTGTTAAGCATTCTGAATGAACCCGCGCTAACAGCGGTTCATTTGTTGTAACATCCCCCAGTGTCAGTGCCACATGCTCTTTGCCATTGTCAGCAACAAAACCATGAAGTCTGAACTCTGCAAACGGTGTTGGTAAAATAGTGGAGGTGACAAGTTTAATAGTCATTTTCTTCTCAACGACAAAGGCGCGCGATACCAAAGATAATTGGGGCCTGACCTTAATTAATCCAAGTGGTAACTTACGCAGATTATAACAGGCTGATTTCTCGTAGCTACCGCAATAGGTCGTTATATTATCACAACACTACAGGGTGATCCGCCAGAAAACAGTAACTAACAGCTCAATTAACGGATTAGCCTGATCCAAAGCGACAAACTCGGGTACAATACTGCGCGCTATTACTTCATTATTCACTCAGGACTTTTCATGCTGCGTTTTTTTGAGCGACTCACCAAACCTTTCCCTGCGGCTGAGCCGGGCCAACCGCCTCGTGGTTTGCTGGCATTTTGCCGGCATTACACCAAAGGCATGGAACGTTCGTTGCTTTTTATGTCATTGTCCTCAGCCATTCTGGCCATCCTGGAAGTTTCACTGTTTAGTTTTATGGGCCAGCTCGTTGACTGGCTGGTGGCCAATGATCCTGATAATTTTTTTACTGATGAACGCGCGACACTAATCTGGATGGCTCTGGTGACCTTGGTTCTGCTGCCGCTGATGACCTTTATACATTCTGCCATCGTCCATCAGACGCTGTTAGGTAACTATCCTATGTCTATTCGCTGGCTGGCACACCGTTATTTATTACGCCAGAGTGTCAGCTTTTATCAAAACGATTTCGCCGGACGTATTGCCACCAAAGTGATGCAGACTGCACTTTCTGTGCGGGAAACGGTAATGAAGCTGCTGGATGTGATGGTATACGTGCTGGTCTACTTTGGTGCTATGTTGTTTTTCGTTGCTGATGCGGATCTGCGTTTAATCGTGCCGATGCTGGTCTGGCTGGTATTATATATTGCGCTGCAGTTCTATTTTGTGCCAAGGCTAAAACGGGTGTCTACTGCACAGGCTGATGCCCGCTCTGAAATGACTGGCCGTATCGTCGATAGCTACACCAATATCACCACCATTAAACTGTTTTCTCATACCAACCGTGAAGAAAGTTACGCCAGAGACAGCATGGATGTTTTTCTGCAGCCTGTTTACCAGCAAATGCGGCTGGCTACTGGTCTTAGTGTTTCGGTGCAAAGTCTTAACTACATTCTGGTATTCAGTGTTGCGGCCTTATCATTATACTTATGGGCTGGCAGCGCGATTACCGTTGGTGCTATTGCTATCGCCATAAGCCTGGCATTACGTTTGAATGGTATGGCGCAGTGGATTATGTGGGAAGTCAGTTCGTTATTTGAAAACATCGGCACCGTGGCTGATGGTATTGCCACCTTGTCGCGGCCGATTGAAGTAAAAGATGCAGCCAATGCCAGTAAATTAACCGTGCCTCAGGGTAAAATTGAGTTTAAACAGGTTGGGTTTAATTATGGCAAACAACCGGTCGATGGCGGCAAAGCAGCCGTATTACAGCAACTTGAGCTAACCATTAAACCCGGGGAGAAAGTCGGGCTGGTCGGCCGCTCCGGCGCTGGCAAGTCTACCTTAGTAAACCTGTTGCTGCGTTTTTATGACATTGAAACTGGCAAAATCCTGATTGATGGTCAGGATATCAGTACCGTTAGCCAGGAAAGTTTGCGCCAGCATATCGCAATGGTGACTCAGGATACTTCGCTGTTACATCGTTCTGTGCGGGAGAATATTGCTTATGGTCAGCCTGATGCCACGGAAGAAGAGCTGATTTTAGCGGCAGAACAAGCCGAAGCAACTGAATTTATCAGTGAATTAACTGATCCTAACGGCAATAGCGGCTTTGATGCTCAGGTAGGCGAGCGTGGCGTAAAACTCTCAGGAGGTCAGCGCCAACGTATTGCGATTGCCAGAGTATTACTAAAAAACGCGCCTATTCTTATTCTGGATGAAGCGACTTCGGCACTAGACTCTGAAGTTGAAGCTGCTATTCAGGCCAGCCTGAATAAATTGATGGATGGCAAAACCGTCATTGCTATTGCCCATCGCTTGTCAACCATTGCCCAAATGGACCGGCTGATCGTGCTGGACCAAGGTAATATCGTTGAGCAGGGTAGCCACAATGAACTTATTGCCAGTGGTGGGATTTACGCCCAGCTTTGGGCGCATCAAACCGGTGGTTTTATTGGTATTGACTAAGCGGCGCCCTGCACCGCTTAATTAGCAAATCGTTATTTTATTTCTAAATCATTATTGACAGCGTGCACGCCTGGCGTGCCCCTGGCAATGGCTTCTGCCAGTTGCCGTTGCTCCTCGGTAGCGACGTCACCATGCAATCTGACATCACCTTTATCAGTTTCTACCTGAATATTCAGGTTTTCAAGACGCTGCTCAGCTCGAATCGACGTCGACACTGCCGTAGTAATATTCAGATCATCAAATATGCCTTTCTCTGGTGCTATTGTCAGCCCGGCTTCATCAGTAGGTGCCTCAATGCTCTGTCGCTCACAACCTGTCAGCAATGCACCAATTACCAGCAGTGATGCCAGCATACCCAATGTGTATTTACCTGCCTGCATAATTAACTCCTTCTGTCTTGTTACGATGTCGAGTTTCCTGTTAAGTATGGTTTAATAACAATGACTTCGCAAAGTGAATCCAGATTTGCGGCCTGAGCATAAAAAAAGCCCGGCTATAAAGTCGGGCTTTTTTTATGCGATTTACCGTTCAGAAATTTATTTTATTTTTGTCTCTGACGATGTTAGCGCTTGCTGATCTGCCAGTCGTTTTTCCCAGAAAGTTGCATTTTTGATGCCTAGCTTCACCGGATCAAAGGTCACCGGTCCACCCGCTTTCTTTTGATCTTCATAGTCGCGTAAACAGAGGATGGCGGGTTTAGCCACAAAGAATATAGCGAGAATACCCAGAATGTTAATCCAGGCCATTAAGCCGACGCCAATATCGCCAATACCCCAAATGTAGCCAGAGCTGTTAACCATGCCATATGCCACCATCGCCATAATAACCACTTTAACCAGCACCAGCGGAATAGTCCCCTTAAAATAGCGGTTTAGATAGGACACATTGGTTTCAGCAATATAGTAATACGCCAGAATAGTGGTAAAGGCAAAAAAGAAAATCGCCACGCCAACAAAAGCCTGGCCAAACTGACCAAATACACTATTTAAGGCCATTTGGGTAAAGGCCGGTGAGGCTACCTCAGTTGCAGCATCAATATTCTGAACAATCATGCTTCCGGCGCCGGTTGCAGCGTTAAAATCTTCAGTCTGAATATTGTATTGCGAGGTGATAAGAATCATCAACGCGGTAGCGGTGCAGACAAATAAGGTGTCGACATAGACAGAAAATGCCTGAACCAGGCCTTGTTGTGCCGGGTGGTCTACCTCAGCCGCCGCGGCAGCATGGGGCCCGGTACCCTGACCTGCTTCGTTAGAGTAAATTCCTCTTTTGACGCCCCAGCCAATCGCGGCGCCCATCCCGGCCTGCGCGGTAAACGCATCAGAAATAATTAAACTGAAAATGCCCGGCACTTTATCCAGGTTTAGAAATACCACAATCAGTGCCATTACAATATAACCCAGCGCCATAAATGGCACGACAATCTGAGTAAAGTGGGCAATACGTTTAATACCACCAAAGATAATAAACGCCAGTACAATCAGAATTATTGCCAGCGCTACCAATTTAAAGGTACCTACCTCACCAAAACTGGTTACCACCATATTGCCTTCACCGAATACCTGGGTAAACGCGTTGCCAACGGCATTCGCCTGCACCCCTGGTAAAAATACCCCACAGGCAATAATGGCCGAGACAGCAAATAATATTGCCAGCCATTTCTGACCCAGGCAGCGCTCAAAATAGTACGCCGGGCCACCACGATACTGACCATCTTCTTCAACTTTATAAACCTGACCCAAGGTTGATTCGGCATAGGCCGTGCTGGCACCTAAAAACGCCACCACCCACATCCAGAACACCGCACCCGGGCCGCCAAAGCCAATAGCAGCAGCCACCCCGGCAATGTTACCTACGCCAACCCGGCCAGACAATGATACAGCCAATGCCTGAAAGGAAGAGATCCCTTTATCTGATTCATTGCTGCTAAACAGCAGCTTACACATTTCTTTAAAATGTCTGACCTGTGCAAAACGTGTTATAACGGAATAGAACAAACCGGCACCAAGACACAGAAATATCAGTGCCGGGCTCCAGATAATACTATTAACCGTGCTGACCAAGGCTTCCATTAGCTTCCCCTGTAATTATTGTTGTTGGATTTGATTATTATAAACTAGCGTTAATTTGCCATAACATCAGGCTAATAGCTATGTTTGGCGGTACCACCGCGGCACGATTAGTGATTTTTTAGCCAATTTTCAGCAATGTAAAGTTTTTCGCTTTCTCAGCCCAAAAAAAAGCCCTGCGTCGCAGGGCTTTTTTAAGCGCTATACAATAAATCAGTACCGTTAGTGTTTACCAAATTTTTCTGCCAGGTACAGCCAGGTTTCTAACACGGTATCCGGATTCAATGAGACACTATCAATGCCTTGCTGCATTAACCAACCGGCAAAATCTTCATGATCTGAAGGTCCCTGGCCACAAATGCCAATGTACTTGCCTTTGGCTTTACAAGTTTTAATCGCCATCTCCAGTAATTTATATATCGCCGGGTTTCGCTCATCAAATAAGTGAGCAATTAGGCCACTATCCCGATCCAGGCCCAGGGTTAACTGGGTTAAATCGTTTGAACCAATTGAAAAGCCGTCAAAATATTCGAGAAACTCTTCTGCTAGCAGCGCATTCGATGGCAATTCACACATCATGATGACCCGCAAACCATTTTCGCCACGTTTCAAGCCATGCTCTGCCAGTAATTCAATTACCGCTGCAGCTTCTTCCAAAGTGCGAACGAACGGGATCATCACCTCAACGTTAGTAAAGCCCATAATATTGCGAACCCGCTTTAACGCTTCAACTTCTAACGCGAAACAATCGCGGAAGTCTTTCGAGATATATCGCGAAGCACCGCGAAAACCAATCATCGGGTTTTCTTCATGCGGCTCGTACTGCCGTCCGCCAACCAGGTTGGCATATTCGTTGGATTTAAAATCTGACATCCGGACAATGACTTTTTGCGGCGCAAAAGCACACGCCAACGTTGCAATACCCTCTGTCAACTTAGCAATATAAAACTCAACCGGATCGCTATAGCCTGCAATCATCTGACTGATGGTGGCTTTTAGCTCAGGGGTTTGGGCATCAAAATTTAACAATGCTTTGGGATGCACACCAATCATCCGGTTGATAATAAACTCTAACCGGGCCAGACCAATACCAGCGTGGGGCAATTTCGCAAATGAAAATGCCCGCTCAGGGTTGCCGACATTCATCATAATTTTCAAATCCAGTGCCGGCATCTGATCTACCCGACTACTAACCACTTTGTAGTCCAGTTTGCCATCGTAAATAAATCCGGTATCGCCCTCGGCACAAGATACTGTAACCTGCTGGCCTGTTTTTAATTTGCTGGTAGCATCGCCACATCCGACAACCGCAGGTATTCCCAATTCTCTGGCAATAATTGCGGCATGACAGGTACGGCCGCCGCGATTGGTAACGATTGCCGAAGCCCGCTTCATAATGGGCTCCCAATCTGGGTCTGTCATATCGGTTACCAGCACATCACCTGGCTGGATTTGATCCATCTGTTCAATGCCTTTAAGCACTTTAGCGGTACCAGCGCCAATTCGCTGGCCAATCGCTCGGCCTTCCACCAGCACCGGAGCCGAGCCTTGCAACTGAAAACGCTCCATGCTGTTACTGTCTTCGCGGCTTTTAACTGTTTCCGGCCTGGCCTGCACAATATACAGCTTGCCATCATTACCGTCTTTCGCCCACTCAATATCCATCGCCCTGCCATAGTGTTCGGCGATGATCACGGCCTGCTTTGCCAGCTCAGTCACTTCAGCATCCGTTAAAGAAAACTGCTGGCTACGCTCTGTGGCAATATCAACAATTTTGACTTGTTTACCATGGTCCTGTTCTGCTGAATACACCATTTCAACTTTTTTACTGCCCAGATTCCGTTTCACTACCGCTGGTCTACCGGCCGCCAGTGTCGGTTTGTGGACATAAAACTCATCAGGATTTACCGCACCCTGCACCACCATTTCGCCAAGACCATAAGAAGAGGTAATAAAGACCACATCTTCGAAACCGGATTCAGTATCGATACTAAACATGACGCCAGAAGAGGCGATATCAGAGCGCACCATTTTCTGCACACCAGCAGATAGCGCAACACCCCGGTGATCGTATCCCTGATGCACCCGGTATGAAATGGCCCGATCATTAAATAACGACGCAAACACATGTTTTATGGCAACAATGACCGCATCGTAGCCGCGAACGTTTAAAAACGTTTCCTGCTGTCCTGCAAAAGAGGCATCAGGCATATCTTCAGCCGTAGCAGAAGAGCGAACTGCAAACGACACATCATGCGTTGGATCAGCATGTAGTTGCTGATAAGCGTCCCGAATCGCCTGCTCTAACTCAGGTTGAAATGGGGTATCGATTACCCACTGCCGAATTTGAGCACCGGCTTTACTGAGCGCAGCAACATCATCGACATCCAGGCCATCGAGCAACTGATATATGCGCTCGTTAACGCCGCTTTGTTCAAGGAACTGATTAAAGGCATCCGCGGTAGTGGCAAATCCGCCCGGCACCTGCACCCCGGCATTGGCCAGGTTACTGATCATTTCACCTAGGGAAGCATTTTTACCCCCTACCCGATCCACATCATGCATACCCAGCTTTTCATACCAAATCACAAATTCTTGCACAGTTCGTCTCCATTTTTTGTTGAAGGGCGTGTAAGCTTACCAGTAGCATTACAAAGCACTTTGATTTTACACTCTGGCTGAGATTAATTAAAACCCTAATTTACATGTAATTTTATAACAACAAATTGGAGATTACCTTGCGGACAGCTTTCTATATATCTGATGGAACCGCCATTACTGCAGAGGTATTTGGCCATGCCTTACTTACTCTATTTCCAGCACAATTCGAGCATATTACGATACCTTTCGTGGAATCAGCTGATATGGCATTGCAAGTAAAGCAGAGAATTAATGATCGGTATAAAACAACGGGAGTAAAACCACTTATTTTCCAGACATTTGTCGATGATAATTTGCGGCATATTATTAACAGCAGTGACGGTATTTGTTACGACTTTTTAAACACCTTCGTTGAACCTATTCAGCGCGAATTAGGCGTTGCGCCAGTACCTAAAACGCATCGCACGCACAGTATGCATGAGAAAACCTACGATTTTCGCATTGACGCCGTAAATTTTTCTCTGGCTAATGATGATGGTGCCAATATGAAAAATTTTGACCAGGCAGACATTATTCTGGTGGGCGTAAGCCGCTCTGGCAAAACGCCTACCAGTCTTTATCTGGCCTTACAATATGGCATAAAGGCCGCCAACTATCCGTTTGTAGAGGAAGACATGCAAGCGCTACGCCTGCCACCAGAGCTGATGCGAAATAAAGATAAGTTGTTTGGGTTAAGTATTACCGCTGAACGACTGAGCCAGATCCGACAACAACGCCGGCCTGACAGCAGGTACGCTTCGATCAGGCAATGCGCTACAGAATTACATGAGGTGGAGGCATTATACCGCCAGGAGCAAATACCCTTCCTTAATTCAACGCATCTTTCTATTGAAGAGATTTCTGCGAAAATCATTGCCAAAACCGGATTAAAACGTCATAAATATTAAAACAGGCCCGCGCTGGGCCTGTTTTAATATTTTATCGGGCTACTTAAAATAGGCCTTTTTACAGGGCGTTCGTTTGCCGACGCGACTAGCGATAGCTACTTGCAATAGCAACTTGCAATAGCTACTTGCGACTGGCGCTAAGCGTATCAGCAATTAAAAATGCCAATTCCAACACCTGATCTGCATTTAACCGCGGATCGCACTGGGTAAAATAACGCTTACTTAAGTCATGTTCACTCAAACCGTAAGCACCACCGGTACACTCGGTCACATGCTCACCGGTCATTTCCAGATGAATACCACCGGCATGCGTTCCCTCCGCTTTGTGAACGGCAAAGAAATTTCGGATTTCCCGTAAAATAGCTTCAAAATCACGGGTTTTAAAGTCGTTACTGGCTTTAACCGTATTACCGTGCATCGGATCAGAACTCCAGACCACGGTACGCCCTTCTTGCTTCACTTTACGAACCAGCGCTGGCAGTTTATCGGCGAGCTTGTCAGCACCCATTCTGGTAATCAGGGTTAATCTGCCAGGCGTGTTGTTTGGGTTTAGCGCATCAATCAGTCTGATTAACTCATCAGGTTGCATTCCTGGCCCAATTTTAACACCTACCGGATTATGAATACCCCGAAAAAACTCCAGGTGGGCATGATCTAACTGACGGGTACGCTCACCAATCCAGACCATATGCGCAGAGCAGTCATACCAATCACCGGTAAGGGAGTCGCGACGGGTCAGTGCTTCCTCGTAATTAAGTAACAAGGCTTCGTGTGAGGTATATAGCTGAGTCTCACGAATCGAGGGTGAGTTTTGGGCGGTAATGCCGCAAATCTCCATAAAGCGCAAGGCTTCCTGGATCCGTTGTGCCACGTTATGATAGCGATCTTTTAATGGATTAGACTCAACGAATCCCATATTCCATTTACTGACCTGATGTAAATCGGCTAACCCGCCCTGAGCAAAAGCTCTGAGCAAATTCAGAGTAGCAGCAGAATGGTGGTAAGCCGTCACCAGCCGGTTAGGATCAGGTTGACGAGCAGCCTCCGTAAACTCAAAACTATTAACAATATCGCCACGGTAACTTGGTAAGGTAATGTCATTTATGGTTTCAAGATCACTGGAACGAGGTTTAGCGTACTGCCCCGCCATCCGGGCAACTTTAACAACGGGCAAACCACCGGCATAAGTTAACACCACCGCCATTTGTAGCAGCACTTTAAAGGTGTCACGGATTTTGGGCGCATTAAAGTCATTAAAGCTCTCAGCGCAATCTCCACCTTGCAATAAAAAACCATTACCATTAGCAACTTGTCCTAATTGCGTATGTAAATCTCTGGTTTCCTGCGCAAAAACAAGCGGTGGATAACGATGTAACTGTTTTTCAATTTGCGCCAGTAGATGCGGATCCTGATAAGACGGTTGTTGTTGTATTGGCAGAGCTCGCCAGCTATCTGGCGTCCAGGTGGTCACGATGCGTTTCCTATAGGTTGAAATGATAATACGGTGCCAAGTTATAGACTTCCGGACGTAAATTCAATCCTGAACTCAGAGTTTTTCGCTCTAATACCGGCGTAATCGGAATAAGCCGGGCTAAACCATTATTTAGGATGCAACTCAGGCGCCGTAATTAACTTGTCGCAAGACTGTTCGATTAAATCCAATACCAACTCGAAACCTTTACTACCGCTGTAATAGGGATCAGGAACCTCAGCCACAGACGGATATTCCGGATGATAAGAGAGGAATAATTTAATTTTATGCTGATGATCCGGCGGACAGCGCCTTTTTAATTCCGCTAAGTTTTCATTATCCATCGCCAGAATAAGATCAAAATCGGCGAAATCCTGCTCAAATACCGGACGCGAATAAAGACCGCTAAAGTTGTATCCTCTGGCAATACCTGCCTCAATGCTGCGGCTATCGGGCCGCTCGCCCCGGTGAGAAGCACTGGTACCAGCAGAATCAATCTCAATATTAAGCTGTCGCTGTAACGCTTTATGCTTTAGTACCGCATGAGCAGTGGGTGATCGACAAATGTTTCCTAAACAGACAAGCAGAACTTTTTGGCTGCGCATGGTCGCTCCTTAACGAAGATGTTGCCATTAAACTGAAAAATCGCACCCTGTGCAATAGTTAAAAAATAGCGGCATTTTTGCTGCTTTATTTTAACTTTAACCAGCTTCAACAGTTGCAATTGGCAGCCACGCGGTACAGTATACCAAGGTAGTTTTAGTCAATGGTGAAGGCTAAAGTCGTTTGGAGGTGAAAACAATGGAACGGTTTTCGAGACTGATAATACTCTCAGAGCGTCAGCAATTGCATAATACTGCGATGCTCGCCCAGTCGGTTGGAATAAAAGTACAGCAGTGTAGTCGTGCCGACTTTATTCAGCAACCTGTTAAGTCAGGTGTATTAGTGGGTTGTCAGTTTAGTAGCCACGATCTTACCAAAAAAGGCTTATCGAACGAATTATCGATGCTGATGCAGCGTTGCCCGATATTTATTTTTCAGGCTGAGCGAGCACTAATTGACCCGGCATTTGCAGTTCACAGTGGGATCAGAGGCTTGATCTATCGTGATGAACAATTAGACCGGGTGTTAACCGCATTGAAAACCCTGATGTCTGGTCAGTTATATTATTCGCGTACGGTGATGTCGGACGTGGTAGATTTGCTGATCAATAAACCTAAAAAAATAATCTCAGATGCCACAGCCAGTGCTAATGCCCAACTAACCCGGCAAGAGAAGCGAATAATCGGATTGGTTGCACAAGGCGCCCGTAACAAAGAAATTGCAGAAACACTGAATATCAGCGCCCATACTGTCAAAGCGCATTTGTCAGCTATCTTCAGAAAAACGCAGGCTCGCAACCGGGTTGAATTGCTGCGTTGGTTGCAGCAATCCAACCTGATATTAGAAAGTCAGCCTGAGCTGGCAAGATTGGCCTGATCATCAGTTCGCCAGAAACCACGCTCCAAGCCGATACTGATTAATTCAACCACAGCACTTTCCATTGCCTGCTTTACGCAATACTGCACAGGTTCATTGGTTGAATAGCCGCCTTCCATTTCAACCAATCTGTTCAATGAAACATAACGGAATAAGCCCGCACGTAACTCCTGTGAAAATACTTTTTTAGTGGTAGAGACAGAAAGCAGTACCTGGCCGGTATAAACATCGATTGCTCGTAAATACACCGTAACCTGATCTTCGCGATAAAGTTCTGACAATCCCAGGCCAAAATATTCAGCGCCAATACCACCTGTTGTTAGGTTCGTTTCATACCCAATGATGCCACCCTCGAATACCAGACGCGCCTCTTTTAATGGTGGTAATTCAGTTAATTTTTTATTAGAGCCATATATTTTCCGCTCAGTAAGCAAGTTCTGCAGTCCTTCCCGCTCCAATGGCGCAAACCAGCCACTATCAAGCAAGATCTGGGTTAGCATTGAGGTTGCCCCCTGAGTTACTGCGGTAGAGAAACTGGATACATTGCCCTGAGGTTTGTATTGTCCAGTCTGGTCCCGAAAAGCATAGACAGAAACGGGAATTTGTTGCCGTGGCTTTGCTTGTTGTTGTAACGACTGCATTGTGCTGCTAATCGAATCAACACTGGCGGGCGTAATACTAAGTTCTGGTTTCGGTACCAGAGAGCATCCTGCAATAGCAGATATCAGGACTAAAATAATTACTGCTTTCATTACTAACCCCCAATCACAGGAATAGTAATGATGGTAACTTCACCGGTATCAAGGTTAGTAATATTGACAATAACACTGCCATCGGTGCCGGTCGTAATCTCAACCAGAAACTCACCCGTATTGTAAATGCCGTCAACCAAGTCACCATCCGCTATTCGTCTGGTCAGCGAGTTTATAATATTTCGCTCCAATGCTTCCTGGAACTTATCTACAAAAGATAATGTTGGCCTCTCTTCACTAAAGCTGTTCTGGCTTTGAGCTTTTTGCAGCAAAAAGTTTCCATTTAGCGGATTGCCACCAAAGCTTGGATTAATAGGGGTATAGACTAATTCAGTTGCACTTACGCAGGCAGATGCCAGCAGGAATACCAGTACTGCAGTTTGTTTCATTATTATTCCCTTTAGTATATTTCTTGTTCCTGATCACCCAGTAGCATGCTGGCCTGAATATTAGCCAGTTCATTAATACTGCGTAAAATTGCCTGCTCAGCCATCTCTTTCACATTGTTATAGCGCCGGCCAAAGTAGGTTTGATAAACACGTTGTTGGTTCATTTCGACCCACAGAAATGTACCTGCCTGCGGATATACTTGTTCATAGATAACGACCGACACACCTTCCGTTGCCGGCATATCACGCCAGTAACCAGAGTAATAGAACATAAAATCTTTGCCAAAACGCGAGATGGTGCGGTCAATCACTAAGCCGCTTAATTCGATATCATTTGCTGCTACTTTAAGCGGTAGCAGCAAACATAACAGCAGAAAAATTACTTTCATATGCCTTTGGCGGTCATTAGCCGCCCTTTACGTTAGTTTTGAGTAACAATTGCAGTATTAAAGTCACCCAGCTGCGTAATATTCATAATATTACCATTGCCATACTGCTCACCTAACACCAGATTATCGTTACCAAGTTGACTGATCGCAACCGTACCATTCTCACCTGAAAGTGCAAAGTAGCCATCATTACCAGCAACCCAGTTACCATTGCCCTCTTGTAAAATGTCGGCAAAGTTACCGCTACCCTCAACCAGCATATCTACCAGGTTCAGATCGCCATCCTGCTGCACACCAATACTGTTTTCTGCAACCACGATATCACTGGTAAGAAGCACTTCATTCATATTACCCATTTGATCAACCCTGATATCGTTATCAATACCAACAATATCAACTACGGCAAAGTTATCATCGCCCCGCTGCATAATGTCAGTGTTATTATCAATCCCTACTAGGGCTACACCAGCAAAATTGTTATTTCCGCGGCTATATATGTCAGCACTATTGCCATCAACACCTAACACCATTTCAGCGGTGTTCATGTCACCGTCCTGATAAATGGTTAAATCGTGATTGTCACCATCAGTCGCTACTACCGCATAGTTTTCAGTACCATCTTGGCGAACATCAATCAGGTTATTATTGCCAACCAGACCCAGTGGGGCTTCAACCAGATTGCTAACACCGGTTTGGTCAATCAGGATCCAGTTGGTGTCGCCGGTTACCGGTTCCACCAGAAATACGTTATCGGTTCCATCCTGTTTAACATCAATCAGGTTATCATTGCCGGTAACATTGGTTGCGATAAAGGCATTTAGCATGCCTTCCTGTTGCACGTAAATGGCATTGTTATCACCGGTTAAACCAACTACACCACCGACGTTCTGGTCTCCAAACTGCTCAGATTCAAACTCATTGGCATTACCTGCTACGCCGAGCATAGCTGCTTCGTTACTATCTCCTTCCTGATAGCTGTAAAACATGTTGTCATTGCCGGTAAAGTCGGCATTCGACCAGTTGCTGTTACCGCTTTGCTCAATTTCGGCAATATTCATGTCGCCAATTAAAGTAGCGAAGGCTTCGTTTAAATCACCCGCTTGAAAAACAACGGTATCATTCACATTACCTTCTACAATAATTGACGCCTGATTGTAAAAGCCGTCCTGGGTAACCGTAACGATGTTATCGTTACCAGTAATATCGCTAGAAGCGATGTGCCAATCGGCGAATTGTTCCATCCGCACGGAGTTATCGTTACCAGTGTTAAAACTATAAGCCTCCAACCACAGACCATTCTGCAAAACACTGCCATAGTTCAATTCACCAACTTGCTCAATGATGGCCAGATTGGCATTGCCCCCCGTATTGGTTTGAGTTATTTCAGCAGTGTTACCTTCTCCAGAACCAGCTGCTGAGCTTTGCATAATAATAGCTTCATTCTCTGCCATAACATTGCCTGCAAAACACAAAGCAATTGCCATACTTAATAAATGTTTACGCGGTTTAATAAGGTTCATGTGATTCTCCCTGAGTCTCTTATTAGTATTGAATTATTGAGATTTCAGCACCGTTGCCAATCTGTTCAATCGAAAAACTGCGGTTTCCCCATTGCTCTAATCGGATTAGGTTGCTCTCTCCCTGCTGTAAAATATCAGCACTGTTATTGTTACCAAATTGCCGGATCTGCGCCTGATTACCACTGCCATACTGCTGCAGAAAGATCTGGTTAAGCACACCTTGTTGTAATAAAACAGCATAATTAGCATCGCCACCTTGCGTTACATCAGCCACATTCAAATCGCCCAGCTGAGTAATATCAACTCCATTAGCTAACGCATGACGCTCAATTAGTGAAGTTAACTGTACTGAAACATCTGCAAACGCCAACCCGCTGGTTACAACTCCAGCTATCAGAATCACCACCCTGAAATTTACATTTAGCACAAGTATTCCTTCATTCATTATTACAACTCTCAGACTAAAGAGTTCTTTTGAAGCCACAATAGGACAAATGTTTTATTTTTCACTTCAAATAACCAGCACTAAATATTATTTATTTATCTTATAGATACAGATTCTTAAGCAACAATGGTTAACATGTGGACGCCCTTAACTACTAATCCATTATTACTATTTTTCTTTATATATGATCAAATTGTTAATAAACGTGCTAATGCTTATTGGTGCAGTATACAAGCATATTTTTTTACAAATAATTAAAATAGGAACTACTATGTCCAAGCAAAAAATTCTGGCGCTAGCGGTTACCGCAGCGCTATGTTCCGGTTCAGCATTCGCGGCGAATAACGCTGCACAAGCCGATGATTCTATTCTTGTTATGTTCAAACCAGGCGTATCCAAACAAGAACGTGTTTCCATTGTAAAACGCAGTGGCGCAAGTCTGCGGCAGCTCGACACTCAGGGGCGTGACATTAAAATGCGGCATATTGCGGATGGGCGCATTGCCAAAATTAAGGTTCCTAAAGGCATTAATCGTGATTTCTTAATCAAACAACTTGCCTCCAACCCTGCTATTGAAGTCGCTGAGCCTAATTATCTGGTAAAAGCATTAGCAGCCCCTCTCGCGGTTCCTAATGATCCCCGATTTGGTGAAATGTGGTCGTTAAACAATACCGGCCAGAATGGCGGTACGGCAGGTGCCGATATCGGTGCTGTTGCAGCCTGGGATATCACCACAGGTAGTCGTGATGTGGTTATTGGCGTAATCGATTCAGGGATGGACTACAATCATCCCGATTTAATTCCAAACCGCTGGGAAAATGACGGCAGCTATCCTGGACACCCATATGGTTATTCAACGTTAAACGAAAATAACGATCCGATGGACAGCGATAGCCATGGCACCCATGTTGCCGGCACTATCGGTGCTGGTGGCGACAATGGTATTGGTGTAACTGGTGTCAACTGGAACGTAACATTACTGCCTTGTCAGTTTCTTGGTCCCACGGGTGGTAGTACAGCAGGTGCTATCGAATGTATTGATTACTATACCGACTTAAAAACAAATTTTGGTGTAAACGTTAAAGCGACGAATAACTCCTGGGGTGGTGGTGGTTTCTCTGAAACCTTGCGCGCCGCCATTCAATCAGGTGGCGATGCCGGTATTTTATTTATTGCGGCATCGGGCAACGATGGCGCTGATGCTGATGTCAGCCCCATGTATCCGGCAGGATATGATTTGGATGTTATTGTTTCTGTTGCGTCAACTGACCGCAATGACAACTTGTCAGTATTTTCGTCTGGCGCTTCTAATTATGGCCTAACGACCGTTGATCTTGGCGCCCCGGGCTCCGCTATTTTATCTACCATTCCTGGTAATAGTTATGCTGCTTACTCTGGTACATCAATGGCCTCGCCTCATGTAGCCGGCGCCGCAGCGCTGTTATGGTCTATAAATCCGGACATCACGCCATTAGAAATGAAAGCAATTCTGATGGGCAGTGGTGATGAACTTGCTTCACTTGATGGTAAAACGGTTTCTGGCAAGCGGTTGAATCTGGTAAACGCGCTGGCAGATGCTGACCCCACGCCGAGTTTCCGCTTAGCATTATCTCCCAGAAGCCAGCAGATAAGCGCTGGTGATACTGCTGAGTTCACCCTTGACGTCGGTAATCTGGCTGACTGGATGGGCGATGTAGAGCTGAGCGTCAGTGTCGATCCAAGCATTCAAGGCGTCAGCCTATCTGCTGAAACGGCCCAACCGGGTGACACTGTTACTGTCTCGGTACCGACCCTGGCCGAGACAGCATGGGGCGATTATCTTGTTACTGTAACAGGTATTGATGCTGCTGACCCTACAGTAGTTAAAAGCGTAGCTGCAACGCTGGCTATACTGCCGCAAGGTCTGGCTGATTTCAGTTTCGAGAACACCACTCCTATCGCCATTCCTGATAACAACGCCACGGGTATTGAAAGCGTTATCAACGTGCCAACTGAAGGTACTGTATTTAACGTAGAAGCTGGCGTTAATATCACCCATACCTGGCGAGGCGACTTGCTTGTTAGCCTGACCTCTCCGCAAGGTACAGAACTCATCCTGCATAACCGTAGTGGCGGCAGTGCAGATGACTTGGTTGAAAGCTGGACTGTTGACAGCTTTAATGGCGAAGCGATGCAAGGTGACTGGACGTTAAACGTATCTGACAATGCCGGTGCCGATTTAGGCACGTTAAACAGTTGGAACTTAACGATTACGGCACTTGGCGGTGATGTCGTCGATCCTGATCCGGTGGCACCCGCTGCAGACTTTAGTTTTGTTGCATCGGGACTGAGTGTCGATTTCATCGATAATTCTACTGATGCGAATGATGATATTAGCAGCTGGAGCTGGGATTTTGGTGACGGCGCGGTATCTGATGCACAAAATCCAAGCCACACGTACCCGGCAGGAGGCAGTTATGAAGTTACGCTGATGGTTACCGACAGTACCGGCTTAACTGATATGACAAGCCAGCTGATTACCCTAGTTGAGAGTGATATTAGTCTGACGTTGCATCGGGCAATCAGAGCGCGTACCGGCTCTACCATCGTTGACTTGCGCTGGACGGGTGCCACAGGAAACCTGGATCTGTATCGCGATGGTGAGTATATCGAAACAATCGAAAACGATGGCAGACATCGTGACCGGTTTAACTCGATGGCGGCCTCAGCAACCTATACCCTGTGTCTGGAAGGCACTTTGGTATGTTCAGCTGATTTAACAGTCGATTTCTGATATTCAATGTGTTCCAAAAAATAAGGCAGCTTCGGCTGCCTTATTCTTTGGTTGATCCTTACCGCAGAGCGGCTAGTATAGAAGATATCATTCAGCAGTAAGGAATCAGCGTGCTAGCGCAATTACATCAGGTTGAACAAAGCCTTAATCAGGTAATTCTTGGTAAACAACAGCAAATTCGTCTGGCGTTGTGTTGTTTACTCGCCGAAGGGCATTTACTGCTCGAAGACCTTCCTGGCCTCGGTAAAACCACCCTGGCGCATGCGCTTGCTAACAGCTTAGGTCTGAGTTACCGGCGGGTACAATTCACTAGTGATTTACTCCCCGCAGATCTCACCGGCATCAGCATATATGATACCCGGTCACAACAATTTCATTTTCAGCCGGGTCCGGTATTCTCCCAAGTGTTATTGGCCGACGAAATTAATCGCGCCAGCCCGAAAACCCAGAGTGCCTTGCTAGAAGCGATGGAAGAGCGCCAGGTTAGTACGGATGGGCAAACCCGGCCGTTACCCAGTCCTTTCTTTGTTATTGCTACTCAAAACCCGTTATTTCATGCCGGAACCTCCGCGTTACCTGAATCACAACTAGACCGCTTTTTAATGCGTTTATCGTTAGGGTTCCCGGAACGCGCCGCTGAACATCAGTTGCTGGTCGATGATAGCAAGGGCTCCCGCCTGCAATTTTTAACTCAACAGCTGGACAGTCATACCCTGCAAAGCCTGCAGCAGCAACTTGGTTCGGTTAATGTCAGCGATGCCGTTATTGATTATCTGCTTAGCCTGGTTGATGCCAGTCGCAGTCGCAATGATATGTTGCCGTTATCGCCACGCGCTTCCAAAGCTCTGTTAAGGGCAAGCAAAGCTCATGCTTTAATCACTGGCCGTGATTTTGTAACAGCCGATGACGTGCAGCAAGTCTTCCCATCAGTGGCAGAACACCGGCTAGATCCCCGCTCCAGTGCGGCGAGTCATTCACACAGTGATTTACTACTTGAGCAAACTGTTTGCCCGTTATGAACCACCTTAAGCGGCAGTTACAGCAGTGGTTTCGTCAGCAGTTTACGAGTTGGCTGAATAAGCGACAACCACTAGCCAGAGAAGTCACCCTTAGCCAGAAGATCATTTATATTCTGCCCAGCCGCTTCGGGCTATGGTATATTTTGCTGCTGGTACTGCTGTATTTGCTAGGAACAAATTATCAAAATAACTTAATTTTATTAATGAGTTACATGTTGGTATCGGTACTGCTTTTAGCGCTGACGTTAGCCTGGCGCAATTTGCACAATATTAGCGTAAGTTGTGCACCGGTGTTAACCGCATATGCAACAGAAACGCTGATGGTGCCAGTATCATTGCAAACAGCAGAGCAAAAACAGCAAATACAATGTTATTTTACTTATGAGCAGCAACCGTCGGTGCTTGCCGATGCCAATATGCGGGCGATGGTGCCGTTGGTTGTCAAAAAACGAGGTTATTTTCCATTACCTCGGCTTACCGTTCATAGTTACTATCCTTTTGGTTTGTTTAATTGCAAAAGCATGCTGATGCTTGATTATCATTTCTGGGTATTTCCAACGCCGCTGCCTTCAGAGTCGGCGGACGCCCTGGCTGAAAATAGTGGCAATAAAAACCAGGTTGCAGAAGATTACGATACGATCCGTAGCTACCAGGCTGGGGACAGCTTAAAACTAATGTTGTGGAAGCGGCTGGCCCGTGATCCAGCCAATCCGGTTGTCAAATATGCACCTAGTGTGCCTTTGCCTGAACCAGACTGGATAACCATTCCAGCAGTTACCGGGGCGGCCCTGGAGCTGGCGCTGTCAAAAGCCTGCTATATGATGTTGCAACTGGAACAACGCAGTAAGCCTTATGGTCTGCGGATCCAAAGCAAAAGTATCAATCCGTCCTGTGGCCAGCAGCATTTGCAACGCTGTTTACGGGAGTTGGCTTTATGTTAGTGCTATTAAGCCGCCAGGCGATCATCTCGTTTACTATTATTTTACTAGCCATCATTGGGTTACTTCATCAGGCGTTACCGCTATGGTACAGCGCTATCTTGTTGCTGCTGCTGGCGTACCGCTGGCCGTTGCAGCGAAGCGGGAGCAAGGTTAATAAGCTGAAACGTGTCAATATTATTGCAGCGCTCATCCTGCTGTTATTGCTTATCAGCCTGAAACAAAGCGGTATTTTTCACTTTATGCTACAGATATTGCTGCTTTCTGCAGTAAGTCGCATGATGCTGATCCGTCAGCGGCATGACAGTCATCAGTTGCTCTGGGTGTTATACTTCCTGTTGGCCTGCTGTTTTATTTTTTACCAGAGTATATTATTAAGCTTGCTGATTCTGGGGTTACTGTTATTTACCCTGTTTCAACACTATCAGCTTTACGCCAGCAAACAGCTTCGGTTGCAGTGGTTGCAGCTGGGAAAAGCGCTATTGCTTACGTTTCCAATATGGATCTCATTATTTCTATTATTCCCGCGCTTACAACCCTTATGGCGGATCCCAACGGCTGAGTCCGCGATAACCGGTCTGGCAGATAGTCTGGATCCTGGCAGCATTGAAAATCTGGTGCAGAGCGACAAACTCGCATTTCGGGCAATTTTCAGCGGGCCATTGCCCGCACGACAGCAATTGTATTGGCGCGCGAAAGTTTACGAAGACTTTGATGGTCGTAGCTGGACAGTGAACCAACGGTTTGAAAGTCGTCAGGCCGCCATCCCACAAATTACTGAAAATAGCCGCAGTGAACAGGTTGATTACCAGATTATTACTGAAGTCAGTAACCAGCGTAGTGTATTTGCGCTTGGCATACCGTTGCAATCAACCAATACCGTACGCCCTGTTGCGGCTTATCTGGTTGAAGCCCAACGTCCCGTAAGCCAGCGGCTGAGTTATCAGGTTAGCAGTGATCTCTCAGCCATACCTGAAGATCATGCGACAGAGCAGCGACTGAATATCCGCACCGTCAATGCCAACCCAAAAACCCGGGCGCTCGCTACGGAATTGGCAGACAGAACTCAGTCAACGGCTGAGTTAATCGGGCAAATAAGTGAGCTATTCCGCCAGCAACCGTATTTTTATAGTCTTAACCCTCCTCGTCTGGGTGAAAACAGTATTGATGCCTTTCTGTTTGATAGCCGCAGCGGATTTTGCAGTCACTATGCTTCAGCGACTGCAGTATTATTGCGAGAAGCGGGTGTTCCGGCCAGAGTGGTAGGCGGTTATCAGGGCGGTGTCTGGCATGAAGAACAGCAGTATCTGGAAGTACGGCAACGAGAAGCCCATGCCTGGGTTGAATATTTCGATAATGGCGCCTGGCAACGGTTTGACCCCACCGCCGTTATCGCACCTGAGCGGGTTCTGGCAGGATTGGATGCCGTGTTATCAATGGAAGAGCAGGACCAGTTACAAGCTAACTGGCGGCGTTTTTCTGCAATTAATTACATTAATCAGCAGTTATTGCATTTGGATTATTACTGGTCAGTTTGGGTATTAGGATTTGACGACAGCCAGCAATACAATATTTGGCAACAACTCAAAGCGATTAGCAAACTGTTGGCAATCCTGGGTGGGTTTATCGTCTTGATGATAACAGTATGGTGGTATCTGAAATATCAGCGGCAACCGGCAAAATTTCCCCCGCCGGTTCGTTTAGTCAGGCGCTATTTAGGTAAGCAGATCCAGCATAAGCCAGCGGGCCAGCATTTCAGCCAATTTATCTATCAGCTCAAAAACTATAACCCGCTGCACGCCACCTTACTTGAAAAGATAGATGCGTTGTATCAGCGGGCATTATTTGCCAATGATCACAAGGCGCTATTGCAATTAAAACAACATTTAAAAAAGAATACTAAAATACTTAACCGGTTAAACTGGCCGCAGTAGCAGGCCAGTTTATGGTGGTAGATGATAATTGAGTCAGGTTAACGGGTAGCCAAAATACGCAGAGCCGTCTGGATATGCTCAGCACAGTGCACACCTAAATCGGTTAAATAACCACCATCAGTCTGGGTCAGTAACCCTTTAGCATGCAAGCGGGCGATGGCATCCCTGGTTTCGTTATCAGCATCTTTATGAACTTTTAACCCTTCCATTTGTGAGTCCAGGTTATATAAATTCAGAATTTTTATCTCAGCATTCAGCTCAGGTGTTACTGGCATAGCATAGGTCCTCTGTTGTTAGCAGATTCAAGATAGCCGTTATCGACAAATATTGGCAGCCTTTTCTGCACAAATTTATCGATTTGCCGACAATCTTTAGAGGCAACAGGCAACATTACCGTCCTTGATGACTCAGCCAGCCAGCGCTACTATTGTTGTGCTTTGGCGCACCATTAAATTGATTACTTAAGGTGCTCAGTCAGCGCCTGCAGGCAAAGTGCAATATTTTCACGTCGTGCGCCATAGCCCATTAAACCAATCCGCCATGTTTTACCAGCCATCTCACCAAGGCCGGCGCCAAGCTCCAGATTATAATGCTCCAGCAGCGCACTGCGCAGCGTGGCATCATCCGCACCTTGCGGAATATATACGTGGTTTAATTGGGGTAAGCGGTGTGGCGCCGCCACTACAAACTCCAGGCCCAGCTTAGTTAAACCCTCTGCCAATAACTGATGCATCTTCTGGTGGCGCTGCCATGCCTGTTCAAGCCCTTCATTTGCCAGTAAGCGCAGCGCTTCATGCAGTGCATATAAGCTATTAACTGGCGCGGTATGATGGTAACTGCGCTTGCCTTGCCCGCTCCAGTAGGCCATCACCAGACTTTGATCTAAAAACCAGCTTTGCACCGGAGTTTTACGCTGCTGAATTTTGGTAACAGCGCGCGGCGAAAACGACACCGGCGATAAACCCGGAACGCAGGATAAACATTTCTGACTACCAGAATAAATGGCATCAATACCCCACTCGTCAACTCTGAGCTCAACACCCCCTAGCGAGGTGACGGCATCAACAATAGACAAACAGTCATATTGCCGGGCTAAGGCACACAGGGTTTTCGCGTCACTTAGTGCTCCGGTAGACGTTTCAGCATGCACAAAAGCAATAAAGCGCGCATCGGGGTGTTTTTTCAATGCATCTTCAACATGTTGCGGGTTAACCGGCTCACCCCAAGCGTTATCCACACACACCGCAACACCACCACAGCGCTCAACATTCTGGCGCATTCGCTCACCAAAAACGCCGTTACGACAGACAATAACCTTTTCACCGGGTTCAACCAGATTCACAAAACAGGTTTCCATACCGGCGCTGCCGGGCGCAGAGACCGCGATAGTCACCGGGTTTTGGGTTTGAAACGCGTATTGCAATAGTTGCTTCAGCTCATCCATCATGCCGATAAACAATGGGTCTAAATGGCCCACTGTCGGCCTGGCCTGTGCAGCCAGTACCTGTGGATAAACATCGGACGGACCCGGGCCCATTAAAATACGGCGTGGCGGATTAAACGTGGCAATGCCAGGCGCTGGAAAAAGTGCCTGAGGTGTTGTTTGTTGTTTTGCCTGTTGCATAAAAACTCCGGCTAATGATTTTTGCTTACCATAGCAAAACCAGCGGTTCATGCCAGTACTGTTCGGCTATTGCCGCTATTCAAAGGATTAATAGTAACCGATTGCCACTTTTGCCTACGGCCCTTTAACTGCAAAAGAAAAAGGCCCCTGCTTCGGGGCCTGCTACTGTGTAGCTTTAAACATTAAAACTCGCGGCGGTTTCGCAGCGCTTCAATCCTTTTCTCTAATGGCGGATGGGTTAACAGCAACTCAGACTTTGGTTTTTTACCAGCAATACCAAAAGCCATTAAACTGCCTTCAAGCCGGCTTTCATGGTTATGCTTCAATCTTTCAAGTGCTGCAACCATTTTATCCGGCCCTTCTAAGCGCGCCGCACCGGCATCGGCTCGGTATTCACGCTGGCGTGAAAACCACATAACAATAATGCTGGCCAGAAATCCAAATACAATTTCCAGCACGATAACAATACCAAAATAGGCAAAGGTACCCAGTTGCTGATTATTATTGCGAATGGCACCAGCAATTAAGCGGGCAAAGAAAATAACAAAGGTGTTTACCACGCCCTGGATCAGGGTCAAGGTGACCATATCGCCGTTAGCAATGTGCGATACTTCATGGGCCAGTACGGCTTCTACTTCATCTTGTTTCATATTACGCAGCAAGCCTGTACTTACCGCCACTAAAGCTGCATTGCGGTTCATCCCGGTAGCAAATGCATTCATCTCCGGTGAGTCGTATACCGCGACTTCCGGCATACCAATACCCGCTTGCTTTGCCTGACGCTCAACTGTACGCATCAGCCATTGCTCGGTTGCGTTACGTGGCTGGGTAATAACCACCGCGCCGGTGGAACGTTTGGCCATCCATTTTGACAGCGCTAACGAAATGAAAGAGCCGCCAAAACCAAATATGGCTGCAAAAACCAACAACCCGCTGATACTGCTATGATCAATTCCCAAAAAGCTGAAAACGATATTCAGTACAATACTCAGTACTACAATAACCGCCAGGTTCGTTGCCAGAAACAGCAAAACTCTTTTCATATAACCCTACCTCAGTGACTTAACTGCTAACAATATATGGGCTGCCAGCTGAATTTCAAATTAAGCCATGCCGAAAATTTGTAAGAAAACATGTTTGACTGCACGTATTTCGCTACAATATCGGCCGAAACTGCAAACTCAAGCGGAGAACGTCATGCAATTACTATTATTGAGCAGCTCACGGGCCCACAACAGCGAGTATCTGGCGCCTTATATGAACTGGCTTAAATCGCAGCTTCAAGGCATAGACGAACTGCTTTTTATACCTTATGCCGGCGTTACGATTGACGCCGATGGTTATCTTAAGCAAGTTGCCAGCGCCTTAACGCCATTAAACATAAAAGTGACCAGCCTGCACCAGTATCGGCAGCCGCAGGAAGCAATCAGCAAAGCACAAGCGATAGCCGTGGGTGGCGGCAATACTTTTCAGCTACTTAAAAAGTTATATCAGGAAGATATCGTTAAGCTTATCAGGCAACGCGTAACCGAAGGGGTGCCGTATATTGGCTGGAGCGCCGGCTCTAACATTGCAGGTGCAAGCATTCGCACCACCAACGATATGCCGATTGTCGAACCGGAGTCATTTGACGCATTGCAGCTATTACCACTGCAGTTAAATCCGCATTACAGCGACTATAAGCCTGAGGGGTTTCACGGTGAAACCCGTGATATGCGCTTGGCAGAGTTTATGGTGTTAAACCCGACTACGCCGATTATTGCCATACCGGAAGGTACCGCATTACAACGTACCGGCGATGCCTTAACCCTGTTGGGGAATGGAGGTGGCTATTTATTTAGAGGCGGCAAGAAAACAGCCATAGCAGAAAACAGCGATTTATCTTATTTATTGGATTAAAAATAGCTACATAAAAAAAGCGGGAGCGAAAGCAGATCGGCGTAGAAGAGCGGTTACAACACCCGATAAGCTCGCCACAGCAACTCGCGTTCGCTCAGACACTCTGTGTCGACTGATCGGGTATTCTAACCTTTTAACAATATAGGCGGCGTTCTGGTAGTGGTAACGAAGCTTGCATAAATATTGTTGTAGCGCTTAGCCTTTATTGCGACCTGAAGTCCTAAGCAGATTTCCGGCTAAATGCAAACCCAACTGCATTTGATCTTCTGGATCAAAGGGCACCACACCTAAACACGGCGCGGTAATTCTCTGCTGTAAATCAGCAATATTTTGTTGCAAAAGCGCCATCTCCGGATCAACACAGTTGGCGACCCAACCCACAAGCTTGCAGCCGCTGCGGGCAATTTCCCGCACCGTAAGCATGGCATGGTTCAGGCAGCCTAGTTTCATTCCCACAATTAATATTACCGGCAGCTGCTGCTCGGCCACCCAGTCAGCCAGATAACGCTCATCACCAATAGGCAATAGCCAACCACCTGCACCTTCAACTAATAGCTGTTGTATGGGTAACTGTTGCCAGTTGACCATTGCCTGATCAAGTGTTGCTTCGTCAATGGGCTGGTGCTCGTAAACCGCAGCCAGATGCGGTGCGACCGGCGCCTGATAGCACATTGGATTGACCACATTGTAGGGTAACGCGATACCAGATTGGCACTGCAGCAGTAACGCGTCACTATTGTACCCCTGCTCGTCGGCGCCGGCGGCTATTGGCTTTACCCCGGCCGCAGCGATATCGAGTGCTTTGAAACCTTGCAATAGCATACTGCAGACATAGCTTTTGCCGGCATCTGTGTCAGTACCGGTTATAAAGTAGCAATTAGCGGGCATTTTTGGTTCCTGTAATAAATAACACCTGATAACTGGCCGGTAAACCCTGGGCTGTCCGATGCTTTTCATAGGCTACTGCCAGCTTTTGCCAGTAGCCTCTACCGGTTAAACCGGTTGCACTGCGCCCAGCAACCTGATTAGCACCTAACGCTTTTAACTCCCGAGCCAGGCTTTGCACATCAGGGTAATATAGTGGGTAGTTTCGTTGCTCAAAGTGCCAGGTAACCTGTGGCACAGTGCCAGCTGCCTTAATGAGTTCAGCTTCGGGTAAAAACAACTGAGTATGCGGCTTTTGATCTAACGTCGCAAAAGCGCCCTGTAGCTCCTGTAACGTGCCCTGCACCAGGGTGGTGATAACCAACCGCCCGCCCGGGGCCAACACTCTGGCAGCTTCGGCTAATACCGCTTCAGGCCTTTGGCACCATTGCAGCATCAAACTGGAAAAAACCTTGTCAAACTGTGCTGTGGCCAGCGGCAGTGCCGCTGCATCAGCCTGAATATAAGCCGTCGCTAACTGTAAACTTTGGGCCTTATTTAACATGCCTGCACTTAAATCAACGGCGCTAAATTCATGACAATAGTTTTTTAACTCAGGGTGGATCCAGCCCGGACCGCAGCCTAAATCGAGCAATTTACCGTTATGGTTGGCGCATAACATCGCAAGTGCCGTTAATGCCACCTGCTGTTGTAAACGTGCAGCCGCTGCATAGCTCTCACAAGCCTTACCAAAACTTTGGGCTACCTGCTTTAAAAAAGTACTTTCGCCATGAATTGCCGGTTCAAATATGCAGGGTTTTATTCGGGAGATCATAACAATAGCAGCCTTAATTGCTGCACCAGCAGCGCTATATCTTCATCGCTGTGCTGACTGCTCAGGGTAATTCTTAAGCGGGCGCTGCCTGCCGGCACCGTCGGTGGCCGAATGGCGGTTGCCCAGATGCCGGCTTTTTTTAGCTGCTTGCTGGCATTAACCGCCTGCTCGCTGCTACCGAGCACCATTCCCTGAATAGCGGTATCAGAATTCATAATGGGTAAATCTGCAGCCAGTATTCTGAATTTCTTTATATTGTTGTATAGCTTGTCGCGCCGCCAGTGTTGCTTGCGACACAAATCAATGCTTTTTAAAACCGCGGCACAGGTTGCCGGCGATAACGCCGTACTGTAAATATAGTGCCGCCCAAATTGTTCAATATAGTCAATTACCGTTTTGCTGGCGCCAAGAAAAGCCCCGGCCACCCCCAGAGCTTTGCCAAAATTAGCCATCAGGCAGAACAGCTCGCTGTTCGCTACGCCTTGCGCCGGCCCGCTGCCCTGACCTTCCGAACCTTTAACGCCCAAACCATGTGCATCGTCCAACAGCAGTGGTACCTGGTGCTGCAGACACAGACTACGTAACGCCGCCAGATCAGGGCAGTCGCCATCCATACTAAATACCCCTTCAGTTACCACCATCGATTGTGGTTCCTGCTCTAACAACCGCGCCAATGCGCTCATATTATTGTGAGCAAAGCGTTTCATCCGTGCGTCACTATGCAGCGCACCATCAATCAATGAGGCATGGCTGAGTTTATCCAGTAATAAGGTATCCTGCTTAACAGCCAGCGTATGCAACATGGCCTGATTAGCAGCAAAGCCTGAAGAGAATAACAGTACCCGCTCCACACCAAGCCAGTCACTCAAGGTCTCCGTCAGCTGGCGGTGTATTGCATGCTGGCCCGTGACCATTGGTGACCCACTGCTACCGGCACCAAGTTTCAGGGCGCCGTCGGCATAAGCCTGCAATACCTCAGGGGCGGTAGCCAGCCCTAGATAGTCGTTGCCGGAAAAATTAAGGAATGGCTGACCATCAATAGTAATGAGCCGGCCGTTGTAATGTTCAACCGTTACAGGCTGGCGCATCAGCTGCTGAGCTTCACGCTCGGCAACAGCCTGTTGCAGCTGTGCCAGTCTATCCTGCAGCATAGTCATTAAGCCACTTTTTTACTGCGCTGCCATATTTACTGTACAGCACGGTAAAGCGGCGGGTTAGCCTGCTCGTTTAACGCATCAGCCATTGCCAGTTCGTGCGCTTCGTCTGAGACATCAGCACGCTGCTCTGGCTTTATGCCCAATTTGGCAAACAGCTGCATATCAGCATTAGCTTCAGGGTTATCGGTCGTCAGTAGTTTATCACCGTAAAAAATAGAGTTAGCGCCGGCAAAAAAGCACAAGGCCTGCATTTGCTCGTTCATACGTGAGCGCCCTGCCGAAAGCCGGACGTGACTTTGCGGCAACATAATACGCGCAACGGCAATAGTACGGATAAACTCAAAACCGTCTAAATCTTCGACATTTTCCAGCGGAGTGCCTTTAACTTTAACCAGCATATTAATGGGTACACTTTGCGGATGCTCCGGCAGGTTGGCTAGCTGCATGAGTAAGGCCGAACGGTCGTTGGCACTTTCACCTAAACCGACAATACCGCCACAGCACACTTTCATACCGGCATCGCGAACATGGCTTAAAGTATCAAGACGATCCTGATAGGTGCGGGTGGTGATAATTTCACCATAAAATTCTGGTGAAGTATCCAAGTTATGGTTGTAATAATCCAGGCCAGCCTGCGCCAGGGTTTTGGCCTGGCTGTTGTCGAGCATGCCTAATGTCATACAGGTTTCCAGCCCCATGGCTTTGACGCCCCGCACCATTTCAATAATGTAAGGCATGTCGCGCTGCTTCGGGTTGCTCCAGGCGGCGCCCATACAAAAACGGCTGGCTCCCTGCGATTTCGCTGCAGCGGCTTGCGTCAGTACCTTTTCTACTTCGATTAAACGCTCACGCTCTAGCCCGGTATTATAATGACCACTTTGTGGACAATATTTACAATCTTCGGCACATGCCCCGGTTTTAATCGACAGTAAGGTGCTGATTTGCACTTCATTCGGGGTAAAATATTGACGGTGCACTGTTTGTGCCTGAAATAATAAATCATTAAACGGCAGGGCATAAAGTGCGTTGACTTCAGCGAGAGTCCAGTTGTGGCGAACCTGAGTGGTAGCAGCGTGCATAGGGCGTGTCCATTGTTGTTCTGCGGTTTTTCGGCTAGTCTAACCGCCGGTTGCAGCTTGTCAACGCTGACCACAGCAAAAACTTTACTACTGGTTAATTTATGAGCATCGCATTATGACCGTTAACTTAGCATTTGATCGCGAACATATCTGGCATCCTTACACCTCAATGATAAATCCTTTGCCGGTGTATCCGGTCAGCCGGGCCGAAGGTTGTGAACTTATTCTTGAGAATGGCCAGCGTTTAATTGACGGTACCTCTTCCTGGTGGGCCGCTGCACATGGCTACAATCACCCGGTTTTAAATGCTGCGGTCACTGAACAATTACAAAAGATGGCCCATGTGATGTTTGGCGGTATTACTCATAAGCCAGCAGTCAATTTGTGTCAGCAGCTGGTGGAAATAACGCCGGCGGCATTAACCAAAGTATTTTTGGCCGACAGCGGTTCGGTCGCGGTAGAAGTCGCCATTAAAATGGCATTGCAATATTGGCTGGCAAGTGACACACCACAAAAAACCAAACTGATCAGCCTGCGAAAGGGATATCACGGAGATACCTTTGCTGCCATGGCGGTCTGTGATCCGGTAGATGGTATGCACGATATGTTTAGTGGCGTACTGAACCAGCACTTTTTTCTGCCGCCACCGGCCAGTGCTTTTGCAGCTGAATTTAACCCGGCAGATATGGCGCCGCTAGCAGCATTGCTTGAACAAGAGCACCAGCAGATCGCGGCGCTTATTCTGGAGCCGATTGTCCAGGGCTACGGCGGCATGCGTTTTTATCATCCGGAGTATTTACGTCAGGCCCGCGCACTGTGTAATCAGTATCAGGTATTGCTGATTGCCGATGAAATTGCCACCGGCTTTGGTCGCACCGGCAAATTGTTCGCCTGCGAGCATGCTGGTATTACCCCTGATATTATGTGTTTAGGTAAAGCCTTAAGTGGCGGCTATATCACACTGGCTGCCACCCTCTGCACTGATGAAGTGGCTCGAGGTATCAGCCACAGTGCAGCAGGTGGCCTGATGCATGGCCCAACCTTTATGGCGAACCCATTAGCTTGTGCCGTAGCAAATGCCAGTGTCGGTCTTATCCGTCAACATCACTGGCCAGCACAAGTCGCAGCAATTGAGCAACAGTTGCAGCACGAGCTGGCACCTTGCAAAGCCCTGCCGGCAGTGCAGAACGTGCGAGTACTTGGCGCCATTGGTGTATTGGAAATGCGGAAAAAGGTTGATGTTGCCAGGTTACAGCAGCAATTTGTTGAGCTGGGAGTATGGATCAGACCGTTTAACAACCTTATTTATATTATGCCGCCCTTTACCATCAGTCCGGCGCAGCTAACTACACTGACCCGCGCCATGGTAACGGTGGCAAAAGCCAGCAGCTAGCATGCTCTGGCTGGCTTAGCGCAGAATATAGAACAGCATGCCACTGGCGCTGAGTAATAAGAGAATAATATTAAAATGTAAATGATCGCTGCGCCGTTTCAGGCGCATCCGGTTAAGCACTATGCTGGCGACACTGACAAGTGCACTACCCCACAACAGATACACTAACCAAAACGTTAAGCGTGGCCGCCAGTAGTCACGAATATCCAGCCCCAGATAGCGTACCAGACCTGAATCCATTTCCGGCCTGGCATAATGGCTAACTACAAGGGCAGCGAAAAATAACAACCAGGCAATAATCGCCAAATATTTAAACGCCCGGCACAGTAAGTCTGGGCCTTCCCGGCGCTCAAACTCCGGCCCGCCTTTATCTGGCCCCACCTTGTTATATACGGTCATTTTTGGCTTCCTTCCAATTTTTACTTGTTTTCAGCTTCTGGCAAAGTATGATTACAGCTTTTATAAATATAGCCTAGTTATAACACCATCTGGAGTTTGTTGCATGACGCACGCCGTAGTTAAAGATGTGTTGGCCGGTCAATACCCTACCGGTTCACAGATCACCATAAAAGGCTGGATCCGCACCCGTCGCGATTCTAAAGCCGGCATTTCTTTTTTAGCTGTGCACGATGGCAGCTGTTTTGATGCGGTGCAAGCCGTCGCTCCGGCAGAATTAGCGAACTATGAAAATGAAATTAAGCGTTTAACCACGGCATGCTCAGTTATTGTTACTGGCACGGTGGCGCGCTCTGAGGGTCAGGGCCAGGCTTATGAAATCCAAGTTCAACAGGTTGATGTGGTCGGTTGGGTCGAAAATCCGGATACCTATCCGATGGCACCAAAACGCCACAGCATGGAATACTTGCGAGAACATGCCCATTTACGCCCCCGCACTAACGTGATGGGCGCAGTAACCCGGGTACGTCACTGCCTGGCTCAGGCCATTCACCGCTTTTTTCATGAGCAAGGTTATTACTGGATCAGCACCCCAATTATTACCGGTTCTGATACCGAAGGTGCCGGTGAGATGTTCCGAATCAGTACCCTGGATTTAGAAAACCTGCCGCGCACCGATAAAGGCAAGGTAGACTACAGCCAGGATTTTTTTGGCAAAGAAACCTATCTGACTGTGTCGGGCCAGTTAAATGGTGAAACCTATGCCTGTGCCATGTCGAAAATTTACACCTTCGGTCCAACTTTTCGTGCTGAAAACTCTAATACCAGCCGCCATTTAGCCGAATTCTGGATGATTGAGCCGGAAGTGGCCTTTGCTGAACTGAAAGACATTGCCCAGCTGGCTGAAGACATGCTGAAGTATGTGTGTAAAGCGGTACTAAACGAGCGTGCGGATGATATGGCGTTCTTTGCCGAGCGGATAGATCCAACCGCTGTGACCCGCTTACAACAGTTAGTAGACTCTTCTTTTGTACGGATGGATTACACCGATGCCATTGAAATTCTGCAAAACTGTGGCAAGGCTTTCCAGTACCCGGTTGAGTGGGGTGTGGATTTACAGTCAGAGCATGAACGTTATCTGGCTGAAGAGCATGTCGGTGCGCCTATCATCATGCAAAATTACCCTAAAGACATTAAAGCCTTTTATATGCGCTTAAATGACGATGGTAAAACGGTAGCAGCAATGGACGTGTTAGCGCCAGGCATTGGCGAAATTATCGGTGGCAGCCAGCGTGAAGAGCGTTTAGAACATTTCGACCGTCGACTAGATGAAATGGGCCTGAATAAAGAAGATTACAGCTGGTATCGAGATTTGCGCCGCTATGGCACGGTACCGCACGCCGGTTTTGGTCTGGGCTTTGAACGTTTAGTGTCTTATGTGACGGGTGTCGGTAACGTCCGTGATGTTATCGCGTTCCCGCGCACACCAGGCAATGCTGAGTTTTAAAGGGCTTAGCTGATATCCTTAATAAAAAAGGGAGCGTTATCTGCTCCCTTTTTAATAAGGTAAAATGACGTTAACAGCATGCATTTTCTGCCGCAGCAAAGGTTAAAAGTAAGAAAAAAACGCTTCTGGATCAGGATCGTTTCGCATTGGCGCGCTTCCTGCTGCAGTGCCTAAATATAAAAATCCTACTATTTCATCATCTTCACCGACATCAAGTGACTGCTTAACGAAATCTTGCTGGGCATAGCTGCCGGTGCGCCAAATGCCACCAAAGCCCTGGGCAAAAGCCGCCTGTTGCATCGCCATTACGGCACAGGCAGCCGACTGCACTTGTTCCGGAGCCGGAACCTTCGGGTGCTCGGTAACTTTAGCGATACAAACAATTACCATAGGTGCACGCAGTGGTAACTGCCTTGCCCGCTCGTGCATTTCAGGGGAAATACCCGGCGCATCTTCAATCGCTGCCTCTGCAAACACATCACCTAAGCGGTTAAGCGGCTCCTTGCCGGTAACAATGACAAAACGCCACGGACGTAAGCCGCCATGATCGGGTACCTTCAGGGCCGCCCGTTTAATTAGCTCAAGCGCGTCGCCACTGGGTGCCGGCTCGGTTAACCGCGGTGTGGAATATCGGGTGGTTAATAGCGTCAACGCATCCATAACATAACCTCTTTAAACAACTTTGCTATCAGGCTAGCAAACTTTACGTACTAAGCACATGAGAAAATTTTAACTGCCTTACTGTTTGCTCAGTCGCTCGCCACAACGTCGATTTTTACAGCGATATCATTCGCTCTGGCATGCTAATTATTCATTTTGGCAGCAGCATCGACTGCATGCCGATACAACACCAGATACTGTTCCGTGGCTTCTTCCCAGCTAAAACTCTGAGTCATCGCGCGCTGCTGGATTTTTTTATACGCTTGCTGATCCTGATACAACTTCAAAGCCTGGCGTAACGCCTCCAGCAACGCCTCAGTGTTTGGCTCGGTAAAACCTATGCCGGTAGCCTTGTTATCAGGCCAGGGCACCACGGTGTCCTTCAAACCGCCAGTCAGTCGCACCACTGGTAAAGTTCCGTAGCGTAGACTGTATAACTGATTCAAACCACACGGCTCGAATAAGCTTGGCATTAAGAAAAAATCACCTGCAGCTTCAACCTGATGTGCCAACTGTTCATTAAAGCCTTCAATAAAACGAAATTTGTCAGGAAAGACCACGGTAAGTTGATGTAATTGCCGACAGTAACTGGCTTCACCACTGCCGACAATGACCACCTGCACCGGATAATGGTTTAGTAAATGCTTCAATGCCGGGATCAGGATATCATAGCCTTTCTGACCGGTAACCCGGCTAACCGCAACCAGCAGCGGCACATTGCTTTGGGCTAACTGACACTCTTGCTGCAGCTGACGTTTACAAGTCGCTTTACCCGCTAGGTCACCGGCATGAAAGTTGGCACTAATCGCTTGATCCGTGGCCGGATCCCACAACTGATAATCACAGCCATTTAAAATACCGCTAAAATCGGGCTGGCGCAGCTGATACCAGCCAGCCAGGCCATTAGCAGCGGGCTCACTGAGCAACTCGTCCCGATAGCCCTGACTTACCGTGTTAATTTTAGTGGCATATTGCAGCGCGATTTGCAGAAAATTTAGCTGATGAGGATACTCGTGATCATGCTCATCCTGAACCGCTTGTTGCCGCAGGGGCAACCCCAGTTGTGGCGCCCAGCCGGCGTCAGATTGCTGCTGATAAGCACCATTGTGGATAGTAAAAACAAAAGGCACCCCCGCCAAACTCTGCGATGAATGTTGCCGCTGATTGTACTGATGATGCTGATGCAGATAAAACGCCGCCGGGGCGCTTTGCCAGTCATGGCCATGCAACACGTCAAACACCTGTTGTCGGGCAGCCCAGGCAATGGCTACCTTACAAAAGAAAGCAAAACGCAACGGGTTATCAGCGTAACCATGCTGGCCATCATCATAGGGTCTTTCCCGGGCAAAAAAATCATGATGTTCAACTAAATACACTGTAACACCATGTAGTTGGGTTGAACGCACCGCACAGCCAAACTGCTGCCCCCCCAGCTCAACAAATACTGACGCTTCACCCTCCGTTGTCACATTATATAATGCGCCATACCGTGGCAGGATCACGCTCACCTGATGGCCAGCTGCCAGTAAACTACTTGCCAGGCCGCGACAAGCGTCAGCAAGGCCACCGGTTTTAATTAAGCCTTCATATTCACTGCAAATAAACAGAATACGCAATACGAGTTCCTTAGTTAATTACTCAGACCTCATCAAAGCCAATTTTCGCACCTTTGGGGATCACGACAACCCCGCCCGGTGAAATATGAAAACGGGCTTTATCCTGCACCGGATCTTCACCAATAATGGTGCCCGGGGCAATCTTGACGTCTTTATCGATAATTGCCCGGCGGATACGACAGCCACGACCAATATCGTTATTACCCATTAATACACATTTTTCAATATAACTGTGACTATGCACATGCACGTTGTAACCCAGTATCGACTGATACACGATAGCACCACTGACAATACAGCCCGAGGCTACCATAGAGCTTATAGCCTGGCCGGTGCGATTAGTTTCATCATGCACAAATTTAGCCGGTGGCATCGGTGGCGTATAGCTGCGTAGCGGCCAGTACCGGTTATACACATCAAACGGCGGATTAATTGAGATTAAGTCCATATTAGCTTCATAGTAAGAATCTATGGTGCCAACATCGCGCCAGTAACCGGCACTGCTTTCTGACTCACCGCGAATACGGTTGCTGGAAAAGTCATACACATACACTTCGCCCTGTGGGTACAAGCCCGGAATAATATTATGACCGAAGTCATGTTTCGAGTCGGCCACTTTCGCATCGGCTTCCAGCACATCAACCAGGCATTTCGCTTCAAAAATATAGTTACCCATCGACGCCAGCACAAAGTCAGGCCGGCCCGGAATGGTTTTCGGATTTGTTTTTGGTTTCTCTTCAAAACCAATCATTTTGCCGTGCTCGTCCACTTCAATCACCCCAAATTCATGGGCCTGACTTACCGGCACTGGGATCGCTGCCACCGTTAGCTTGGCTTTATTATGCCGGTGAAAATCGAGCATTTGCCGCACATCCATTTTATAAATGTGGTCGCCACCAAATACACACACATGCTCAGGATCTAACCCCTCTATTAAATGCAAATTCTGATAAATGGCATCAGCAGTGCCCAAATACCAATGCTTACCGGTTTGCATCTGGGCGGGTATCGGATCAATAAAACGGTTAGTTAAGCCACTCACCCGCCAGGCACGGCCTAAGTGTTTCATTAACGAGTGCGATTTAAACTGGGTAATAACGAAAATCTGCAATAAGTCGGAATTAACAAAATTGTTTAGCACAAAATCGACAATTCGGTAGTTGCCGCCAAATGGCACAGCTGGCTTAGCACGAATACCGGTAAGCGGTGCTAAGCGGGTTCCCTCGCCCCCGGCAAGCACCATGGTTAACACACCTGACATAGAGACTCCCTGTATGGCTTTGTTATGTTAAAAATACAAGCAGAGTAAAACTCGCCTATACCCACGATAGCAGCATTAATAAATAAAGCACCAGAAAAGTTAGCGACATTAATAAATTCAGATGTCGATCGCTCAATGTTTAAAAAATGCGGTTGGGCTGCTCTAAGACGTGTTGACGTCATAAATTACATATAGCACATAATTAACCACAAAAATATTACAAGCTGCTGTCAGAATTTATTACACCTAACCTCCGCTTCTCAGTTGAAGAGTCGTAACTATCTGTTTTAAATTAATTTAAATAGTTGGTATAAAACCTGCTTTGAAGGAATTGGCAAAAGCCATGTTGTAAAATTTAAAATGGAATTAATTAGATGAACAAAACAATAAAATTATTTACTTTACTATTTCTGGTCACTTTTTTTGCTGGTACTGCTAAAGCGGCGTTAATAACAAATTTTGAGCTTGAATGCACTTCATGCGGAAGATATGGTGACTTTACTTTGATGTGGCAAACAACGACTGATGCGACTTTAGCTGCTGGTTTTGTCGATTGGGCACCAGGCTTATTTTTCAAAGTTGATATTCCAGAATTAAACGGTATTTTTTGGGCGCATACAACATCGTACGGCGGTGGTTATAATTTTTCTGATAATAATTTCTATGTTGCTATGGCACCGGGAAATGTCATTTTTGATGGCCCAACTTCCGCTCCGGTTTGGAGAGCAGGTGTTTATGAAGATATTGTGAATTATTTTCAAGCAGGCACAGATCAAGGTTTTTCCCGCCTTACAATAAGCAACGTGTCAAGTGCAGTTGATGTGCCAGAGCCTGGCTCTATTGGTGTACTTGCACTGGGCTTGATGTTACTAAACCTTAGCAAACGAGTGCGTTTTAACCGTAAAGCCTGATCACTACACTGCGGTTTCATAGTTACGTCACTTATGTAGCCTGTAAGCAATGTCAGCCAAGTTTGCCTGGCATTGCTTTAATCACGTCCATACATCGTTTCTGGCAGCGCTCTCAAGACAGATCAGATAGAATAAGCGGCAACCCGTTGCTGGTATTTTTAAAAAAGTAAGGCTGCTTCGATTAAATAGCTCCGCTGCCCTTCTTATTTATTGCCGCATTATCTTTGCCCGATTCAACCTCTGCATTTAATGCTTCGACTTTCTCAGTGGTTGCGCTATCCGCCTTATTGTTAGACGCTTCAGGTATTGGCTGAACATTTGTTGCAGGGTCGGCTAAAGGTGCTGGCGCAATAGGCATTATTACCGCAACATTCGCATGGGGAATGACTCTTACCTGTTTCCGATAATATACAAACAGATAACTGCTGGTCCTGGCAATAACCTGTACCTGATCAAACTTAAGAGTATTCACCGCATCCTGCACTGGATATATTAAGCTGACGTGAAACTTTGGCTGTTTATCATTTTTAATTCGTTCAGCAAGTTTAGCAGACTCCTCTTTGGCTGCATTATATAAAAACAGCAGCGGAATGAGCACGAAAATTAAATTATACCGCTGAAACTGTACCGGATTATAGTATTTTTCTGACCAGACTGCGTATATATGAACGTGCCGCCTGACGAAACGATCTACAGCAAATAACATTACTAAGAGCAGCAGCCAGCCAATAACATTAAGTAAAATCCAGGGGTGAGTTAATGCCGCCAGCATAAAGTCTGTTAATTCTAAGTAAGGCAAAATATTAAAGTCAAAAAGAGCAAATAATCGGGTGGAAAACAACATACCCAATACGCTGCAAAGTAAATAACCAAACGTTAGTATCATACTGGGATGGCGCAGCATAAAATTACAAAACCGACGTAACATTGAATTTAAATGCGCATCGTATAACTCGCCGTGCAAAGTAGATGATGCAACTGGTGTCGATCCGTCCAGCTCTGCTGCCGCAGTCTTGTGCGATGTCTTCACAACATAACCTTCTGTTATAGCTCTGATTCTCATCAGACATTATTTTCAGCAATTAGACAAGTAGTCAGCAAAAAAGCGAAGTAATCAACATACAAAATAAAAGCCCTACTTAAGTTATAAATAATAACGTTGTCGACATCGAGACAATAATCTTCACCGGCGATTTCACGCCACAGGCCACTGTCATCTACCCGCAAACAGTTAACGCCACCCATAGATTCCACGTTTTTTTATTTAACGAAGCGCGGTGAGTCCAGCCGCTGGTTTTGCTTAAGGCTGCCCCCCTTCACCAACATTGATGAACTGTCAGTTTTTTATACAAACGCAGATTAAAAGCTAGCCAAGAATCTCTGGGGCCCTTGCTGTATAACGACGGCATGCTTTTTGCTTATCCAGTTAAGTATTCACAAAAAACGCTTATAAATTAGGATAATTAAATGCTTATAATAAAAAATGTAGTTAGGCAGCTTGCCACTTTAACCTTTTGCGGATTGGTATCATCTGCAGTTTATGCCACGCCTATAGAACTCGTCACCAACGGTGGCTTTGAGTCGGGCGATTTTACCGGCTGGATTGTCACCGATTCTGGCTCTGGAACATTCGAGGTTACTTCAGCATTAGCTCCATCAAATGGTACCTTTACTACCGTGGGTGCATCACAGGGAAGTTTTTACGCAGTTTCCTCTCAGAGTGGTCCTGGAACACATGCTTTGAGCCAGTCATTTTTGGTCCCGCTCAATGCAACCCAAGTAATCATGACATTTGATATGTTTGTGCAAACCTTTGCGGGTCTTACGATCAATCCAGCTGGATTGGATGAAACTGCATTCCCAAATCAACATGCACGGGTCGACCTCTTAAGCGCTGGCGCTCGAGCATTTGATACGGGCGCTGGCGTGTTGGCCAATTTTTACATCGGATTAGATGGTATTCCAACTCAGCCTTATATCTCTTACCTATTCGATATAACGGCCTTAGTAACTCCTGGCCTTTCTTATGATATTCGCTTTGCGCAATCAGATAATCAAGGTAATTTCAATCAGGGCGTAGACAATGTCAGCATACAAGCACAAGTTCAAGTGCCAGCACCAGCTACCCTCGTCTTGCTCGGACTTGGAATCGTAGGCCTAGGCTGGTCACGCCGCAAGAAAGCGTAAACAGAAGTCTAGGATCCGGCCCGCTTCGGCGGGCTTTTTGTTGCCGCCGATTTGTAAATGATTTATCTCTCTACCGGCAAAAAACAGGAGTATAGAATAGACAATGAACTGAACTGTACGACAGCAGAACGGAAAAGACAAAAAACCGCATTAACTCATGCGGTTTTTTGACTAAGCAATTTTAAGAACGTAAAAGTAGTTGCACTGTGGCTATTTAAATTTGCGCTGCCAACTCTGCCCCTTGGCGGATGGCACGCTTGGCATCCAGTTCGGCCGCAACGTCGGCGCCACCAATTAAATGATTGGGAATACCCCGTTCGGTTAAGCCTTGTTGTAGTGCACGCAGCGGTATCTGGCCGGCACAGATAATCACGTTATCCACATCGAGACAACGCTCTTCACCGGCGATTTCAAGCCACAAGCCGCTGTCATCTACCCGCAGATAGTTAACGCCCCCCATAGATTCCACGCCTTTTTTCTTTAACGAAGCGCGGTGAGTCCAGCCGGTGGTTTTTCCTAAGCCTGCGCCTACCTTAGTAGTTTTACGCTGCATTAAGTAAATTTTACGCTGGGCAGGCTCTGGCAGGCTGTCAGGTAATAAGGCACCACGACCTTCATAGCTTTTATCTACGCCCCACTCTTTTAACCAGGCATCAGGCTGCAGCGTCAACGAATTCTCTTCAGTCAGGTATTCTGCCACGTCAAAACCTATACCGCCGGCGCCAATAATGGCTACATTTTTACCCACGGCTTTATGGTCGCGCAGCACATCTAAGTAGCTAAGTACCTTCGGATGATCCTGACCTTGCAGCGCAATATCTCGCGGCACAACACCCGTTGCCAGAATAACCTCATCAAAGCCCGCCTCTGCCAGGCTTTCAGCCGTTTGCTCTGAGTTTAAATGTAATTTAATGGCGTGTAATTGCAGCATTTTGCCAAAATAACGCAGCGTTTCGTGAAATTCCTCTTTACCGGGGATTTGTTTAGCGTAATTAAACTGACCACCAATTTGATGCGATTTATCGAACAAATGTACCTGATGACCACGCTGCGCTGCATACACGCTAAAGGCCAAACCGGCAGGCCCAGCGCCGATGACAGCCAGCTTTTTAATGTTGGTTGCCGGGTTAAAATTAAGCTCGGTTTCAAAGCAGGCCCTGGGGTTTACCAGACAACTGGCACGCTTGTTCTGAAATACATGGTCGAGGCAGGCCTGGTTACAGGCAATACAGGTATTAATTTGATCGGCATTGTTAGCGGCCGCTTTATTAACAAAGTCGGCGTCAGCTAAAAACGGCCGGGCCATACACACCATGTCAGCCTGACCATTGGCCAGAATGTCTTCGGCTACCTGCGGGTCGTTAATCCGGTTGGTGGCAATAACCGGAATGCTCAGTTCTTTTTTCACTCGTTCGGTTATCCAGCTAAAAGCCGCACGTGGTACCCGGGTAGTAATAGTCGGTACCCGGGCTTCATGCCAGCCAATACCGGTATTAATTAAAGTTGCGCCTGCTTCTGCTATAGCTTTACCCAGCTCGACCACTTCATCAAACGTATTACCGTCTTCGACTAAATCGAGCATTGATAAGCGGTAGATAATGATAAAGTCGCTGCCACATTGTTCGCGCACCGCTTTTACGGTTTCTATGGCAAAGCGGCTGCGATTAGCAAAGCTACCGCCCCACTCGTCTTTGCGCTGGTTGGTGCGCTGACAAACAAACTGGTTAATTAAATAACCTTCAGAGCCCATCACCTCTACGCCGTCGTAGCCAGCTTTTTTGGCAAGTTTTGCGGCATAAGCAAAATCTTTAATGGTGCTGGCAATTTGCCGTTTTGACATTTCTGCCGGCTTAAACGGAGTAATTGGCGATTTAATTTTGCTGGGGGCGACATTAAACGGATGATAACCATAGCGACCAGCGTGCAATAACTGCAAACAAATTTTCGCATCAAATTGATGCACTGCTGCCGTTACCTGGCAATGTTTTTTAACCTGCCACCAGTGGCTCAGCTGGCTGCCAAAAGGCACCAGGTTGCCACGAAAGTTCGGACTGATACCACCGGTAATAATTAAGCCAACGCCTCCTTTTGCCCGCTCGGCGTAAAATGCAGCCAGTTTAGCAAAACCGTTTTTTTCCTCTTCAAGGCCGGTATGCATAGAGCCCATAATTACCCTATTTTTCAGGGTCGTAAAACCTAAATCCAGTGGTTGTAATAATTTTTGATATGCCACCGCAGCCTCTCTGGTCGTACCTGTAAAATAGGAAGAATGTAGCCGCTTTGGCTAGTGATAGCAAGTGCTAAACATTTACTTACAAATTGCATTTAGTCTTTGCCGGTAAATTGGTTAGCATAGCAGGATTACCATAATATTATTTTGTCATCTATACGGGAATTTACTATGACTGAACCACGAAAAGGTTTAATACGCCGCTTCTTCGGCGCGATCTGGACGGTTTTCAAAGCCTTTAAAGCCATTGTGCTTAATTTGTTGTTTATCTTTATCGTCGCTATTGTACTGGTTGCTATGTTCAGTGGTGAAGATGAAGTGAAAATAGCGGAAACCAGCGCGCTGCTGCTTAACCTGAACGGCGACCTGGTAGAAGAAAAACGCTGGGTTGACCCCGTTGCCAGCGCGATAAATGAAAGTCTGGGTGCGGGCGAAGAGTTACCAGAAATGCTGGTATCGGATGTGGTTAAAGTGATAAAAACAGCCACTACCGATAATCGGATCCAGGCAATGGTGCTTGATGTATCGGGATTGGGCTCTGCCTCGTTGGATAAAATGCAACGGGTGGGTGTCGCCATCGAAGACTTTAAAGCCGCGGGAAAAAAAGTGTTCAGCCACGGTGCCTACTATGGCCAAACCCAGTACTACCTGGCCAGTTATGCCGATGAAATAAGCTTAAGCCCAATGGGCGCCGTTATCCTTGAAGGATATGGCAGCTACCCGATGTACTATAAAGACGCCTTAGAGAAACTAAAAATCAACACGCATGTATTTCGGGTGGGTACATATAAATCTGCGGTAGAACCTTTTTTACGCAGTGATATGTCAGAGGCGGCCAAAGAAGCCAATATTGCCTGGTTATCCGGTTTATGGGATAGCTACAAGCAAGACGTAAGCAGCCGCCGTGGCTTTGACATCAGCAACTTTGATGAAACCTATGAAGCCTTGTTCCAGAAACTGCAAGCTGCTGATGGCGATACCGCCCAGTATGCTATTGATAATGGCTTTGCAGATAACCTGGCAACCCGCGAGCAGTTCAGACAGAAGCTCATTGATATTGTTGGTGAAAACGACAAGCATGTGTATAACCACGTGGGTTTTGATGACTACGCCAAGTACGCGATTGCCAACAAAAACTTTGTGAATCCGTTAACCTCAAAAGTAGCGGTAGTGGTTGCCCGCGGCATGATTGTCGATGGTAGCGCCAAAGCCGGAACCATTGGTGGTGATTCTACCGCGGCCTTATTACGCAAAGCGCGGTTTGACGATAAAGTAAAAGCCGTAGTACTGCGAATTGACAGCGGTGGCGGTAGTGCCTTTGCTTCAGAAGTGATTGGCCAGGAAATAAGCCTGCTGCGTGAGGCCGGCAAGCCAGTTATCGCCTCAATGGGCGCGGTAGCAGCCTCAGGTGGTTACTGGATTGCAGCTCCCGCCAATGAAATCTGGGCCTCACCTACCACCATTACCGGTTCAATCGGCATTTTTGGTCTGCTGCATACCCTTGAGAACTCTCTGGATGCTTTGGGCTTAAATGTTGATGGTGTTGGCACCACTGAACTGGCCGGTTTGTCTTCAGGCGTACCGCTTTATCAGGGGCTGAATACCAAAGCAAAAGATATCTTCCAGCTGCTGATTGAACGCGGCTATACCGAGTTTTTAACCATGGTAGCCAGCAACCGTAATATGTCTATTTCTGAAGTTGATGCCGTAGCACAAGGTCGGGTTTGGACGGGTAACACCGCATTGGAGCTTGGCCTGGTAGACAAACTGGGTACCTTTGATGAGGCCATCGCAGCGGCAGCCGAGAAAGCAGGCCTGGACAATTACGATGTTCAGGTTATTACCCAGGATTTGAGCCCTACCGAGCAAATGCTGAAAGAGCTGTTTGGTACAGCGCAGACGAATGGCTGGTTACCACAGACGCAAGCCTCGCCTGAGCAGCTGATGCTGCAACGGGTTGGCAAACATCTACGGAAGGACTTTGTTATTCTGAACCAGTTTAACGATCCAAATGGTATTTACTCCTATTGTGTAACCTGCAGCATTAACTGACAGTTAGCTTAATCTCTATTACAATGCCCGCCATGTTGCGGGCATTTTATTGGATTGTTGCCTTAATGAACGAGACGAATACGCAGAAAACGATCAGCAGAAAACGCATATATGTTGCTTATACCGGCGGTACTATTGGTATGCAGCAGTCGAGCCAGGGATTTGTGCCGGTTCCGGGTTTTTTGACGGCCACTGTAAAGAAAATGCCGGAGTTTTATCATCCGGATATGCCGCTATTTGACATTCATGAGTATCATCCGGTTATCGACTCCTCCGATATGACACCGGCCCATTGGCAGCATATAGCGAATGACATTCAGCAACATTACCAGCAATACGACGGTTTTGTGGTACTGCATGGTACCGATACTATGGCCTATACCGCATCGGCACTGTCTTTTATGCTGGAAAACCTGCAAAAGCCGGTCATTATAACCGGCTCGCAGATTCCGCTGGCACAGTTGCGCTCTGATGGTCAGGTCAACTTATTAAACGCATTATATCTGGCCGCCAACTACCCGATCGCTGAAGTGGCGTTATTCTTTAACAATCAGCTGTTTAGGGGGAACCGTGCGACGAAGGCCGACGCTGATGGCTTTAATGCGTTCGCTTCGCCTAACTTTTTACCCTTACTTGAAGCTGGCATTAATATCGATCTGATTGAAGGTATGGTAAGCCCGGTAGCCGGAAAAGTTGCAGATTTGCAGGTAGCAGCCATTACGCCGCAACCCATTAGTGTGGTGACCTTGTACCCGGGGATCAGTACCGATGTGATCAGTAATATGCTTCATGCGCCGGTACGGGCACTTATTATAAAATCATTTGGAGTGGGTAATGCCCCGCAGCGGCCAGAGCTATTACAGGTGCTGCAAAGTGCCACAGAGCGTGGCCAGATCCTGGTTAACTGTACCCAGTGTTTTAAAGGTAAAGTAAATATGGATGGCTATGCCACCGGTAATGCGTTAAAAACCAGTGGCGTCATTAGTGGCTATGATATGACACTGGAAGCCACGCTGACGAAACTGCATTACCTGTTAAGCCAGCAGTTAGATGCCCGTCAGATCCGTCAAAAAATGCAGCAGAACTTACGCGGCGAGCTTACTAATCAGGGCGCCTAAGCGCCCTGCTCGTTTACTCACTAATAAATAGCGCTTTAACCCGTGGCACTAAACTAAGTTCTTGCTGCTCAAGCGGGCCAAATGCCAGCCAGTGTTGTAACAGTCTATTTTTGTCTGTCACTTCTCCGGCGTTGTGTTTTAGGGTAAGTAAGGTAAGTTGCACCTGCTGACGCTCAGCACGCTCCGACTCAGGACCCGTTTGTCCACTGATTATCTCCAGTGCCTGTGTTATCCCCTTTCGATCGAGTCCCAGGGCACCGGCTAACGCTGCTTGCGGCTTAAATTGCTGCGGCCAGTTATCGCTGCTACCATCAGGAACTGCCATGCAGGTAAACAGCGCAATAATATCCTGCTGCGCTGCCTGACTGACCTGCTGCTCAATTAGCGCTTGTACTTGCTGGCGCAAATTATCTCGCTGCTTGCGGGCATTGGCAATGACGCCAACATCCAACTGCTGCAACTGCTCATTAACCGCCATTAATTCGCTACTGCTATTGGCGGGAGTTAATGCCTGGACCGTCTGCGCAATGTCACTTAACGCCGCGCTAAGCGCCTGCTCCTGGGCTAATTGCTGTTGTTGTTGCTCAGCAAACACCGCCTGGCGTTGGCTAAAGAAGTCATCGCACACTTTGCGAAACTGTTGCCATAACTGCTGATCAAGTTTTTTACCGGCGTAACCGAGTATCTTCCAGCGCTGCTGTAACTCTTTTAATATTTTACTTGTTTGGTTGCTATCGCTAAGTGTCACAGCGGCTTTTGCTTCCGTTAGCAGCGCGTTTTTTTGATCGGCAACCTGTTGTTGAAATTGAGCAGCCTGTTCTTTTAACACGTTAAGTGCAGCCTGATAACGTTGCTGCACGCTAAGGTAATCCTGGCGTTTAACTGGCCCGGCCTGCTGCCAGGCCTGGGTCAGCGATTTTAAGCCACTTTCCAGAGCGGCGGCATCAGGTTGGGTTGCGCCTAACTGCTCCAGCTCAGTGATAATCTGCTCACGAGCGGTTAAATTCGCCGCTTTTAGTGCATCCTGCTCGGCAAAATACACCCGGCAAGGTGCGTACGCCTGCTCACAGGCAACATCAAAAGCCGTATTTAATTCAGTATCCTGCTCGGCGCCGGCTTTACCAAAACTGCCCCATTGTTGCCTGGCCTGTTTTACCTGCTCAGCCCGGGCCGGAATATCCGCTGGTTCAACCAGAGCCAATTGCTGCATCTGCGCCAGCGCTTCCTGTTTTCGCGGTGTAGCAATATATTCCTGCCAGTCGGTCAGCTCGGCGATCCGGGTACTGACCAGCTGAAAATCTGTCGCCAGCTTTTGCTGCTCGGCTGTATTTAGCTGCGCATAATCGGCACTAATCCCTTTAAATAAGCCAAACAGTATTTTGTAACGGCCTTGTTGATCAAGCCGTTTAAATTCTGCAATTTTACTGCGACATTGGCGTACAGCACGTTCTGATTGATTGGTTGCTGCGGCAATAGCCTGCTGCCACTGGTTTTGTAATTGCTGCTTTGCCGTTAGCACAGCCTGTGGCACTGCCAATGGCAAATCGGCCGTGATATCGCGCCATTGAAGTTTAAACAATTGCAGTTGTGCTTTGGCAGCGTCAAGCTCAGCAGGATCACCTGGCAAGGACTGAGCCGCCCAGTCACTGACTAACCGCGATGCCTGGCTTAACTTCTCAGCGGTTTGCGGCAAACTGGTTAACTGCTTTGCCAGCGCGCTATGTTGTTGCAATAAGCGTTGACGCTGTGTCGCATTCAGCTCACTGGTGTTAGCAATTTGTTTAGCGATCGAACCCAACTGTTCGCCTACCTCTTCCGCTGCACTAATATCAACATTGGCTAACGCATCGCTTAGCTGACTGGCTACCTGATCTAATGCCTCGGTATAGCGGATGGCATGTTGTTCGGCAACTTCCATCCGGTCGGCTTCAGCCTGCGCCTGAGCCAGCTGCTGCAATTGTGGCGCCAGCCAGCTTTCCAGCTTTGCAACCAATTGCTGATATTTATCACTGAAACTGGTCGCTTCAGCTGCTGGCAAGCAGCTAAGCTGCGCAGAGCAAAGCTGCCACTGATTTTGCAGCTCAGTCAGCTGCGCGGTAATATCTGCGGCACTAAAACGCTCACGTAGCGAATTCAGACGGGCCAGCAGCAGGGTGATTTCTTTACGTAATTTTGCCGGGCGTTGCTGTTGCTCATAGCGCGCTGTTAATTTTTGATCCAGCTGCTCGGCGAGTTCACCACTGAGTACTTTGTTCAGTTTATCCAGCTGTTTCGGGTCTTCAAGCGTTGCCAGTAGTTGTTGTTTCTGAGCTATAGTAAGCACATCTTCGGTTAACGCTTTGGCGTTTAGCTCCGGTCGGTTTAAACGCTGCAACACGATAAACAGAATTTCAGCATCGCTTTCCTGCTCTGCCAGTTGTTCAAGCAAGCTAGTGCGATTGCACTGCGCAATAAACTGGCGTTTAAGCTGGCTGCTAATTTGCTGGGTTAACAGCATGGTAAGCAATTGTTGCTCTGCCTGCTGACGCAACCGGTCGCTGCTATCCTGCTTACTGGCCTGCCACCATAGTGAAAAATCATTCAGATGTTCCAGAGCGCTGCGGCGCACCGTCTCACTGCTGTCGTTAAACGCCAGCTCGTGCAAAATTTCCTTGTGCTCGCGCTGACTGGCAGACAGACTGGCAATCGCGTGTTGACGCACAGCATGGTCGGGATGTTGCCACTTCGGTTTAAACCAGTTTTTAAATATCATCGTGTCCGAACCTTGCTATTGCATCACTATCAAATTGCTTCTTAAGTTCAGCTTTTGTTTTTTGGATCAGCTGACCGTCAGCGCCTACTGTAAATAATTCATCTGACTTAAGCACTGTCGACTGGTATGCCAGCACCAGTTGCAGCGTTTGGGCCTTTTGCTGTTCACTTAACACATTACCATCTGCCCAGCGCCCTGTAGCGACGGCATCAGCCAGTTTTTGATAGGTGTCAGGCGACATTGCACCAACCAGAGCTTTAAAATCCATAGTGTTACTTTCGCTTCAATAGAATAATGCGGGCCCGGGAGACGACGTACCAGCAGAATCCGAGGCCGATTGCCGCGTTAGATACATACTGGTTATAGTTATGGTTAACGGGCTGCCACCAATACAAAATGCCAAAACCGGCTAAAAACAATACCATCGCCAGCATGGACTGGTTCATCAGGGATTGCATTTTCCGATTTTTTCTATCCCGCTCGATAGCTGCCAGTTTCTCCGGCGTGTTACTGCTAAGATCGCCACCACATTTATTACAAGTGGCGGCTTTGTCAGAAATACGTTGCCCGCAGTACGGGCAGGAAATAATGGCCATAATACTTTACTAACCTTATCGCTGTTATCTTAACGAAGTTTGTCCACTACCTGTAAAATAGCGCTTAAACAATCCTGACCCAGCTTCATAGAGCGAATGTCAGACCAGCCAAACGCCTCATCCGGTAAATTGGCATTATCTTTAAATGGCATTTCTACGGTGTATGCTAGACATTTAAACTGTTCCGCCACCCAAGAGGTGGCAACGGTTAAATTGGCCTGACCCGGCGCATCTTTGTCATAACCATACTTGACCTGAAATTCCGGAGTTACTGTCAATAATGCAGCTTTGAAGTCATGCTCCAACTGCTGCATGTGGTCATTGTACGAAGGAACTCCTTCGGCACCGGCGACAAAGTTGTAGGGTAAATTTTCATCGCCATGAATGTCGAGAAACATATCCAGGCCGGTTTCCAGCATTTTTTGGCGGACCAGATAAACTTCCGGGCTATGATCCAGGGTCGGGTTTTGCCACTCCCGATTCAGGTTGGCGCCAGCGGCATTGGTGCGCAGATTACCGCGAACACTGCCATCCGGGTTCATGTTCGGCACAATATAGAAAACCGCTTTGGCCAACAAACTGCGCGCCACACCATCATCCTCATCCAGTAAGCGGTCGAGCAGGCCTTCGATAAACCATTCTGCCATGGTTTCGCCCGGGTGCTGGCGCGCAGTGATCCAGATTTTCTTTTTGGTGTCATCCGGCTCGCCGACTACCAGTAAACTCATATCACGGCCATCAAGCGTTTCGCCCAAATCAACCAGCTGACAGTTGTAGTCGTTCTGCGCCTGATGCAATAAATCTTGATGCCGCTCGTAGCTGTACGGGGCAAAGTAGGCAAAGTAAACCGATTCTGCCTCAGGGTAATGATTAATTATTAACGCTTTACCATCATATTCCGTTTCTACCCGGAACCAGGTTTGGCGATCGTACGAGGCAACCGCTTGATAATCTTGCCAGCCATCTGGATAAGCCGAACCCGCTGCATTGGTTAGGGTTATTTTGTGCAGTTGGGAATGCGGACTATTTAACCGAAAATGAAACCACTGGTAAAAGTCGGAATTATTGTCTTTACGAATAGCCAATTGAATATCAGCCGGGTCATCGGCTTTAATTATCTCAATGTTACCACTGTCAAAATTACTGGTAATTTTCATATTTCAATTCCTGTTTTACTTTCCATTCGTGATTTCTAAAGCGGTAAAGCCTAACATAGCCAATGAGGGCTGAACATTATTCTCAGGGCTCATCCCGCAGAAAAATGATGTTGCTAAAACCCATTTTGGTAAAGGCTTGCTGCCGGAAATTCTTTATTGCGGCCTTATCTTTCGCTGTTTTTGCTACCTGTTGTTCCATAGCAAGAAAGCTGCTTAAATCGATACCCTCCGCAGCCGCCACCGCCTCGTATAAATCAACGAAACGATCATAACTAAAAGCGATAACCTTGCTGGTACCTTTAAAGGTATATTGTACTTGTCTTGCCACTTAACCTCCCTGCCCGGCCGGCCTGCGGCACAACCAGATTGAAAAACCGATCATAGCGCAGCCGATGCTTAAGCGCACTAAATCTGTGTCGCGCTGCCAGATGATAACATTTACCAGGAGCCCAGCCGGGATAAGCGCATTGTTCATCACCGCCAGCATACCGCTCGTTACCTGGGTCGCCCCTTTATTCCAGCCATAGTAGCCAAGACCAGAGGCGGCCAGTCCAAGCCACAGTAACACGGCCCAGTGCAACGTGGTCGTCGGATACTGAGCACTGCCGAGCAGCAGCCACGCGGGTAGCGCGACCAATGCAGCGCCGGCATAAAACCAGCCAAATAACTGATGCTGTTTAATAGCCGGGTGGCGGGCCATCAACCTTTTATAACCCACCTGGCCTAATGCAAAACAGATATTAGCGCCCTGCACCACAGCAAAGCCGGTCCAGTAATCCGTACTTACCGATTGGTAGCGCATCAACGCCGCTGCCAAAACAGCAATAAGCGCTGCTACAAAAAATTGTGGGTTAAAGCGTTTGGCCAGTACGTCGTGCAACAAGGTAATGTACAACGGAGTAAAAATCGTAAAAACCAATACCTCTGCCACGCTTAACAGCAAAAAAGACTGATAGTAAAACAGATACATCACACCCAGTTGCACCGCACCAAACGCCATCACCGGCCATACCAGCCGGGCAGCAAAACGATAGCGAAGCAGCAGCGGACTGAATAACAGCAGCGCCAGCCCTATCCGGGTTACCACGGCAAAGTACGGGTCAACCTGTCCGGCCAGATACACGCCAATCAGACTGAACGAAAAAGCCCACAGTACGGTGACACTGAGTAAATAACCCATTATTGCTGCTGTTTAATCACAGGGGTAGCATACAATTTGGTCATCAATTCCTGCGCTCCTGGTGCCACACTTTGCAACCGTTGCTGCCATTGCTCAATGGCTTGCTCGGTGGCCTCAGGCTTAGCACTGCCAGCGGCCAGGGCATTGATCGGGTAACAGCGATAATGTTGCCAAATCTGCTGGTCGATCTCGGCGGCAGCAGCATCAGGATCATCCGGCAAAGCGTGCACGGGCTTGGCAAACGCGACATGCACTTTGCCTTTGTAACCCACTATGCCTTTGATAATGGCATCAATATCTTCAAATTCCGTTTTCTGATAGTTACCTTGCGTTTTTTTCTGCCACAACTCATTTATTTTGTCCGTGTCGCAAGGATCGTACTCATAAGAGATGCATACCGGCACGATATTCAAGCTTTGCAGATATTCACTGAAACTCAGGCCCTGTTTTTTTCCCTGCATGTAAAACATTTTTAAGATGGTTGGGTCAGTTTGATCATTACCGTCTTTGGCCCGTCCTTCACGCTGGGCAATCCAGACAGAATGCTGCTGGTCCAGCGAGTGTTTAATATAGGCAGAGAGCTGGGTCAGGTTTTTCAGCATTTCGCGCGGCCCCTTGGCCCCACGTTTCACAATAAAGCTTTTATTTAACTTCATTAATTCGGTGGCACAGGCTTTACGCAATAAGTTGTCGCCAATGGCGATCCGCACCGTGGCAAAGCCCTGCTGGTGCAAACACCAGTTTACCAGCGCCGGATCCATGGCGATGTCACGGTGGTTTGATAAAAATAAATATGGCTGTTTTGGATCTAGATTTTCAAGACCGGAATAAGTCACTTTATCGGTAGTACTGGCAATCATTCGGTCCATAAAGCCGGCGACCTGTAACTGCACTGCCCTAACTGACTTCAATCTGGACCAACGCCGCTTTAACCACAGCTGCACTAGTGGCGACAGCAACCAACCAAAAGGCCCGGACAACCGCGGAAAACGATAATGTAAAATAGCCTGAATAAACTCACGGTCGGCAATTAAGAGCGCAATAGCCGGTGCAACCTCGTTATCATGATATGGCCGGATGTCGGCAAAAGGATCCTGCTCCACTAGTACTCAGTTCGGTTAGTTAAAACAGCGGCCTATTTTACTGAGTTAGCAAAATTTCACCAGCATAGAACGCATTTAATTCTGTGAAAACAGCCACAGCCGCCAACAACAATGCTATGCATTGGTATGTTCAGGCCCACATCACACACATTGCGGCTAATACTACCAGGGCTAAGCCCAGATGATCATTTCGCACCAGCGTTTCTCTCAACACAAACGTTGAAATGAGTAACATAAATAATATTTCAACCTGACCAAGGGTTTTCACCAGGGCCACCGACTCAAGGCTCATGGCGGTAAACCAGCCAACAGAGCCAACACAGCTGCATACACTGACCAGCACGGTTAACTTAGGCCGCCGCCATAACGCTAAAAGGGTTGGCCGGTCTTTCATACTTAACCACAGCACGAGCAAAAACGTTTGCAATACAATAACCAGCAGTAATACCCAGGCCGCTCCGTGAGGAAATGGCAACCCCAGCACCAAACTGGCCTGTCGTACCCAAAGCGACGTCAACGCAAACGCCAGGCCGCTGCCAAGGCCAAGTAACATAACCGGTAAGGACAACTGACGTAAGCTGGCACCACTTAATAAAAACACTGCACCGCCACCCAGCGCCACGCCCAGCCAAGCCAGTGGCGTGAGTGTTTCACTGAAAAATAGCACGCCAAGCACTGCTGCCAGCACTGCCTCACTTTTTGCCAGGCCCGCACCAATAGCGTAGTTGCGTAGCATAAAAAGCTTAACCATTAATGCCGTTGCCAGAATCTGTGCCAGCGCCGCACCAATAATAAAACCCGTGAAGCTGCCACTAACCTGTGGTAGTGGCGCCGGTTGCCACTGGTAAAGTGCCCATAAATACAACGCAGCCAACGGCGAGGCCCAGATAAAGCGCGCCAGAGTTACCCCCGCCACGTTGACTTCTTTGCTTAACTGTTTTTGAAATGCATTGCGCCAAGCCTGCATAAACGCAGCCAGCAAGGTAAAGGGGATCCACAGCATGGCACAAGCCCAGAGGCGTAAAGACGTCTATGCTAACAATAAAGAGGGGTGAATGAAAGGTTGCAACCGGAATAGCAGCTATTTAAAAAAGGTTATACAACCGCGTAAAACACTGGCATATAACCCTTTTGCTATCTAATACCTTTAACGTAATGTCACTTAATCAACAAAGTTCAGCTCAACTGGTGTGGCACTGGCGGGAACAATCGCATTTTCAGCTTGTAAAAAGACTATCTCATCAGCAGCTTCAGGATCGTCAGTTACATCACAGCTTAAGGCTGCAGTGTAGGTATCGGCATCAATATAACCAATACTGTAATTATATTCACTGACACCGTCGAAATAGACATTAGTACTGGCATAAGGCGTATAGGTTTTATCCCCACCGTTATCTGACAACTCGTCTAATGGTCTGTCAGCTCCCTGATAAAGGTATACTGTCGCCACTGCCATCTTTTCATCGACAGGCGCTACCGTACAGTTGTTGTTGATCAGAATACCTTCTGCAACCTGACCGATGACATGACCAATTTCACTGTTGTCAACCAACCGCAGTCCGGTAGGCTTCAACAGATAACCGGCCTGACCAACCGGATTTACCATGGCCTTACGCAGGTCAAATTCTAAGGTATAACTAAAAGTGCCGCCGGCAGATAACGTTAAACCACCTAGTTTTAACTCATTTGAAGGCACGCGAAGTGGCAAGCGACTACCATCTTCTAATTCAACATAACTACCTTCAGCTATTTCCAGGCGTAACTGGCCGTAGTTACCGGCGGTAAACTCAGCACCGCTAACCAGTGCCTCCGATTTAGCACCATCGAGCAGTAATAAATCTATACCGCGGGTGTTTGGGATAATAGTTCCCTGACTGTCGCGACATTTGTCGTTCGCTTCGGCTGCAACACTGTCATTACCAATAATGAAACTTTGGTTACCTACCCCATTGCCGGTTAGCTCAACTTCATTAAAACAGACCATGACTGCCCGGGCACCGTTTACCGGCGCATCACTGACGCCCAAGCTAAATTGGACCACCTGTGGCTGATCCTCTGCCCCCCCCCCACATGCGGTTAATGTTGAAATGGCAGCAACAACTGCACCTGCTACAAATGCTTTTTTCATTATATTATCCTCTATGTTAGTGGCCTTAGTTAACAACACTCTGGCTGAACCTCTGGTTAATTTAGGTTGTGAGCCGCCAACTGGCGAAAATTGCTGCAGTTAGCGCATCGAGCATTGCTTTCTGGCGGGGAATCATTATGATACGCCCTACGTCGGTACGTAGCGCAGCTTGGTAGCGCACTTCGCTGGGGGTGAAGGGGTCGGAGGTTCGAATCCTCTCGTACCGACCAAATATTTCATTAAAAAAGCCGCTAAGTTTTGCTTAGCGGCTTTTTTAATGAAAAGGTTAATGCGGGTATCTTTTCAATCTTCTGTTATTTAAGCTCCTAAAGACGTCTTAATTGTTTCGATAATCTGTCAATCTCGCTATCTACCGCGCGGATGTCGGTATCGTATTTTGCTTTTATTGCTGCTATCTTTTTTGACACGCTATCTTCCCACACGGCGCCAGCCAGATTATTGTTAGCTTGCAGCTTAGAGCGACGCAAATTTGTAATCTCGATATCACGCAGACTCTGCAACCTGGCCTTTTGCCCCTTCAATTTGGTTATTTCACTCTGCAAATCGCGTTTTACCTGAGCATCCGTTGTCTTTATTGGTGTTGCTGACGGGCTTTCAGATTGCTGTGCCTGTTGCGGCGGGTTGTCCTGGGCCGAGCACGATAAAACCCAAAGCAGGCTAATGATAGGAATGATGAGTTTCATTAACACACCTTTAAATTCCTTTAATTGAACCAATAATAAACGATAGAACGTAAACATCCAGTGTGTCATATCTGAAACCGACCAATTTTTTTGTTTAACAGGAGTGCTCCACCATGCTTAAAACCGCCACATCCCTTTTGCTTGCTACAATAGTTTCCTTAGGCTGTGTCACTACAGTTGCAGCAGATACCTTTACCCTGCCGCCCCTGCCTTACGCGGCCGATGCACTGGCGCCAGTAATAGATAAAGACACCATGCAAATACATCATGGTAAGCACCATCAGGCTTACGTCAATAACCTGAATGGTCAGGTTAAAAACTTCCCCGAATTAGCAGAGCTGCCACTGGAAGCCATTATGGCGCGGATGTCACGCTATAACAGCGCAGTACGCAATAATGGCGGTGGCCACTATAACCATCAACTGTTCTGGCAGGTTATGGCCCCACCGGGCCAGGGCGGTCAACCTTCGGCTGAACTGCAGGCCGCAATTAATCGTGATTTCGGATCGTTAGTTTCGCTGCAAGAAACGTTTAACCAGGCAGCGGCAACCCGCTTCGGCTCTGGTTGGGCCTGGCTTATTGTCGATGAAAACAAAAAGCTTGTCGTAACGTCAACAGCAAACCAGGATAACCCGCTGATGGATGTAGTTGATGTACAAGGCACCCCGATATTGGCACTTGATGTGTGGGAGCATGCGTATTATCTGCAATATCAAAACAAGCGTGGTGACTATGCCACCGCCTGGTGGAAGCTTGTTAACTGGAATAAAGTAAACACGTTGTTTAATACTGCCAGCAACTAAACTGTTTTTAATGCGATAGCCGCGGTGCTGCGTTACACTGCGGCTTTTTTATGGCTGGAATACCTTTATGGCACTTAAAGCGACGGTTTTTAAAGTTCAGCTGCAAATCGCAGATATGGACCGTAATTATTATCAGGACCACAGCTTAACCCTGGCACAGCATCCATCGGAAAATGATGAGCGGATGATGGTACGTTTATTGGCATTTATGCTTAACGCCTCTGACAGCCTGACGTTTACCAAAGGGCTAAGTGCTGAAGAAGATCAGGCCGAGTTGTGGGACTGCGACTTAACCGGCAATGTGAATTTGTGGATCGAGTTTGGCCAGAGTGATGAAAAATGGTTACGTAAAGCTTGTGGCCGGGCCCGCCAGGTACAATTATTTTGCTATGGTGGTCGCAGTGTGCCGGTGTGGTGGAAAAATATTGAACCTGCCCTGCAACGCTATCAAAACCTGCGGGTTATCGACATTCCTGAAGCTGCAGTAAAGGAAATGGCGGCTCTGGTAAGCCGCAATATGCAACTGCAATGCAATATCAGTGAAGGCCAGATTTGGTTATCTGATGTCACTCAGAGTGTGCTGATTGAGCCGGTAGTGCTGAAACACGGGCCACAACCGGCCTAGCGGATCACTGACAAAAGCTGGCGTTATGTTAATCTTGGATCAGATTCAATTACCATCGGCTGCTGTTGCTGCTGGTCAATGAACGCCAGTAGCGCCGGATACTCATCCAGCTCCAGCAGCTCTCGAAATAAAATCCAGTCAAGCAGGCTGTACAGTGCTATTGCCGGATAGTTCCAGTTCGCGAACTCAGCATTAGCGGCTTGTTGCTCCAACACATACATAGACGTTGCAATACGTTCACGCTGCAGGTTAAAAAATAATTTATCATCGTTTGTATCAAACCCGCTGCGACTACATTGGTAAAGCATGACTAGCGAGTCATTTACGGCATTGATCACCGTCAGCTGATTTTCCTGATACCAGCTTAGCGGTCCGCCTTTGGTCGTGGCTTTGGTCTTCGCCGCCAGGTAACGAAAGATCACCCCAGAATCAAAAATAACATTGCCATCCTCTTCCAGCATAGGAACCCGTAACGTTGGATTCATGGCTGCCAGCTTTTCACGATCGGAACCGTCCAGAATATTAAGCCTGACAAACTCGCAGGAGGTGTCTGCCAGAAACAAACGGATCCGCCGTACATAAGGTGAAGTTTGTGAACCGTATAATTTCATTGTGATTCCTTTAACGCCGCCGCAGTTCGCACCGCATTTAAATTAAAACCGGTAACCAGCATAGTGCCGATGATAACAATACCGGCCCCGACCAGGGTGTGCCAGCCTATGGTTTCGTTTAAAAAAAAAGTGGCCCCACATTACACCAAACACCGGGATCAAAAAAGTGACGGTCAGGGTGGGTGTCGCACCAATATCCTGCACCAGCCTGAAGTAGAGTAAATAAGCCACACCGGTGCAAAGCACACCTAATGCCACTACCGAGAGTATTGTGTGCGTTGCTGGCTGAGTTTCAGCCAGCGGGATAAACCACAATACCGGTAACAACCATAAGGTAGCGCCCCACATACTACCATGTGCATTAATAAAGGCCGGTACCGGCCTGGCCTGCCGGGTATACCAGGTGGCAATACCATAACAACAGGCGGCACCGGCAGCCGCTGCGATAGCAGGTAGTGCAGCGCTATCTGCCACTATTGGATCGAAACCAACCAGAATAGCCACACCACTAATCCCCAATAATAAGCCTGCCAGCACTTTATAGGTCATAACCTGTCTGAAAAACAACCAGCCGATTATCGCCCCCCACAACGGCGCGGTGGCATTTAGCACGGCCAGTAATGATGCGGTTAGTGTTTGCGCGGCATAGGCAAACAATAAAAAAGGTAAGGCGGTATTAAAAAAGCTGAGCAGCAAAAAGTGGCCAGCATACTGACGAATAGGCAGACTCCGTCGATAGCCTATTGCCACCACCGCCAGAAACAGCGATGCCAGCAATACCCGGCCAAACATTAACCAGGCAGGCCCAAGCTCAGGCACGGCCAGGCGCATAAACAGAAAGGATGCGCCCCATATGGCGGCCAGACTTAATAAACGGATAATACTGGCAAACGCCACAGTACAGCTCCCTGCAAAAATACTGACTAAATCTATAAAAATCAGCAATTATTTAACAGCAGGATATTGCCAAGCTATGCAACTTTATTGCATAATAATCCTGCTTCATTTTTGCTTTATAGCTTTATGCTTTTGACCCACGCATTGTCGTGGGTTTTTTAATTTTAGTAAGCTGGCTTTACTTAGCCTTTGTCATCATGGCCAATCCGGCTGGCATCAGCGCCGGTTTGCTGCCGGTATTTTGCATCTGCCCGGGTGTTATAGGGCCTATCAGCCGGGGTAGTCATTAACTCAAAGTTAAGCGCGCCAATTTTCATATGCGGACGCAGCGCCAATGGCAGTTTACCGCTGTTATAAAATTCCAGCACGATATTGCCCGACCAGCCCGGATCAATCCGATGCGCGGTAACATGCACCATTAAACCCAAGCGAGCCAATGACGAGCGGCCATCCAGCCAGCCGACAATATCTGACGGTAAGCGCACTGACTCCTGGGTGACACCTAGCGCTAACTCGCTGGGGTGCAGAATAAAAACCTGATCATCTGCTATATAAATTTCATCGCTCATTACTGAATTAAGTGCAGCATCTACCTGCGCCCGCGGGCCGCTTAGGTCAATATAAGGTGCAGCATGGGCCTGAAAAACTCTGAATTTATTCCCCAGGCGAATATCAACGCTAACGCCGCTTATCATATCGGCATCCGGCGCCGGGGTTATGCCTATTTTACCTTCAGCCAGGTAACGCTCTATATCGCGGTCACTCAATCTCATGCTTAGTCATCCGTTATTACAATTTCTACCTGTTGCGCGGTGGCGCCGGTGATATTAGTTAACATTTTGCTGCTGATTGTACGGTAAATCTCGGCAATTGGCTGCAGCTTTAATACAGCCGGTTCACCCTGATCAGCATGTTCGCGAATTTGTCGCTCCAGCGGCAACTGGCCCAGTACCGGAACGTGGTAACGTTCAGCCAACCGCAAGCCGCCCGCAGTGCCAAATATATCATCCGTTTCGCCGCAATGCGGACAGAGGTAATAGCTCATATTTTCTATCAGGCCCAGTACCGGAATGTTAACCTGTTTAAACATGGCAATTGCTTTTCCCGCGTCCGTTAATGCCACATCCTGCGGGGTAGTTACAATCACGGCACCACTGACTTTCAGTTTTTGGGCCAGGGTAAGCTGAATATCACCGGTACCCGGTGGCATATCAACAATCAGAATATCCAGCTGTGGCCATAAGGTTTCATTAATCAATTGCAACAGCGCCTGACTGGCCATTGGCCCGCGCCAGACTGACGCCTGGTCCGGATCAACCAGAAAACCAATAGATTGCAAATTAATGCCAAAAGCGTGCTTTGGATTAAGTAGTTTATTGTCTGGTGAGTCGGCTCTAGCACCCGCCAGGCCGAGCATTAACGGAATAGAAGGCCCGTAAATATCCGCATCCAGTAAGCCGGTTCTCAGGCCCATGGTTGCCAACGTGCTAGCCAGATTAACCGCCGTAGTCGACTTACCTACTCCGCCCTTACCTGATGCAACCAAAACAACATGCTGAATATTGGCCATGACTGGTTGCGTTGACCGCAGGCCCTCCAGCAGAGTTTCCAGCGCCACTGTGTCATCGGTCTGGTTGGTATCACGTTTTTTTTCGCCCGGAGCTGGTGGCTGAGCTGTTATTGCCGATTTTTTTAACCAATTGAACATTGTTGCTCCAAACTAAGCTACAAACTGTGCTGCAAACAAAACTAATTCGCAGTTAACTGCGACAATTTTGCAGCATACCGCCTTTGGCGGATGCGATTTTATGCTGGCTATTGTATCATTCAGCAATATTTTTTCAGTTATTTATGCAAAGAGCCCACCCGATGTCGCAACGGAAAATTTTAATCACCAGTGCTTTACCTTATGCTAACGGCCCGATCCATTTAGGCCACTTGCTTGAATATATTCAAACCGATATCTGGTCACGCTTTCAAAAAGCCCGAGGCCACGAATGCTACTATGTTTGCGCCGACGATGCCCACGGCACCCCTATTATGCTCAAAGCACAGCAACAGGGGATCTCACCGGAGCAAATGATTGCCCAAACCAAAATTGAGCATGAGGCCGATTTCGCCGGTTTCGCCATTGGTTTTGACAATTATTATTCTACCCACAGCGAAGAGAACCGGCAGTTTGCCAGCCTGATTTACCAGCGTCTGGATGACGCGGGCCATATAAAACGTAAAACCATAAGTCAGCTTTACGACCCACAAAAAAATATGTTTTTACCAGATCGCTTTGTTAAAGGCGATTGCCCTAAATGCGGCGCACTCGATCAAAATGGCGACAGTTGTGATGTATGTGGCGCCACATACAGCCCCACCGACGTTAAAAACCCCCGCTCTGTCGTCTCGGGTGCTACGCCGGTATTAAAAGATTCTGAACATTACTTTTTTGATTTGCCGGCGTTTAGCCAGATGCTGCAAGACTGGACCCGCAGTGGTGCATTGCAGGAAGAAATGGCGAATAAATTACAAGAGTGGTTTACCGATGGCCTGCAAATGTGGGATATCAGCCGTGATGCTCCGTACTTTGGCTTTGAGATCCCCGGAGCCCCCGGTAAGTTCTTCTATGTCTGGCTGGATGCACCCATCGGCTATTTAGCCAGCTTTAAACATTATTGCGATAACAACAACATCGATTTTGATAGCTTCTGGCGGCAAGACTCAAGCGCAGAGGTTTACCATTTTATCGGTAAAGATATTATTTATTTTCACAGCTTATTCTGGCCTGCCATGCTCGAAGGCGCTGGTTTCAGAAAGCCAAATGCGGTTTTTGCTCATGGTTTTGTTACCGTAAATGGCGCCAAAATGTCTAAGTCACGCGGTACCTTTATTAAGGCACGTACTTATCTTGATAACTTAAACCCGGAGTATTTGCGCTATTACTTTGCCTCTAAGCTAACATCAGGCATTACCGATCTGGATTTAAATCTGGACGATTTCACCCAGAAAGTAAATGCCGATTTAGTTGGTAAAGTGGTAAATATTGCCAGTCGTTGTGCCGGTTTTATCAGTAAGCGCTTTGACGGAAAGCTGGCAACAAGCATTGCCGAACCCGACTTATTGCAAGAGTTTGTGAATGCCGGCGATAGCATTGCGGATAGTTTTGAAAAGCGGGAGTTTGCCAGAGCCATCCGTGACATTATGGCGCTGGCAGATAAGGCTAACCAGTATATTGATAACAAGGCGCCTTGGGTTCTGGTAAAAGACGAAGCCCGCCAACAGGAAGCGCATGATGCTTGCTCAATGGGCCTGAATTTATTCCGGATATTAATGCATTATTTAAAGCCAATATTGCCGGTAATGGCGAAAGAGGTAGAAGCATTTTTAAATACGGAACTCAGTTGGCAAAACTATCAAACCCCACTGCTTAACCACAGCATTAACCCGTTTAAAGCGTTAATGCAGCGGGTTGACCCGTTAAAAGTAGCGGCGATGGTGGCTGAATCAACTGAAAACCTGCAACCTGTAGCGCTAAATCAGCCACAAGCTACACCGGACAAGGCAGCCCCCGCAACGAGCGGTAGCGAAGCGAAAACCCTACAACGTCCCGCTCGTGAACCCATCAGTGAGACCATCAGCATTGATGACTTCGCTAAAATTGACTTGCGGATTGCCAAAATCATCAGCGCCAATGCAGTTGAAGGTGCAGATAAACTGGTGCAATTGCAGCTCGATATTGGCGAGGGTGAAACCCGTCAGGTATTTGCCGGCATTAAGGCCGCTTACACGCCTGAAGATTTAGTTGGCCGCAGCACCGTAATGGTTGCCAATCTGGCACCACGTAAAATGCGCTTTGGCTTGTCAGAGGGTATGGTACTGGCGGCAGGGCCCGGTGGCGGTGATCTGTTTATCCTAAGCCCCGATGACGGCGCCATGCCGGGTATGCGAGTAAAATAAACCTATGCAAAGTTCTTTTCGCAGTTTCTCATCACTGTTCGCCACCACGCTAATCATGGTGTTAGGAGCCGGCCTGTTAACCACTTATCTGGGGTTATCACTGGCTACCGATGGTGTTGAGCAACTGTGGATTGGCGGCATGATGTCGGCCTATTATCTGGGATTGGTAGTGGGCTCGAAACTGGGCCATAAACTGATTGGCCGGGTTGGCCATATCAGAACCTTTGTGGCCAGTGCTGGTATGGTTACTGCGTCAGCGTTAGGGCACGCGTTGACCGATGATCTGCAGGTATGGTTGGTATTACGCCTGATGGTAGGTACCGGCATGATGTGCCAATACATGGTGCTGGAAAGCTGGCTTAACGAACAGGCTGAAACGAACCAACGGGGTACCGTATTCGCCAGTTATATGATTGTCTCCTATGTTGGGATGGTCGGTGGCCAGACCGTATTATCGTTTTTTCCTGAACTCGGCTTACAACCGTTGCTGCTCGTTGGCATTTGTTACGCGCTGTGCATTGTACCAATAGCATTAACAAAACGGATCCATCCGGCGCCTTTACATCCGGCACCATTGAAAATACTGCCGTTCTGGCGCCAGGTACCGCAATCACTGACTACCATCCTGATGGCTGGCGGGATCTCGGGCTCATTCTACGGCTTGGCACCAGCATTTGCCGCAGGTTCCGGCTTGTCGACTAAAGAAATAGCGGTATTTATGTCAGCCACCATTTTCGCCGGATTACTGGCCCAGTGGCCCATGGGTAAGCTGTCCGATAAAATACCGCGCAGCCGGTTATTACGGATAAATAGTGCGCTACTGGGACTAATCGTGCTTGCCATGGCTGCTTTGCCGATAAAAGGCCCACTGTTAATTGGCATGACCTTCTGCTTTGGCATTCTGGCATTTACCCTTTATCCGCTGGCTACGGCGCTGGCTAATCAACATATTGACGCCAACGAGAGAGTGGCCTTGTCCGCAACCATACTGTTAACCTTTGGCATCGGCGCCACCATAGGCCCATTGATTGCCTCAGGCTTAATGCAGTTATTGGGTAACAGCATGTTGTATGGCTATATGTCACTGGCCTGCCTTATCCTGTTTATACGGCTGCAGCGGGTTAACTACAATCAGAAAATGGCCAAACGGATGTTGTCTCAACAAACATCGTCCGATTATCAGGTTGCATCAGGTGATTTAGTGTCATCACCATTGGCCGCGGCACTTGATCCGCGGGTCGGCCAGGATTTAGTACAACAACAAATGCGGGATGACGCGATCCTCCCTGCAGAAAAAGAACCAGAGCCCACTTCAGAACCAGTGGCTACTACTGAAAATACAGAAAACACAGAAAATGCAGATAACGACCCTGTAGACGCCAAAGATAATTCATTAGCAGAAAAAAGCACGGCGCCCACCAAACCAGATTAACGATTAATTTTGATTTATCAGTGCTTTATTCCACAAGTTTTGATTTTTGGAGTAAGAGAAATATTCTTCTGGGTGCCAGCACTTTGGTAGCAATGCCATGCTTTTGCGCTCTTCAAAATTAGAGACCAATTTACTTAAAATCTCCAATAACCGTTCCTCACTGATCCGCTCCAGCTTTTTCCGGGCCAGTGGATAATATAAGTTATTCTCCACACTGACCACACAGCCCTGAGCAGACACATTATAAGTCAGATTACGGGTTACCATGCGGCAGATTGGGGTTTTAGGGTCCTCTGGATATAAACCGGTAACAATAGCATATTCGTAACGATCTAAATCCTGGCGATCGGAATCTTTTGGAATATAGGTTATGCCAAAACCCTGCGGAAACACTCCGGTGATTTGAAGCAGGCCAGATACCGCTACCGGGCTGTAAACGCCCTTCTCCACCCCTTTTTCCAACACTAAACCGACTTTCGGTAATGACTCGTAGCTATAATTTGCTTTAGTCGACAACACCACCGAAGTATAGATTTGCGGTATTTTTAATAAGTTACCGACACCCTGCTCAGGTTTGATGGCATTTTTAAGCAGAAAAATCAGCAACGCCTGCTTTTCACGCTCAATTTGCAAATACCGGTCACGTTGCTCCTTAGAGTTCCCCTGATAAGCGCCAATACCAATCGCCTGCACTACAAAATTTAAGCTTTCCCGATAACTGATTTTTAAAAGCTCGGTCCGCTCATCATTTTCCAGCACCCTGAATTCATCCAAATCGCCTGCAACGCCTTTAAGGATAAGTTGTGCGTCGGGATGGCAACTACCAATATCCTGCAGCAGAGCCGCCATAACCAAAGGTACCTGCACATCGTCACGAAACGGTTGATATTCATCCTCAGCAGCGGTCTGCTTCGCAGCCTGATACCGCTGCACGATAAAAGGATGGTTAATATGATTATCGAGTAACAACCGATCCAGCAAGCGGATACTAAGCAATGCTTTATAAAGATGTTTACTTTTCTGATTGGTCGGCGCGACATGTTTGCCGTCGGTCGGTGACATAAGCTGAATGGTTCCGAGCATCTTAGCCGTCTGAATATTAGTTTCGTCAAAAGAGTCGCTTTCAGACAGCGCCAGAATATCCAGACATAAACGCCGCAACGATTCATAACGGTTTAGCTTGTCTTGTTGTAGCTGATTATTGAATAATTCGTGTTCGTTTTGCGCCTGTTGCAGGTTTCGCTCGATCAGCGCTTGATCGCCTTTATTAGCCTGGGCTTGCCGGTTCTTAAACAAAAATACCTGCTGCTCAAGCTCTGCCTGGCGCTGCTCACGCTCAGCAGCGCCTCTAAACCATAGCTTCGCCTGCTCAAATAATGAATCGGCTACAGATGTGTCGTCGTAAATTCGGTTTAACAGGGCTTTGACAGCTTTTGTAAAATTGGATTTACCTACAGTTCCAATTGGCATTGTTCGTCTTTATCCTTATTTGCTTACCCTAAGCAACACTTTACATTGTCGCCCCATTTAAGACTTTAAAATGTCAACACCAACTTGCCAATATTAATGTTACTAATCATAACGTTGTGAGCATCTTGTGTCTTTTCCCAGCGATGGCTTTCATAAACCAATGGTGACAATCGGCCATCTTGCATATGCGCCTTAAAGTCGTTACTAAAGCGTGCTGTTAGTGTTGCTTTATATTCATTGCTTCTATTTCTAAGAGTGCTGCAAATCAGCTGGCCGCGTTTTTTAAACAGTGGTGCCATATCAAAATGCTCAATCATCCGTCCCCCCATCAGGGCGTAAACAATAATAACGCCATCTACTGCTAAAACTTTAACGTTATCTTCAATATAAGCACCAGCGACAGGATCAAGAATAATATCAGCTCCTGCTGGCCAACGTGCTGCCAGCTCATCAGCAAAACGACGTTGTCGATAGTTTACGGCGATATCAGCACCGAGTTGTAAACAAGCAGCTGCTTTTTCTGGCTGACCAACCGTTACCGCCACAGTCGCCCCTGCTAATGTGGCTAGCTGAATGGCGCTGGAACCCACACCGCTGGCGCCCGCGTGCAGTAATACTTTATAACCCGGCTGCACATTACCCAGCATAAATAGTAACTGATATGCGGTTAAAAACGTTTCAGCGGCAGCGCCGGCTTGTTCCCAGCTCCATGTTGCCGGCTTGTTGATCGCATGACTGGTTTGCAATAGCGCATACTGAGCATAACCGCCGCCGGCGACAATACCAAACACTTCTGATCCTAACCACTTTTCATCGGCTTGGCTACCAACCTGCACCACTATACCGGCAACTTCGAGCCCAAGAATGTCGCTCTCACCCGGTGGCGCTGGGTAATGCCCCTGGCGCTGCATTAAGTCGGCACGATTAACCCCGGCTGCTTTTACTTGGATTAATAACTGGCCAGCAGCAGGTTTGGGTACAGGTTGTTGCTCCATCACAAGTGTGCTGCTTTTACCTGGTTGCTGCACTGCAATAACCTGCATCAGCGAAGGAACGTCTGCCATAACACCTCTAATTGTCAGCCACTGACAGTTTTTACTTTAGCTTTGCTGTCAGCTTCTCTAAAATGCGGTTTTTAGTCTAGCACAGTGTAACCAAACGAATGAGCAAGCAAACTGCGAGTCCGGCCATTATTCTGGCCCCCGGTCGGGAAAAAGCGTTAAAACGGCAACATCCCTGGATTTTTTCTAATGCCATCAGTCAGGTTATCAGTACCCCAAACAGCGGTGATATTGTCGATGTGCTAAGCAGTAAAGGAGATTGGCTGGCAACTGCTGCATACTCTCCCCGCTCTCAGATCCGCGCCAGAGTATGGAGCTTTGTGCAGAACCAGCCAATTGATGAAGCTTTTTTCACGAATCGTTTGGACGATGCCTGGCAGTTACGGCAACAACTGTTTAACCAAAGCACCACCAATGCCGTCAGACTTATTGCTGGCGAATCTGATGGTTTGCCCGGCATTACTATCGATAAATACGCCGATGTATTGGTCTGTCAGTTATTATCGGCCGGTGCAGAGGCCAGTCGTAAACCTCTGCTGGCAGCCCTGATTAAACGGTTTCCTGAGCACAGTATTTATGAACGCTCTGATGTCGATGTCCGGAAAAAAGAAGGGCTTGAGCCAGTCATAGGCTGGCTTCATCTGCCCCGGGATAGCGGTGAGGTCATTATTCAGGAGCATGGTATGGCGTTGCTGGTCGACGTCATTAATGGTCACAAAACCGGTTTTTATCTGGATCAGCGGGCCAGTCGTCAGGCAGTAAAACGCTATGCCAATGGTAAAACCGTTTTAAACTGCTTTAGCTACACCGGCACTTTTGCGGTTGCGGCATTGCAAGGCGGCGCCACTAACGTTACTAATGTTGATTTGTCAGAGCTGGCGTTAGCGACTGCCGAGCGCAATGCCAGTTTAAATCAGCTGGATCTTAGCTTGCTGGAGCAAAGCAAAGCCGACGTATTTAAGTTACTTAGACAATATCGGGAGCAAGGCCGGCAGTTTGATATGGTGATCCTGGATCCGCCAAAATTTGCCGACAACAAGTCGCAAATGGCAGGAGCATGCCGCGGCTATAAAGATATCAATATGGTAGCAATGCAACTGGTGAAGCCAGGCGGATTACTTTTTACCTTTTCCTGTTCAGGTTTAATGGAAGATAGTCTGTTTCAGAAAATTGTCGCCGATGCCGCTTTAGATGCCAAACGGCAGTGTCAGTTTTTAGAACGCTTACAGCAAGATAGCGATCATCCAGTACTCAGCACCTTTCCCGAGGGGCATTATCTGAAAGGGCTGGTGTGCAAAATTGCTTAGAAAAAAGCAATTTTGCCAAAACTAACCTGCTGAGAAAGCGGGTTAGTTTAATTCCATAAACGCCAGGCCAATCTGATAGCCGTCTTCGCTTTCCTGCGCGCACCTTACCACTTTCGCCGTGGCATCGAGCGGCGGGATACTGGCATTATTAGATTCCAGGCGCACTTTAATCATCGTTCCCATTTCCAACGGTTCGTCAATATCAACTGACATACCAGATGCACTCAGGTCACGACAAACCCCATCTATAGTCCGGCCTGCTTCAGGATCATTAAGCAGTAATTGCACATCTGCATTCACCATCATTCTGAAATAATGACGTCCATCGCCTTTTGTTAACATAACTTTCCCCTGTCAATACAACAACCCTAGTTATAGAACTTTCCTAGCGGTGTGTAAAGTACCCTCTGATACCAGCGACATCAGAGAAAAACTACCACCGGCTAATTTTTTAGCTCTGCTACAGCATGCAGTATACGCTTTACCGATACGGGATAGGGCGTGCCTAATTGCTGAGCATGCAGTGATACCTTTAGTTCCTGCAACATCCAGTAAATGTCCTGCAGTGGCGCGGGTGCTATGGCAGCACCAGCGTATTTTCCCAACAAGTTGTTATACGCATCCACTGCTTTTTGATACTCGTGCATCAATAACCGGTCTCGCTGAGGATCAACCGGCAATTTTTCCAACCGTTTTAACATGGCTTGTAAATAGCGCAGAATATCAGCCAACCGAGCCGCACCGTGGCTGCTGACAAAGCCTTTAAAGACTAATTCATTCAGTTGCTGCTTAATATCACCCTGTGATTGAATATGCGCCAAATCCACTTTACCTTTTAAGCGCTTCTGGATATCGTGGCCCAACGTTAAAATTTGTTCGACCTGCAATGCTATCGCCACGACGGTATCACCCAGTTCGGCTCTGACTTTGTCGCGCAACACAGTAAATTGCTGATCAGTCGTCGGCAAAGCATCTGTTGCAATCAATGCATCCACACCGGCAGCAATGCAGTCGTCAATCAGCTCCAACACCCGGCCAAACGGATTAAAATACAAACCTAATTTTGCTTTGTTGGGTAACGACTCTTGCAAGTACTTGACCGGTGACGGTACGTTTAGCAGCAGTAAACGCCGCAGCCCCTGTAACGTGACTTGCTTTGCCTGTTGCGGGTTATCTAACAGCTTGATTGAAACGGAATCCCGCTCGTCAACCAGGGCTGGAAACGCTTTAATTTCGTATCCCGCCTGTAATTTTACATACTCCTGTGGCAGAGTTCCAAAGTTCCACTGCGTCAGGTTCTCTTGCTCAATGCCCTGCTCGGCTACCTGGCTAAGACTTTGTTGCACTTCGCCTTGCAAACCTTGCTTTAACACGGTCAGAGACCGGCCTTGTTGCAACGTTTTACCGGCTTCATCCACTACTTTAAAGTTCATGATTAAATGCACAGGTATAGCCGTTAAATCCCAGGCATCGTCCGGGATCGTCACGCCCGACATTCGCTTTAAACGCTGACTGACCACTTCAATAAGTTTGCCCTGCTCGGGAGCGATCAGCTGCATTAAGGCATCGGCATAGTTCGGAGCCGGCACAAAGTTTCGTCGATATTGTTTTGGCAGCGACTTGATTAGCGCCACCAGCAGTTCATGGCGCAGTGCTGGAATAAGCCAGTCAAAACCACTGTCTTCTATCTGATTGAGTAAAGCCAGCGGTATAATGACACTAATACCATCATCAGGTTCGCCCGGCGCAAAATGATAATTTAGTGGCAAGGTGACGTTACCCTGATGCCAGCTCTCCGGGAACTTATCGGCGGTAATATCGCTGGTATCACGATTAAGCAGACTGTCGGGATCAAAGTTTAAATAACCGGGATCAGCAGCGCGTTGCTTTTTCCACCACTTTGCAAAATCGATGCGGTTATTTGCCCACTGCGGAATTTTCTCTGCATAAAAGGTGGCCAGGGTATCTTCATCAACCAGAATATCCCGTCGACGCGATTTTTCCTCCAGCGCCGTCACATCGTCAATTAATCGCTGGTTAAAGGTCAAAAACGCGTCGTTAGTGCCTAACTCCTGATTAACCAGTGCCTCCCGGATAAAAATGCTATGAGACACCGCTTCATCTATTTTACTGTAAAGCACAGCCCGTTTTGGCACGATAACCAGGCCATAGAGCGATACTTGCTCAAATGCTACCACCGCACCACGTTTTTTCTCCCAATGCGGCTCGCTGTAACTACGGCTGACTAAATGAGCTGCCAGTGGCTCTATCCACTCGGGTTCAATTTTTGCCAGACTGCGGGCGTAAAGTTTACTGGTTTCCACCCATTCTGCCGCCATTACCCATTTGGGTTTGCGTTTAAACAGGTGACTGCCCGGAAACGCATAAAAGCGCGTTTGCCGTGGTCCAAGATAATCGGCCTCAGTATCCTTAAATCCTACCTGTCCCAGTAAACCGGTAAGCAATGCACTATGTAGTTGCTGATAGCCTGGTGGATTGCTATTGAGGGTAAGCCCCTGCTCTTTTGCCAATTGGCTTAACTGGCCGACTAAATCCTGCCATTCCCTGACGCGAAGATAATTTAAAAATTCCTGGCGGCATAACCGCCTGAATTGGTTATTGCTCAGCTCATCCTGTTGTTGCTGCAAATATGCCCAAAGTTTCAACCAACTGCTAAAATCGGAGTCGGGATCGGCAAAGCGGCTATGACATTCATCGGCTTTCTGTTGCTTGTCCAGCGGCCGTTCACGCGCGTCCTGAATAGACAGCGCCGCGACGACCACCAGCACTTCCTGCAGCGCAGCAGTGCTGCTTGCCGCTACTACCATCCTGGCTAGCCGTGGATCGATTGGTAGCCGGGCAAGTTGCTTGTCCAGAGCCGTTAAGCATAATTTTTGCTTGCCACGCTGAGGCTCGATTGCCCCCAGCTCTTCCAGCAATTTGATACCATCGTTAACAAAGCGACTATCAGGGCGTTGTAAAAACGGGAACGCATCAATATCGCCCAACCCAAGGGCCAGCATTTGCATAATAACAGAGGCTAAATTGGTGCGCAGGATCTCTGGATCCGTAAACTCCGGCCGGCCGTTAAAATCTTCTTCACTGTACAACCGGATACAAATACCTGCTGCTACCCGGCCACATCGCCCCTTGCGCTGGTTAGCACTTGCCTGACTAATGGCTTCTATCGGCAGTTGCTGCACTTTTGAGCGGTAACTGTAGCGGGATAATCGGGCCGTACCAGGATCAATAACGTAGCGAATCCCCGGTACCGTCAGTGAGGTTTCAGCAACGTTCGTTGCCAACACAATCCGTCTTCCGGTATGGCCCTGAAATATCCTGTTTTGTTCTGCAGCACTTAATCTGGCATATAATGGTAATACTTCAGTGTGAGGTAGCTTTAGCTTCTCCAGCGCATCGGCAGTATCCCGAATTTCCCGCTCACCGTTTAAAAAAATCAGGATGTCGCCAGCTGGCTCCCGGTACAACTCCTCTACCGCATCAAAAATGCCCTGCAACTGGTCGGCGTCTTTATCTTCTTGCTCAGTGTACGGACGGTAGCGGGTTTCCACCGGATAAGTACGGCCCGACACTTCAATAATCGGCGCATCAAAAAAGTGTTTTGAAAAACGTTGCGGGTCAATCGTAGCTGAGGTAATAATCAGCTTTAGGTCCGGCCGCTTTGGTAATAACTGCTTTAAATAACCCAGTAAAAAGTCGATATTGAGGCTGCGTTCGTGGGCTTCATCAATAATGATAGTATCGTACTGATTTAAATAGCGATCCTGCTGCATTTCCGCCAGCAATACCCCATCTGTCATCAGTTTTACCAGGGTTTGATTTGTAGTGTGATCACCAAAACGAATTTTATAGCCAACTTGCTGGCCTGCCGTACAATTAAGTTCCTGCGCTATTCGATCAGCGACGCTACGCGCCGCCAATCGCCGTGGTTGGGTATGGCCAATAGTGCCCGCAATGCCGCGGCCAAGCTCAAGGCATATTTTAGGTATTTGGGTGGTTTTGCCCGAACCGGTTTCACCCGCAATAATCACCACCTGGTTAGCGGCAATGGCAGCTTTAATATCCTCTTTACTGGCAGCAACAGGCAACTCTGGCGGATAACTAATAGCTGGAATAGCAGCCTGACGCTGTTGTCGCTGGACGAGTGAGCGCTGAATATCCGCTGCTATTTTTTGCAACACCGATTGCAGTTCGGCCTTCCCACTTATTTTTTTACTGTTTGCCAGGCGACGACGCAGCCTGAATTGATCCTGCAACAGGCAATCGTTAAGTTGGGAATATAAAGATGATACAGTTACTACGGGCTCAACAGACAAAATAACACCCTCAGAAATCAGAGGGCGTCATGCTACCAAGCTAGCGGGGTCAAGGTCTAGCGTTATACAACACGTCGGTAGTGAGAATGTAATTCTTTGTCAATTGCTGCTAACACGTCTGACCGGGTAATGATACCCAGTAATCCCCCATTATCATCCACTACCGGATAGAGCTTGGGCTTGGTTTTAAGCATCATCTGGGCTAAATCGATAATGCCATCATAAGGCTTAACGGTTAATACTTCGGCGTTCATTACATCGCTGACCCGGGCTGATTGCTGATCATGATAAGTAGACATTAACATTCTGGCCAGGCAATCCTGTTCAGAAACAAAACCGACAATTTTGTTGTTAGTATCAACCACGGGTCCACCGGTCTGGTGGCCTTTAATCAGCAAAGCCACTGCCATTTCAACCGGCATATCAACCGTAAACGTTACCGGATGACGATGCATATAGTCAGCTACTTTCAGTAAGTCCATACGTTCCCCTATAATCCATCCAACTTAATGCTGCACCTGTTAAATAGTCTAGCCAATAATGATTTAATTGCCCGGTTTTTCACTATCATCGGCGAATATCTCGATCACTGTGCCAGCCTCATTTCGCTTAGCACGATACATTCCAGGCGTGTTAAACGCCCAGCTAAGCTCGCCCTGTGCATCCACAACAATAACACCGCCGGTACCGCCTGCTTGCAGTAACTCTGCAATAACTTCTTTAGCGGCCAGCGCCGCATTCTTATCCTGATATTTAACCCTGGCACATATATCTGACGCCACATTGTAGCGAATAAAATACTCACCATGGCCGGTGCCTGAGACGGCACAGCTGGTATTGTCGGCAAAGTTACCCGCACCAAGTACAGGAACATCGCCCACCCGGCCCCAACGTTTCGCGGTCATGCCACCGGTGGATGTCGCAGCTGCCAGATTACCTTTCTCATCAATAGCAACCGCGCCAACTGTACCCATTTTCCAGTTAGGATCAGTCACAATTGCTGCCTGATGTGGCAAGGGTTGCTGGGCCTGCTTGGCCCGCTTCAATGCTTCATAACGAAACTCGGTATTAAAATAGCGGTTATCTACTTGCTCTAACTTTTGAGAGAGTGCAAATTGTTCGGCGCCCTTGCCCGTTAACATGACATGATCAGATTTCTCCATCACCGCGCGGGCGAGTAAAATTGGATTTTTTACTGTGGTAACACTGGCAACCGCACCGGCATTCCGATCGTGACCTGTCATGATGGCGGCGTCCAGCTCATGGGTTTCATCCCAGGTATACACCGCGCCTTTTCCTGCGTTAAATAAGGGTGAATTCTCCAGCACGGTAACAGCAAGCGTTACAGCATCCAGGCTACTGCCTCCTGCAGCAAGCAACTCATAGCCTTTGTTTAAGGCTTCAGCCAGAGTGGCTTCGTAGCGTTGTTGCTGTTCGCTGCTCATCTGGCTGCGCTCAATCGTGCCGGCACCGCCGTGAATAACGATACCAATGGGTGGTGTTGCCGCGATTGCCGTAGTTGAAAATAATAGTGTCAAAACCAGCATAAATGATTTCATGTTTGCTCCTAATATTTAGTTATGATGTTCTTTTTACGTGATTTATTAGCCACTCACAATAGGCTGAAGCCTTATTTAACCACAACTTAAATGTCTTAACAGGCAATAGCTGCCGCTCATTCAAACGTTGCGTTATCACTACAGATGCCTATACTTTACCAAGTAATTTCTTTATTAAACTGAGCATATGTCCAACGATACCAATCAGAATAATAGGCAAATTGATGAGCGCAATGATAAACAGCGCGATACTCATAATACTGATTTTAAACCAGAGAGTGAAAAGCCAACCAAGCCCCTTTCGCACCAGGATGCAGAGGCAGCAGCGCCTGAAGACAATTCTGTCTGCGGAGAAGAGGACCCAGGCTCTGCATTAGAGAGTTTGATGGATCCCGACAAATAACACAGCCGCCATACATTAGTGTATTATCTTGGTATTGATACACGCCGCAACTTCACTTCTTAAAGAACTAAAATATGTCGAAACCGATGTCTTACTATTTTCATGACTATGAAACCTGGGGTGCAGATCCAAAACGCGATCGTCCCGCACAATTTGCAGGTATTCGCACTGATTTAGAATTAAATATTATCAGTGAGCCTGACGTATGGTACTGCCAACTGGCAAATGATTATTTACCCCATCCGCAAGCGGCGTTAATCACCGGACTTACCCCACAACTTTGTAATAAAAAAGGCCTGAGCGAAACCGATTTTATGCAGAAAATAGTGGAACGTCTCAGTGAAGCGAATACCTGCGTTCTGGGTTATAACAGTTTGCGCTTCGATGACGAGGTAACACGCTACAGTTTATACCGTAACTTTTATGAGCCCTACGGCCGGGAATGGCAGCATGGAAACAGCCGTTGGGATCTAATCGATGTGGTTCGCGCCTGTTATGCATTGCGACCAGAGGGCATTAACTGGCCGCTGCGTGACGATGGCAGCCCAAGCTTTAAGTTAGAGCATTTAACCAAAGCCAATGATCTGGTACATAGCCAGGCACACGATGCGTTGTCAGATGTGTATGCCACTATCGCTATCGCAAAGTTAATTAAAGAAAAACAGCCTAAACTGTTTAATTATTTATTCGAGCTACGTAAAAAAAATAAGGTAAGCGAGCTGATAGATGTGGCAGGATTAACTCCACTGGTGCATGTGTCGTCTAAGTTTTCTGCAAGCTCAGGCTGTGTTAGCTGGATAGTGCCACTGGCCTTTCACCCTACCAACAAAAATGCCGTCATTTGCTACAATCTGCAAGCTGATCCTAAACCGTTACTGGATGAAGATCTGGCAACGCTCACCACCAAACTTTATACCCGTAGTATTGATTTGGCCGAAGGAGAACAGCGACTTGGCTTAAAATTAATTCATTTAAACAAATGCCCGGTGCTGGCTAATGCTAAAACGCTCAGTGTCGAGCGTGCGACTGAACTGGGTATCAACCGCGCACAATGCCTTGAGCATCTTGAATGGTTTAAACAACATCGGCAGTTGCAACAAAAAGTGCTAGAGCTATACCAACAACCCTCTGACTATCCCAGTGAAACCAATCCAGACTATCAGCTTTACAGCGGCTTTATCAGCGATGCAGACAAACAAAAAATGCAGCAGCTGCATAGCTTACCCCCTGAGCAACTAGGCATAAATGCCCCGCTTTTTTCTGATGATCGCTTAAACAATTTACTGTTTTTGTACCGGGCACGGAATTATCCACAAAGCCTGAATGATACTGAACAGCAAAAGTGGCAACGCTATCGCACGGATAAACTGATGCATGGCGTAGACAATCCCAACCTGACCATGGAAGCGTTCAGCCTGGAGCTTGAAAACCTGGCGCATGAGCATGCCAGTGATGAGCAAAAAATGAAGATCTTAAAAGCCTTGTATTTGTATGTGCAAAGCTTGTAACACAAGCTTACATCAAAGAATGACACCGTAGATTTCAGCAAATAAAACAGCGCTTCTCGATATCGATATAGCATGGCGACAAAACTGCCGGGAGCAGTTTTGGACTGCCGCAGGCAGGTCGCGAAGCGACGAGCCCCAAGGATGGGGCGAGCAATGCCACTCCCCGCAGGGGCTGTGGCTGGCGTGGGAGTGTAGTGCACCCGCGCAGCGGATAAAGCAAAAAAGCCCACTCGATTGAGTGGGCTCTTTAGCTTAATTGGGAGCCTGGCGGTGTACTACTCTCGCATGGCGAATGCCACACTACCATCGTCGCAGCTGCGTTTCACTTCTGAGTTCGGAATGGGATCAGGTGGTTCC
>NZ_JBFJPY010000003.1:0-97223 GCF_041616895.1 Arsukibacterium sp.
CCCATACCATCAGTGTGTTTACCATAAGGGTCGGGGCTGCCAATCACCCGTAACAATAGTTTGTCGCGGGCTGAGCCAGGCTGCTGCGCCGCTTCTGGTAAATCATCCAGCTTAAAAAACACCCCTTTAGAGGTTCCGCCCCGCATATAAGTGGCTGGAATTTTTATTTGTGGTGCAAACATTTAACCTCCTACAGCGAAAAAAGCGGAACCTCTGCGGTAGAGGGAACTACCGCCAGGCACATTAGTGCCTGCGAGCAAGGAAAAATCGCATTTTTCCGCAGTGAAAGGAGAAAACTGCAGGAGCAGCTTTCTCCGGTAAAAAATTTCACCGCCCCGCATATAAGTGGCTGAAATTTTAATTTGTGGAACAGACATAAGTACTGATCTCTTGTTACGAAATTTGCTTAGTCCGGGCCGACAACCTCTTTCTGCTCATCACAGCAACTCGCCCCAATGCCTACGGCAGGGCTCAGACACTCTGTGATGACATAAAGAGGCATCGGCCCTCCCTTGTCGATGTCAGCTTAACTTGATAGCGCAGGTTGGAATCCCAGAAAAGTCGACACAGAGTGTCTGAGTGAGCGCGCCAACAGCGAAGTGACAAATTCGTCTGGAACGAATTTGAACAGCCTCTGGCTGGCCTCCGGCGATGGGCAGGATTGACCAGCGTAATTGCTGTGGCGAGCTTTTCGGGGAGTTGCAACCGAAGCCTAAACGGCTTCTTGCTATTCGTTAAACTGCACCCTGCAAAAAGTCCTGCGCGAAGCGCTGCAACACACCGCCTGCTTCATAAATAGACAGCTCTTCTGCAGTATCCAGCCGGCAGGTCATTGGCACTTCAAGCGTTTCACCATTGTTACGGTGAATAACCAGGGTTAAGGTTGCCCGCGGCTTGCGCTCACCTTTGACATCATAGGTTTCAGTACCATTCAGTTGCAGCGTTTGCCGGGTGGTACCCGCTTTAAACTCCAGCGGCAATACGCCCATACCAATTAAATTAGTACGGTGAATACGCTCAAAGCCCTCAGCAGCAATCGCTTCAACACCCGCTAATCGAACACCTTTCGCTGCCCAGTCGCGCGATGACCCCTGGCCGTAATCAGCACCGGCCACGATAATTAGCGGTTGGTTGCGCTGCATATAGGTTTCAATCGCTTCCCACATGCGCACTACTTTGCCTTCGGGTTCCAGCCGGGTTAACGAGCCTTGTTTTACTTTACCATCTACCACTGCCATTTCATTAATCAGCTTCGGGTTAGCGAAGGTGGCTCGCTGTGCCGTTAAGTGATCACCACGGTGGGTGGCATAAGAGTTAAAGTCTTCTTCCGGCAAGCCCATTTTATGCAGGTATTCACCCGCCGCACTGTCCAGCATAATAGCGTTCGACGGCGATAAATGGTCGGTAGTAATGTTGTCACCAAGCACCGCCAAAGGCCGCATCCCGGTTAAACTGCGCTCGCCGGCAATGGCTCCCTCGCCTTCCGTTTCCCAGTAAGGTGGCCGGCGAATATAGGTACTTTGTGGCCGCCAATCGTACAACGGGCTTATTTGCTCACCAAAATCGACGGCGACATTAAACATTGGCTCATATACCCGTCTGAATTGCTCAGGCTTAACGCTCTTGGCCACCATGGCATCAATTTCTGCATCATCCGGCCAGATGTCTTTTAAGGTAATGCCATTACCTTGATCATCATAACCCAGAATATCTTTCTCAATATCGAAGCGAATCGTGCCGGCTATGGCATAGGCCACCACTAATGCCGGTGAGGCTAAAAACGCCTGCTTGGCATACGGATGAATACGCCCATCAAAGTTACGGTTACCCGATAACACGGCGGTGGCGTATAAATCACGTTCAATCACTTCTTTTTGGATAACCGGGTCGAGCGCACCGCTCATACCATTACAGGTGGTACAGGCAAAGCCAACAATACCAAAACCCAGTTGCTCCAGCTCAGGCAACAAAGCGCCTTCTTCCAGATACAACTGCACCGCTTTAGAGCCAGGCGCCAGTGAGGTTTTCACCCACGGCTTGCGGGTTAACCCTTTGGCGTTAGCATTACGGGCCAACAAACCGGCCGCAATAACATTGCGTGGGTTAGAAGTATTGGTACAGCTGGTAATAGCGGCGATAATCACCGCACCATCGGGCATTTTGCCCTCTTCAATTTCATATTTACCGGCGATGCCTCGCGCTGCTAAATCACTGGTTGCCAGGCGCGCATGTGGGTTGGATGGTCCGGCCATGGTACGGCCAACGCTGGATAAATCAAACTTTAGTACCCGCTCGTATTGCGCAGTTGTTAAACTATCTGCCCATAAACCTGCGGTTTTGGCATAGGTTTCAACCAGCTGTACCTGCTTGGCCTCACGGCCGGTCAGGGTTAAATAATCCAGCGTTTGCTGATCAATATAAAACATCGCAGCAGTAGCGCCATACTCGGGTGTCATGTTAGAGATGGTGGCTCTGTCACCTAAACTTAAGCTGCTGGCACCTTCTCCATAAAACTCCAGGTAACTGGATACCACTTTTTGCTTACGCAAAAACTCGGTTAATGCCAGTACAATATCAGTCGCCATAATGCCGGGTTGGGCTTTACCGGTTAGCTCTACGCCAATAATATCTGGCAGGCGCATCCAGCTGGCCCGGCCGAGCATCACGCTTTCGGCTTCTAAACCACCAACCCCGATGGCAATTACACCGAGCGCATCAACATGCGGCGTATGGCTGTCGGTACCCACTAAGGTATCGGGGAAGGCGACACCGTCCAGACTATGCACTACCGGCGACATCCGCTCTAAATTGATCTGGTGCATAATGCCGTTACCTGGTGGGATAACGTCGACATTTTTAAAGGCTTTTTTAGTCCAGTTAATAAAGTGAAACCGATCGTCGTTGCGTCTGTCTTCAATACTGCGGTTTTTTTCAAACGCGTCTTTCTCAAAACCGGCATGTTCTACCGCTAAAGAATGATCGACAATAAGCTGGGTTGGCACCACTGGGTTTACCTTAGCCGGATCGCCGCCCTGCTCAGCTATAGCGTCACGTAAGCCGGCTAAATCAACTAAAGCCGTCTGGCCTAGAATATCGTGGCACACTACCCGCGCAGGATACCACGGGAAATCCAGATCGTTTTTGCGATAAATAAACTGCTTTAACGAGTCTGTTAACATCGCAGGATCGCAACGGCGTACCAGGTTTTCGGCAAATACCCGCGAGGTATAGGGCAGTTTGGCATAGGCGCCAGGTTCAATAGCATCTACCGCAGCCTGAGTATCAAAATACTCAAGCGTTGTGCCAGGCAATTTTTTACGAAAGTCGTTATTCATTGCTATTACCGTTCATTAATTGGTTTAACGCTGCGCGGCTCTACGCCAACATAGTCGGCACTTGGCCGGATGATCCGGTTATCCGCGCGCTGTTCCATTACGTGTGCGGCCCAACCCGTTAAGCGGCTGCAAACAAAAATTGGCGTAAACAGTTTGGTGGGAATACCCATATAATTGTAAGCAGAGGCATGGAAAAAATCGGCATTACAAAACAGCTTTTTCTCGCGCCACATTACCGCTTCGCACCGCTCAGATACATCATATAAGCGGGTATCACCATTGGCCTTAGCGAGTTTTTCTGACCAGGCTTTGATCACCGCATTACGCGGATCAGACTCGGAATACACCGCATGACCAAAACCCATAATTTTTTCTTTGCGCTCTAGCATGCCAAGCAGTTTTTGTTCGGCATCGTCCGGGCTTTGCATATTTTCAATCAGTTCCATTGCCGCTTCGTTGGCGCCACCATGCAGCGGCCCCCGTAGTGAACCAATAGCGCCGGTCACGCACGAATGCATATCACTAAGAGTAGAGGCACAAACCCGGGCGGTAAAGGTAGAGGCGTTAAACTCGTGCTCAGCATATAAAATCAGTGACGATTCCATCACCTGAGTGTGCAGCGCCGTTGGTTTTTCACCATGCAAGGTCCATAAAAATTGCTCAGCGGTTGAATTAGCGTCGGTTTCTACTTCAATTTTTTTGTTGTGGTGGCTGTAGTTGTACCAGTAGTTCACCATACCCGGGAACACCGCCAGCATCCGATCCGTTGCATCCTGTTGCTCGCCAAAATTCTGCTCTGTCTCCAGATTACCCAGCATAGAGCAGCCGGTGCGCATCACATCCATCGGGTGAGCCGATGCCGGAATGCGCTCTAATACATCTTTTAGTGCTTGTGGCAGCGCCCGCATTTTTTTAAGTTTAGTTTTGTACTGCGCCAGCTCACTCTTATTCGGCAGTTCGCCTTTTAAAATTAAAAACGCCACTTCGTCAAACTCACAGTTTGCCGCTAAATCTTTTACATCGTAACCACGATAGGTTAACCCCGAACCGCTTTTACCCACGGTTGATAACGCCGTTTTACCCGCAACCTGCCCGCGCAAACCTGCGCCTGATAACTGTTTTGCATTTGCCATTTTCTACTCCAATTCTTTGCTAATTAATCTGTTAACGCTCTGCTGCTGGCTTACTTGTTTTTACCGTCGCTAAACAGCGCATCAAGTTTTTGCTCGAAGCTGTGGTAATTTAAAAAGTCATATAATTCAGCACGGGTTTGCATGGTTTCCACCACCGCTTTCTGATCGCCATTGTCCAAAATAGACTGGTAGACATTTAACGCCGCTTTATTCATAGCCCTAAACGCACTTAGCGGGTACAGCACCATAGCTACCCCAACGCTGGCCAACTCGGCTTTATTAAACAGCGGAGTCTGGCCAAACTCGGTAATATTTGCCAGTACCGGTATTTTTAATGCCTTGGTAAAAGCCTGATATTGCTCCAGGGTATGCACGGCTTCGGCAAAAATGGCATCGGCGCCGGCGGCTTCGCAGGCCAGAGCGCGCTCCAGCGCCGCATCAATACCTTGTTGCGCCAGCGCATCGGTGCGGGCCATGATAAAAAAGTTTTCGTCATCACGCGCATCAACACTGGCTTTAACCCGGTCGACCATTTCATTCAGGCTGACAATTTCTTTATTAGGCCGGTGACCACAACGCTTTTGCGCGACCTGATCTTCAATATGAAAACCGGCTGCACCCGCCCGGCTCATTTCCTTAACGGTGCGGGCTATGTTAAAAGCACCGCCCCAGCCAGTATCCGCATCCACTAATAAAGGTACGCTGGTCGCAGCGGTGATCCGTCTGATGTCTTCACATACGTCGTTTAACGATGTCATACCTAAGTCTGGCAAACCAAAGGAGGCATTGGCCACCCCTGCACCAGAGAGGTAAATAGCCTGATGACCACAACGCTCGGCCATCATTGCGGTATAGGCGTTTATGGTACCGACAATTTGTAACGGTTGGTTTGCAGTAATAGCCGCGCGGAACTTAGCGCCGGCAGAAAGTGTGTTAGCCATATCAGGTTCCCATTTGTTCAAGTTGTTGTTCAATGTTACGCCGCGATGCTGCTATATGGCGGCGCATTAATAAGTCAGCCAGCTCACCGTCACGGTTGGCAATGGCATTAATAATAGCTTTATGTTCATCAAACGCACGGGACACTCGCGGCCCATTCATACCCAGTTGTACCCGGTACATTCTGACCAGGTAGTACAACTCGTCACATAAAATATTAATTAAATAACTGTTTTTGCTTCCCAGGATCACTCGGTAATGAAAATCCAGATCGCCCGCTTCCTGGTAATAACTTTCGCCCTCCCGCACCCTTTGCGATGTCAAATGCTGATCCAGCAATTGACGCACTTCGGTTATCTCAGCGTCGGTCATGTGCTCAGCCGCCAGCTTACACGCCAGCCCTTCCAGATTTTCCCGCAACTGATAAAGCGCCAATAATCCGCTTGTCGACAACCTCACCACTCTGGCACCGGCATTAGGAATGCGTTCAATTAAATGACAACGCTCCAGCCGCGCCAACGCTTCGCGCAGCGGTGCCCGGCTTAAATCAAAGCGTCGCGCCAGCTCGGGTTCACTTATTTTGCTGCCAGGCGCAATATCACCTTCGACAATGGCGCGCTGTATTTCCAGTAAAACCCGGTCGGCTGCAGTAACAGGTTGTCGCAAAGCAGGATGAGCTTGATACATATATTGTCGACATAAATATTTAATAGTGTCTTTTTAAGCTTGTTAATCGGCTATGTCAAGCCGAAGCGAGATAGATTGTCGACAATATACGCCTAAAGTTGTAGAGGTTAGGTAATGGTGTATCAGGTTAAAAACTGAATTGGCTGGATTCGGTTACGACTTTATAAATTATTTTTTAGACTTTATTTTCATTAAATAAATAACCTTTATACCACGTGCTTATAACTAGAGTTTGCCCCTATTTAAGGACAAAGGCTGCAACGATGCGATGCTGCGGTCAAAATCAGGGGATAAGCTGGGCATAACCTGAGCACAAACGGTGGGTAACTTTATGGCTGGTGGTAAATAAACGCCAACGACGAACAGGAAAAAGTGAATTAGGTTTACTACACTTTACCTTACTTTATTTGTAACAGTTTTTCGATAGCGCACGGCTCATTCCCTATGAGCCATTCCCCTAGGCCCAGAACAATTCGGATTGGTTCTGGGCTTCTTTTATCTGCAGAACTTGCTGCTTATCAGGAAAAAAAGTTAGGTCATAACGGTTTATCGTTACGGTGATTATTATCGTTACGCGGCCTTATTACATAACGTAAACAGGCGGTAAAAATTCTCGGTGGTTTGCTCAGCCAGACTATCGACACTGATCCCACGCAACTCGCTAATCGCCTCTGCCACCGCGGTGACATAAGCTGGCTGGTTGGTTTTGCCGCGAAACGGTACCGGTGCCAGATAAGGCGAATCGGTTTCAATTAGCAACCGGTCCAGCGGCAGCTTTTTAACCACTGCGCGAAGCTCGTCGGCATTGCGAAATGTCATAATGCCGGAAATAGAAATGTAAAAACCAAGGTCCAGGGCGGCTCTGGCCATCTCGTAGCTTTCAGTAAAACAATGTAACACCCCACCGGCCTGATCGCCCTGGTGCGACTTTAACAAAGCAATGGTATCGCTACGGGCATCCCGGGTATGGATGATCAGCGGTTTTTTTACCTTACGGGCAACCTCGATATGGCTTACAAACGCCTGTTGCTGCGCCAGTTTTGACTCTGGCGCATAAAAATAATCAAGGCCGGTTTCACCAACAGCAACCACCTTCGCTGACTGACATAACGTCAATAACTGCTCAGGGTCAACCGTGCCGGTCTGATGCAACGGGTGCTCACCGCAAGATACCGATACCTGCGGATACTCAGCCACTTTAGCTGCCATCTCAGCAAACTCTGCCAGACTGACCGACACACACAGCATATGCTCAATGCGTTGCGCCAGCGCAGCATCCATAACCTGCTGCAGGGTCATACCAAGTTTATCAAGCTCTAATCTATCCAGATGACAATGTGAATCTACAAACAAAACAACCTCTGACAAAATAGTTACATGGTATACGTAGGATCGGTACTGTTTTGCATACCGCCGATCAGCTTCTCAATTTTGCCGGATAAGTTAGATTTATCATCGATAAACGCCACCCCAATACCAGCAGGATTAGCGCTTTGCGAACCATGCGGCGCTACCCAGGCTACTTTGCCGGTAACTACCATCGGCTCCAGTGCATCAGGCAACGTGACACTAAGTGCCAGTGACTGGCCCATTTTGTATTGCCGGGCCGAGCGAACAAACAACCCACCATTTTTAAAAAAGGGCATGTAGCAGCGATATAACTCTTTGTTATCGCTAAAGCCCAGGGTCAGCTCTTCCATTTCGTCTCCTGATGTTGCAACAAGGGTTTTAATTCAGTTAATAAACCGGTTAAGGCTAAGGCACTATTTTGCCCTATTATCCGGGTGGCGTCACGACACCAACGCTGATAAGCCGTCAGTACGGCTTGCTGACGCAAAAAGTCTACCGGCTGAGCCAGCCGTTGCCGCAAATAGAACCCCAGCATACCGCTTAACTCTGCTTTGCCATCAAGCTGCTTTACCAGAGCAGCCAACTGTAGCTTGCCACTAAAATAGTCATCCAGCAATGCTATCATCTCGGTAAGACTGCCGGCTTGCTCATTTTTCAGCATGCCTAGTGCTTTGAGCGGAGCGCCCTGACAATAATCGAGCAAAAACGGCGGCAGCGGCGTGTTACTTTGCGTTTTAAGCCATTCGCTCAGCATAGCTTCGCTGCCTGCATGCAATTGCCATTGCTGGCAACGGCTGCGAATAGTCGCCGACAACTGCGAATAATTACTGCTCACCAGGATAATAAAACAACCCGCCGGAGGTTCTTCCAATGTCTTAAGCAAGGCATTGGCAGCCGCTTCGGTCATCGTATCCGCAGCGGGAATAATCACCACTTTGTAGCCTTGTTGCTGGGCTGCGCCGTAGGTAAATTGATTAAGCTGGCGAATAGCGTCAACCCCAATATGCTGCGTTTCAGTTTGCAACACTAATAAATCTGCATGATTACCCGCCAGGCGCAGCAAACAACTTTTACAGGTGTCGCAGGCACCGTCAGGCTGGCGGTTTTTGCATAACAACAAAGCAGCCAGCGCATTAGCCAGCATATCTTTGCCAATACCCGCTGCCCCGGTAAGCACCAGTGCATGGGCCAGCTGCCCTTTGCTGGTCAGCGCCTGCATTTGGTTAAACTGTGGTAATAACCAGGGATACAACTTAGTCATCTGAGTGGCCGGCAAAATGGTTTTGTAGTGCGTCAGTAATGGCTTGCTGCACTTCTGCCAACGGTTGACTGGCATCAATGGTAATAATACCGGGTTCGGTGGCGGCTATTTGCCGGTATTTTTGCCGGGTTCTGACAAAAAAGTCCAGTTGCTCCTGCTCTATCCGGTCCAGTTCGCCACGAGCCGCAGCTCGGCTTAAGCCCACTGCCGGATCGATGTCCAGGTACAACGTCAGATCCGGCCGGGTATTACCTAAAACCGTACTTCGAAGGTTATTAATAAGCTGCTCATCTAGCTGGCGCCCCCCGCCCTGATAGGCCCGGGATGACATATCATGCCGATCTGCCAGCACCCACTCCCCGCGGCTGAGCGCAGGTCGGATAACATTACTCAATAATTGCACCCGGGCCGCGTACATCAGCAGCAATTCGGTTTGTGGCGCGAGTATCTCTGAGTTATCAACCTGTTTTACCAGGGTGCGAAGCTTTTCAGCCAGCGGCGTACCACCGGGTTCACGGGTACAGACTACCGTTAACTGACGTAGCTCTAACCAATGGCGGATGGTTGCTATCGCGCTGCTTTTACCCGCACCTTCCAATCCCTCCACTACAATAAACCTGCCGGGCTTAGTCATCATTTTTTCCCAAAATATACTTCCTTACTGCCGCATTATGTTGCTCAAGGGTCACTGAAAACACATGTGAGCCATCACCACGACTGACAAAATAAAAATAGTCACTGTTATCAGGTTGTGCTGCCGCCTGCAACGCACTGGCACCGACCAGCGAAATAGGCCCCGGTGGTAAGCCATGATGACGATAAGTATTGTACGGATGAGGATTCCGCAAATCAGCATAGGTTATCCGGCCACTGTAGTCAGTTAAGCCATAAATTACCGTAGGATCGGTTTGCAGCCGCATATTGCGGTGTAACCGATTGACAAATACTGAACTTACCAGCGATTTTTCAGCCAGCAAACCGCTCTCTTTTTCGATTAACGACGCCATGATCAGCAACTGATAGCGATTTTGCAGCGGCAGCTCACCCTGTCGCTGCTGCCAGGCAAGATCAAGCTGGCGCAGCAGTGCTTGCTGTGCCCGTTGAACCAAGGCACTGGCCGCGCTGTTTGCTGTATAAAAATACGTATCCGCGAATAACAGACCTTCCGGATGCGCTGGGGGCGCTCCCCAGTCGGCTGGCCAGCTTAACAGCTTCAGCATCTGCTCTGTACTGTTAAGGTCCTGCTGCAAATACTCTGCACCCTGCAATCGCAGCAGGGCCTGTTGCGCCGTTTCGCCCTCGATAAAAGTTAAACTGAACTGAGCCACCTCGCCACTGGCAAATAACCGCAACAACGATAGTAACGTGGCTTGTTCCGGGGTACGGTAGGTACCCTGGCGCAATTGAGCCAGTTCAGGCTGCCACTTTAAATACAAGCGCAACAGGTAACAGTCGTAGGGGCTAAGCTGGCCTTCTGCTCGCCACTGTTGGCACAGGCCGCGGGCACTGCTGCCCGCTTGCAGCTTAAAATAGGGCTCAGCCAGTGCAACTGGCCGTTGCTCCAGTTGGCTAATCCCCTGGCGAAGTAACAACGCCAACGCCACCACGGCGACTAACAACAGCAATAGTATTTTTTTCAGCATAACAGCTTATTACACCAGGTTTTGGCCAGCGCCAGGTCAAGAGGCTGATTATTGTATGATTGCACCGGCACTACCCCCATCAGTGCATTACTAAGCACCATGGCATCGACGTTGTTTAGCTCACTCAGCAGCCAGTTGACCTGTTCAATGTCGGGATGGCGGCTTAGCAAGTGGCTGCGCATAACACCGGCAACGCCGGCCCGGCTTAATTCTGGCGTATACCAGCGCCCGGCCCGATGCAAAAATAAGTTAGCCGCAATTGCCTCGGTGACGTAACCCTGCTGATCGCATACCAGCAAATCATCAACCCCTCGGCCATTGGCTTGGCGCTTTAATAATACCTGTTCCAGCCGGTTACAATGTTTTAGCCCGGCTAACACCGGCTGCACAGCAAGCTGCAGCTCTGCCAGTGCCAGCGTTACGCCCTGTTGCTGCCAGCGGCTGTAATCCGGCAAATTACCCAGACTAATATAGACACTGGCCGGCGCAATGCCAGCCGGGCTGTAACCACGCTGACCCGAGCCGCGCGAGACTTGAATTTTTAATACTGCCTTATCTACGTGCGCTGCGGCAATAGCGTTAACCACCGCCTCGCTGATAACATTCCAGTCTGCAATGTCAATCGCCAACTGCGCTGCAGTATGTTGTAAGCGAGCCAGATGTAATGGCCATAGCTCTGGCACCCCAGCGGTCACCCGCACGGTACTGAAAAAGCCATCACCATATAAAAAGCAGCGATCGTTAGGGCTGATCTCAGGGTTTATGTCAGGGTTTATGTTTGGACTGATAATGTTGGTCACGTAGCGCTATAACAACCGTTAAATAAAGCCGAGTATGCCTTAATTTGCAGATAAAACAAAGGCTGCCGCGGCAGCCTTGGTTGTCGATATAATGCGGTTACATCCGTTTAAACAAGATAGAACCGTTGGTTCCACCAAAACCAAACGAGTTACAAAGTGCATACTCCAGCTTAGCCTGGCGAGCCGTATGTGGCACGTAATCCAGATCACAACCGTCACTTGGGTTATCCAGGTTAATGGTTGGCGTGACCAACTGATCCTGTAACGACATCACGGTAATAATTGATTCAACCGAGCCCGCAGCCCCTAACAGATGGCCCATCATCGACTTCGATGAGCTGACCATCAGGTTTTCAGGTTTAGCACCAAAAATGGATTTAATGGCCATGGTCTCAGCAATATCACCTGCTGGGGTTGAAGTACCATGGGCATTAATATACTGCACCTGATCAGGGTTTACCCCGGCATCATTTAAGGCATTCTTCATAGACAGCGCAGCACCGGTACCGCTTTCTGGTGGTGAGGTCATATGGTACGCATCGCCACTCATGCCAAAACCAACCAACTCGGCATAGATTTTTGCACCACGGGCTTTGGCATGCTCGTATTCTTCGACCACCATCACCCCGGCCCCATCACCCAGCACAAAACCATCACGGTCTCTATCCCAGGGGCGGCTGGCTTGTTCTGGGGCATCGTTCCGGGTAGACAAAGCCCTTGCCGCACCAAAGCCACCCATACCAAGTGGCGTCGAGGCTTTTTCTGCGCCACCGGCTATCATCGCATCGGCATCGCCGTAAGCAATCATTCGGGCTGCCTGACCAATATTGTGTACGCCAGTGGTACAAGCGGTAACAATACTGATATTCGGCCCCTGCAACCCAAGGTTGATCGACAGATGACCCGCGATCATATTAATAATGGTTGAGGGAACAAAAAACGGTGACAAACGTTTGGGGCCGCTGTTAAGCAGTTTGGTATGGTTTTCTTCAATTAATCCCAGGCCACCAATTCCAGAACCAATAGCCGCACCAATTCGTGGGGCATTTTGCTCGGTTATCTTAAGTCCTGAGTCGCGAAACGCCTGAATACCAGCCGCCACGCCATATTGAATAAATAAGTCCATTTTCTTGGCATCTTTAGCCGGAAAATAAGGCTCAATATCAAAATTTTTAACCAACCCTGCAAATTTTGTAGTGTATGCACTGGTATCGAAATGTTCAATAAAACCAATACCACTCTTGGCTTGCTGCATAGCCTGCCAGCTGCTGGTCACGTCATTGCCCAGTGGCGTTAACATTCCCAGGCCGGTCACTACCACACGACGTTTTGCCATCGTGTCCTCCGTCTTAGCAAATTATATCTGTCGTGAAACGAAAACGGGTAGCTAAGCTACCCGTTTTACAAGCTTTTCGCTTACTCAGCGTGGGCTTTAATGTAGTCAATCGCCGACTGAACAGTAGTGATTTTCTCAGCTTCTTCGTCAGGGATTTCAGTATCGAATTCTTCTTCCAGCGCCATTACCAGCTCAACAGTATCCAGTGAGTCAGCACCTAAATCGTCCACAAAAGACGCTTCGTTCTTCACTTCGTCTTCTTTAACGCCCAGTTGCTCGATGATAATTTTCTTAACGCGATCTTCGATGTTGCTCATCTTTTCTTCCTTTTTCTCATATAAATCGCAACAATTCGTGCAATTTTGTGTGGCGCTAGTTTATGCGTAAGCAGCAATTGTTGCAAGCATGCTTACCAGCATTTTTTGCTGGTCAAACCTGCTCTGCTTACAGCATATACATCCCGCCGTTAACGTGAATTGTTTCACCGGTAATATAGGCAGCCGGTGCTGACACTAAAAAAGCCACTGTCGCGGCAATTTCATCAGGTTGTCCCAGCCGATTGGCAGGTACCTGTGAAAAAATCGCTTCTTTTTGCTCGTCCGACAGCTCTTTCGTCATGTCTGTGTCAATAAAGCCCGGCGAAACGGCATTAACCGTAATACCGCGTGATGCCACTTCACGTGCCAATGACTTGGTAAAGCCCAGCACCCCGGCTTTCGCCGCAGCATAGTTGGTCTGGCCGGCGTTACCCATCGAGCCCACAACCGAGCCGATAGTAACAATGCGACCATAACGCTTTTTCATCATGCTACGCAACACCGCTTTGCTTAAGCGGAATACCGATGTCAGATTGGTCTGAATAATGTCAAACCACTCGTCATCTTTCATCCGCATTAATAAGTTGTCGCGGGTAATACCTGCATTATTAATCAAAATATCAATTTCGCCAAACTGGTTTTTAATTTCAGTTAAACATTGTTCAATAGAGTCGGTGTCAGTCACGTTTAACACCATGCCCTGCCCTTTATCTGCCAGATAAGCTGAAATCGCTGCGGCCCCTTTTTCGGTAGTGGCGGTACCGACGACTTTTGCACCTAACGCGGCTAATTGTTCAGCAATAGCTTTGCCAATACCACGGCTGGCACCGGTTACCAGGGCCACTTTGCCCTCTAATGAAAGTAAATTTATCATAATTATTCCTGTGTAAGCTGAGTTAATGCTGACTGCAGCGACGCCTGATCATACACTGAACTGGTTGTAAGATTTTTATCGATACGTTTGATCAGGCCACTTAGCACCTTACCCGCACCGAGTTCAATCACCGCCGTAACGCCCTGACTCGCCAACCATTCAATGGTTTCGGTCCAACGTACCGGGCTATATAGCTGACGTATCAGCGCCTCTTTTATGGCTGCACTGCCGTTAACAATACTGACATCAACATTATTAATAACAGGTATTTGCGGCGTGTTAAAATTCAGTGCGGCTAAATCGCTGGCCAACTTTTCTGCAGCCGGGCGCATCAGGGCGCAGTGTGACGGAACGCTGACCGGTAATGGTAAAGCACGTTTCGCACCGGCAGCTTTACACAGCTCACCGGCCCGCTCTACCGCAGCTTTGTGACCTGCGATAACCACCTGGCCCGGCGAATTATAATTTACCGGTGCCACTATTTCACCCTGCGCCGCTTCAGCACAGGCGTTGGCAATAGCAGCATCGTCCAGACCAATAATGGCAGACATACCGCCAACCCCTGCCGGCACAGCCTGTTGCATATAGTGCCCACGTTGTTCAACCAGCTTTACTGCCTGACCAAGGCTTAACACATCAGCACACACCAGCGCCGAATATTCGCCCAGCGAATGCCCCGCCAGATAAACTGGCATGTCACCGCCCTGCTGTTGCCATAAGCGCCAGATAGCGACGGAGGCTGTTAATAACGCGGGTTGCGTTCGGTGTGTCTCATTTAAATCTGCTTCCGGACCATTGGCCACCAGTGCCCATAAGTCATAACCAAGCGCAGCAGAGGCCTCGGCGAAGGTTTCTTTAACACTGTCGTGCTGATAAAGATCACCAAGCATACCAACACTTTGTGAACCCTGCCCGGGAAATACGATTGCAAGTTTTTGAGTCATTTTTTGTCCTGCATATTAAAACGGTAACGAAAACCAGAAAAGAAAATCAGTAACGAACCAGCGCAGATGCCCAGGCAAACCCGCCGCCAAAGGCTTCCAGTAGTAAGGTCTGGCCACGTTTAATCCGGCCATCCCGAATGGCTTCATCCAGCGCAGTGGGCACCGTCGCAGCGGAAGTGTTACCATAACGATCCAGATTTATCACCACCTGATCCATCGACATGTCCAGTTTGCGGGCCACCGCCGAAATAATTCGCAGGTTTGCCTGATGCGGCACCAGCCAGTCTATTTCTGACTTATCCATATTATTGGCAGCGAGTGTTTGCTCAACCACCTGCGATAGCTTGGTGACGGCAACTTTAAACACATCGTTCCCCTTCATGCTACCCCAGGAATTATGTACCGAGTTTTCATCACCGCGGATAGGGTTATCGACGTATAATAATTCTGAATATTTGCCATCGGCGTGAATATGAGTCGACAGAATACCCGGCTGCTCTGAAGCTTCGAGCAATACCGCCCCTGCGGCATCACCAAATAAAATAACCATTGAGCGGTCTTCCGGGCTGATTAGCTGCGATAAACAGTCAGAACCGATGACCATAATGCGTTTCGCTATCCCGGTTTTAATATATTGATCAGCGACACTTAAGCCATAGCAAAAGCCGGCACAAGCAGCAGCAATGTCAAAGGCTGGAATAGCAGGAATGGCTAATTCCCGTTGAATTTCGCAGGCAGCACTGGGTAAAGCCCGCGACGCACTGGTCGTAGCACAGATAATCATATCAATGCTGTTCTTATCTACCCCTGCCGCTTCTATCGCTTTTAACGCAGCCTGGGCACCCATGGTAGCGACAGACTCATCCGCGCCGATTATCCGTCGCTCTTTTATCCCCGTTCGCTCGATAATCCATTCATCGGTGGTTTCCACCATGGTTTCTAAATCTGAGTTGGTGCGAACTTGTGACGGGAAGTAACTCCCGGTGCCAATAATGCGTGAGTACATGCGAACCTATGCTTTATCAATTAATACGTGTTCCAGCCGATCTTTTATTTTAACAGGCACCTGGCGTTCAACCTCGCGCACTGCTTGTCGGATGGCACTTAAAAATGCGTCTTTTGTCGCATTTCCGTGACTTTTCACTACAATTCCGCGCAATCCTATCAGACTTGCACCATTATAGTGGTCGGGGTTCACCCCCTGATAAAGACTTTTTATAAAAGGTTTAAACAGCCAGCTGAAAAATTGGGCACTGACCCGTTGCCGTAAACTGGTTTCAAAGCGGCGTAATATAAGCTTGGCAACACCTTCACAGGTTTTTAATGCCACATTACCGACAAAGCCATCACAGACAATAACATCGGCTTTACCGGAGAAAATATCGTCGCCTTCAATATAACCAATGTAGTTAATATCATTGCACTGAGTAAGTAATTGCGATGCCCGCTTAATTTGATCCGAGCCTTTAATCTCTTCTTCACCCATGTTAAGCAGCGCCACTTTCGGATGGTGGATCCCCACCACCTCTTCGGCCATTACTGCGCCCATCACCGCAAATTGAAATAAGGTATCAGCGTCACAATTTACCGTTGCGCCTAAATCCAGCATATAAACCGGATTACCCTTGCAACTGGGTAGGCCACTGATTAATGCCGGTCGCTCGACACCGTTAAGCATTTTAAGCACATAGTGCGCCATGGCAATCAGTGCTCCGGTATTGCCGGCGCTGACGCACGCCTGTACTTCGCCCTGCTCTACCAAATCGAGCGCTCTGCGCATGGAGGATTGACGTTTGCTGCGCAGGGCAACCGACGGTTTATCGGCCATGCCAACGTCGTCGCTGCTGGCGACCAGACTCAATTGAGGATGAGGAAAACTGTTATGAAAAACGAGTTGTTGCTGCAACATATCAACGTCGCCACACAACACTAACTGTAACTGGGGGAATTCAGCAATCGCTGCCAGGGCGGCAGCAATAGTAGTATGGGGGCCATGATCGCCCCCCATCATATCTAAAGCAAGTTTAATCTTTAATGGCTGCACCAGGTGCATCCAGACTTACTTTACTTTACGGCCTTTGTAAAAACCATCGGCAGTAATATGGTGACGGCGGTGCGTTTCACCGGTAGTTGAATCAACTGACAGCGTAGGGCCAGTTAACGCATCGTGTGAACGGCGCATGTCACGACGTGCACGAGATTTTTTGTTTTGCTGAACAGCCATGGTATTTCTCCTAAATCACTTTTTTTTCAGTTCTTGCAGTATGGCAAAGGGGTTTGGTTTTTCTGGTTCTGGCCCTATATCTCCGAAACTCATCGCATCAGCGTTGATTTGGCAAGCTGCTGCATCATGCATCGGAAACAGTGGTAATGCCAGAATAAGTTCATCCTCAACCAACTGCCGTAAATTTATTTCGCCATGCTCGTTGCGAACAACAACATCGTAACGCTCTGGTATTAACGCCAAAGCCGCGTCATCATCACCTTTCACCGGGGTGTAAACAAACTCACTGTTTAACGCCAGTGTCATGGGCTCACCACAACGTTCACAACATACAGCAACCTGACATGCCGCCTCGCCGTGCAATACAGCCAGACCTTGCTCATCGGTACCGCATTCAATTCTTACTGCCACTTCACCTTGTTTTTCAACCAGGCTCTCAGTTAACCGGGTTAAGGTTTGCAGCAGCACTATGCCGTCAAACACCGACCGTTTCTGGGCAGCTTTAACCGGATCAAGCGTAACAGGTATTTTCACTTTTTGCATAAGGCGCGCATCATATAGAACCCAACCCCTGCTGTCAAAGGGTTCCCGCAGTTTTTTCAGCTTTTTATTACCCGTAAAAAAACCGCACTTTGTACAACACGTGATGAGGAGGCATAATAGCGTTTTATTGGCCAGCTTTGGGAGTTTTATGAATCACTCTGCGCTTCCCGCGCTGTATCTTGCATCCACCTCGGTCTATCGGCAGCAATTACTGACGAAATTAACACCTCATTTTACCGCGGTTAAACCTCAAACCGATGAAACGCCGCTTCCTGACGAAGACGCCACGGCGCTGGTTCGTCGCCTGGCCAGAGCAAAAGCGCAGGCCGTTGCCGCTACGCTCAGCGAAGGATTGGTCATTGGTTCTGATCAGGTGGCCGTATTTAACGGCCAGATAATTGGCAAGCCACATACCGTAGCTAATGCCATCGCCCAGTTAAGCCAGTTTAGTGGCCACAGTGTAACGTTTTTAACCGGGCTGGCCCTGATTAATGCGGCAACCGGCCAGTGTCAGCTGGTGGTAGAACCGTTTGCGGTATGTTTTCGGACCCTGAGCCAGCAGGAGATAGTAGCGTATGTGGAACGCGAGCAACCACTGGATTGTGCCGGAAGTTTTAAGAGTGAAGGTTTGGGCATCAGTTTATTTAGTGCACTGCGCGGTGATGACCCTAACAGTCTGATTGGGCTGCCGCTGATAAAGCTTTTGCAACTGCTGCGCAATGAGGGCGTAAACTTATTAACTGCCGGCCACTAAGCAGCCAACAGTTCCGGCATAGCGCAGCAAGCGATTAATTCTCGCTGTTATAGCCGCACTGCTATGCATCCTATATATGTGCTAACAGCGACGGTAAATCGTCAATTATCGCTTTGGGCTGAAACTGACTTAACACATCAGCCCCATGCACACCATGGGTTACCCCGACTCTTGGCATCGCAATGGCCTGCGCCATTTTCATATCATGGCTGGTATCTCCGACCATCATGGCATTGGCAGGTTTAATCCCCAGCTGCTGACTTATTTGCAATAACATATCCGGATGCGGTTTCGACTCTGCCTCATCAGCGCAGCGGCTGGTAACAAAATAATGGCCAAGACCGGTTTCGGCAAACATTCTGTCCAGCCCTTTTCTTGCTTTGCCGGTGGCCACCGCCAACAACACATTTTGTTCAGCCAGGGTTTTCAGCACCTGCTCAGCACCATTAAATAACGGGGTCGGAGTGGTGTCGTAAATGGTGTAGTGATCACGATAATGCTCAAACAACTGAGCGCGCTGGGTGCTATCCGTACTCGGAAAAAGCACGGCAAATGCCGGGTCCAGGCTTAAACCAATAATTTGCTTAACGGCGTAACTGCTCGGCACTGCTAAGCCTGTTAATCCGGCAGCAGCCTGCATTGATGATACAATACGGCCAATCGAATCCATGACGGTGCCGTCCCAGTCAAAAATGACTAAATTGACTTCTGCCATGCCACTTTCTATGTTACTGCCGTGTGCCTTGTCGATTTGTACCATACTACTTTCTCGTTAATCTGCTTATAGCGCTTTCTAGCTGAATATCAAGTGGCGCTTCAATCCGCATGGTGGTTAAACTGTTTGGGTGGGTAAAACTCAGGCTTTTGGCGTGCAGAAATAACCGGTTCAGCCCCAGTTGCTGCATCTGAGTGCTAAAGGCGTTGTCGCCGTATTTATCATCACAGGCAATAGGATGTCCCTTGCAGGCAGTGTGGACCCGGATTTGATGGGTACGTCCAGTCACCGGAAACGCCTCCACCAGCGTGCCTTCCTGATAGCGCTGCAAAATTCTGAAACGGGTTTCTGATGGTTTACCATTAACCTCGTCCACTTTAACCACCCGCTCTCCTGATTGCAGAGTATTTTTGCGCAGCGGATCAGTGACTTTACGCACTTTATTATCCCAGTCGCCGCTAACCAGTGCCCAGTATTTTTTCTCAACGGTTTTATCGCGAAGCTGGGCATGCAAGTGGGTCAGAACCGAGCGTTTTTTAGCGATCAATAGACATCCTGAGGTATCGCGGTCCAGCCGGTGCACCAGTTCCAGCAATTTAGCCTGCGGGCGCAAGGCACGCATCGCTTCAATAACCCCGAACTGTAAACCACTGCCGCCATGCACAGCCATGCCGGATGGCTTATTCAGCACAATCAGGTCATTGTCTTCATATAAAATATGACCTTCAAGTTCACTTACCAGGGTAAGCTTAACGGATACCCGGTCAGGTTCTGCAGTTACGGTTAACGGCGGCACCCGGACGACATCGGCCTGCTGCAGTTTATACTCAGGTTTGACACGTTTTTTATTAACTCGCACCTCCCCTTTTCGCAAAACCCGGTAAATAACACTTTTGGGCACTCCCCGCAGGCGTGCCAGCAAAAAATTGTCTATTCGCTGACCGATAAAATCATCTTCGATTTCAATCATTTGTATCGGTAATTTGATTTCATCTGCCATGTGCTTTAAATACTCTGCTAAAATTACTTTTAAGTTGCTATCCGGTGCATATTAGTGGGATAATCACCCGGCTAATTATGCCAAAATGTGGCAATTAGGGCGCTCAAAGTGACATAAGAGAAATTGTGCGGCACCGTCAGGGGATGTGATCATACCGAAATCGTGGTGAAAACCAACGTTTTTATAGCCCCGGCGTTTAAATAAGCCATTTGCCTGAGGTGATGTTGCGTAATCTGTTACCAATAACGGCAAAACACAGTTTCCAGTTACCTGAGCAACAAGAATAATTTGCTATAACGCAACGCCGAACGGCGGTGTGTTTCAGATTCAAACGAAAACAGAATAACTGTAAATAGTGACAATTTGGTTCCCTCAGGCATCCCAATCGGGAGATTGCATTATTTGATGCCTGATAACATCTGAACACCCAGGTGCCCAGTAAGGTTGCGTTGTGGCTGCATAACAGAGTCACCCAACAATGAAAAGAATGTTAATAAATGCCACGCAGGAAGAAGAAATCCGCGTTGCTTTGGTCGATGGCCAAAAACTGTATGACCTGGACATAGAAAGTCCGGGCCATGAACAAAAAAAAGCAAATATTTACAAAGGCAAAATTACCCGGGTTGAACCCAGCCTGGAAGCTGCATTTGTTGACTACGGTGCTGACCGTCATGGTTTTTTACCGTTAAAAGAAATTTCCCGCGAGTATTTCCCCAAGGGTTATAGCTTTGATGGCCGCCCTAACATTAAAGAAGTGGTTAAAGAAGGCCAGGAAGTTATTATTCAGATCGATAAAGAAGAACGTGGCCAGAAAGGGGCGGCGTTAACTACTTTTATTAGTCTGGCAGGCTCTTACCTGGTCTTAATGCCAAACAATCCCCGGGCTGGCGGCATATCCCGCAGAATAGAAGGCGATGAACGCCAGGATCTGAAAGACTCTTTAGGTCAGTTGGAAATGCCTGATGGCATGGGGTTAATTGTCCGTACTGCCGGGGTAGGTAAATCGTATGAAGAGCTGGATTACGATTTAAAAGCCTTGTTAAAGCATTGGTCAGCGATCACCGAAGAAGCTGCTAAACGCCCTTCGCCATTTCTTATTCACCAGGAAAGTAACGTGGTCTTTCGCGCCATCCGTGATTATCTGCGCCGTGACGTTGGTGAGATCCTTATCGACAACCCGAAAATCTTTGAAGAAGCCAAAGTTTATATTCAGCAGTTCCGGCCAGATTTTGCCCATCGGGTAAAAATGTATGACGGCGAAGTACCGCTGTTTATGCACTACCAAATTGAAACTCAGATAGAAACCGCATTTCGCCGCGAAGTACGCTTACCATCAGGCGGTTCTATCGTTATCGACGGTACCGAAGCGCTTACTGCAATTGATATTAACTCGTCAAAGGCAACCAAGGGCGGTGATATTGAAGAAACGGCGTTTAATACTAACCTGGAAGCGGCAGATGAAATTGCCCGTCAATTACGCTTGCGCGATTTAGGTGGTTTAATTGTTATCGACTTTATCGATATGACGCCAGTTCGGCATCAGCGTGAAGTGGAAAACCGTCTGAAAGATGCGGTTAAGCACGACCGGGCCCGGGTGCAGATTGGCCGGATCTCGCGCTTCGGTTTACTTGAAATGTCACGTCAGCGCTTACGCCCGTCGCTGGGTGAATCTGCCGGTCATGTTTGCCCCCGCTGTCATGGCCGTGGCACCATACGTGGTACGGAAAGCTCTGCCTTATCCATTTTGCGTTTAATCGAAGAAGAAGCGATTAAAGACAATACCAGTCAGATCCATGCTCAGGTTCCGATATCCGTTGCTACCTATTTAATGAACGAGAAACGGGAATCAGTGCGTCGAATTGAAAAACGCAATGGTATTCAGATCTTCATTATTCCAAATGAGCATCTGGAAACACCGAACTACGAAGTATCACGGATCCGGATTGATGAAGAGCTTGATGATGTTAGCTATAACATGGTCAAGGCACCTGAAGTCATCAGCAAGCCTTACCAACCTGCTGTTGAAGTAATAAAAGAAAAGCCAGCAGTGTCGGCAATCAATATTGCCCAGTCAGCTCCAGCTCGCACCGCGCCTGCTCCGGCATCGGGTATTCCGGTAGCAGAGCCTAAACCTGATTTATTCAGCAAGTTGAGTAAATGGTTTAAAGGGTTAGTTACCGGTAGCGAACCTAAAACTGAACACAGCAAAACGCCAAGCCAGCAGCATACTGCCCGGAAAGAGGATGGCAGGGCCAACCGCAACAACCGCGATGGCGCCCGTGATGCAGGTAAAGATAACAATCGTGATTCGGGACGTGATTCCGGCCGTGATAGTAGCCGTGCTGATGGTAAAAATGACAATAATCGTCGTCGCAATAACAAGCGCCGTCGCCCTGATCAGGTTGACCGCGCAGTTGATAAAGACGAAACCGTTACTAACACTGCCGCTGCACCGGTAAAGCAGGAACGTGCCCCACGCCCTGCGCAGGAACGTACCCGTCAGCCAGACGCTCGTAAGCCACAAGCTGAACGTGCTGAGGCAACAGTAGCTGAAAGCGCTGATGAACCCAAAGAGCGCAGTGTTGCAGCAGAGCGCCGGCAACGTCGTAACGTGCGTAAATCAGTACGGCTGAATCAAGCTGCTGAAACGACAACGGTTACCTCTGCAGTGCCTGCCGAAACATCAGGCGCAGCGGAGCAAAGCGCTGCAACTGCCGCAACCAAGGTTGAAGAGGCAAAAACAACCGCCACTGCACACCAGGCTACGGAAGTAAATACGACGCCAGCAGGTGAGGTAACAAAAAACGCAGCGGAAACAACAACAGTCAGTTCAGCAGAGCAAGCCATAACTGCAACCTCTGCTAGCGACACAGACGCGGCAGAGCCTGCAGTAAATGAGGCGTCTGAACAGGAAGAAGTTGAAAGTTCTGAACCTCGCAGCCGCAATCGCCGCTCACCACGGCATTTACGTGCAGCTGGTCAGAAACGCAAGAAAGACCAGCAGGAACTCGCTGCAGGCGCGGAAGCAACGGCTGCAGAGAGCCAGGACAGTGCAACAGATGCCCCGGCTGATGTTCAGGCAACTGCAGCTGTAACAGCGACGCCAGAAGCAACAGCTGATACCACTGCCGCTCCGGCAACAGCGACAAAAGAGGACGCGGCTTCTGCTGCTGTTGAGACGTCTGCTAATGTTGAGGCGTCGGCTGACACGGCGACGGATGATTCAGCAAAGGCAACATCGTCCGAGGTAGCAGAAACCGTTGATAGTAAGCCCAAAGCGGCGACGAAAGCCAGAGCCAAACCTGGCAGGCCGCGTGGCAAACGTAAAACAGCTGAAACCACGGCAGACTCTGTTGCTGAAACAGCAGGGAAAGGCAATGTGGAGAAAGCACCAAAAGCACAGCCTGCTGCGCCAGAGGCCAAACAGAAATCTGACGCTCCAGCGCAATCTGAGCTGAACCTGGCGCCAGTAGAAGCTGCTGCTGCGGCCCCGGCCGTTGCTCAGGCTGCTGCAGAGCCAAAAGCAGAAACTAACGCTGTTGCGTCCAAAGCAGTGGCAGTTAAGGCTGCGCCAGCAAAATCCGGCAGCCGCTTTGGCAATATGGTCGTTGCCGATATGGCTAAGCCTGTTGCCAGCGCTCCTGAGTCAGCTTCGGTCAATACTAATAATGATGCAGCGAAGCCAGCAACTCCGGTTGCAGAGCGTCCTGCGGTCAGCAGTTCAAACCGGCCAGCCGGCTCTGCTTTTGCCAGACAGGCCGTTACTGCGCCCATGACTAAGCCAGAAAAAGCAGAATAGAAAAAGCCCCCGGTAAAGGGGGCTTTTATTCGATACTGTTAATTATAAAAACCAGCACTATTGCTGGTTTTTTTTTATTAGAAATCGTACTTGGCACTGAACTGCAACCGATGCATATCACCGTCCAGCCCCGACTCAACCTCTCGGTTGGCAAATTTGTACTCAATACCGAACATCAGCTTTTTCGCTGCCTGGTAAATCAGGTTAGTGGTCCAGCTGCTGGTGGTTTTAGTCACGCCAGCGCCGGTCAAAGCAATGTCGTTATCCACACTTAGCATGGAATACACCAGATTACTACGCCACTGACTATTCCAGTTATGCCGGTAGGCAATAGCAAAAGCGCTGGAATCAATCGCTTCAAGCTCGTTGCCTGCATCGAGCACACCGCCATTTGCCGTATTTAAACCGATATAACGGCCCACACCCGAACCTGTTGTCGCTGTGATCCGGATATCATTATTATTGGCTAGCATAATTTTGGCGGTCGCACTCAAACCAAATGCTGAGGTCGTGGTGTCAATAGTGGCTGTCTCATAGGCTAGTTGGCGTAATAAACCCGATACCGACCAGTTACCCCACTCTGTTTTCTGGCCATATTTAAACACCAGATCAGGTGTGGCATTGTCATCCGTGGTAATGCGGCCACCACCACCGAAAGGTGTTACCGTGGTTTCAGGGTTCTCGATAGCGACCTGAAAATTACCATTGGTGTAGCGAATTTGTGCCTGGCGGACAAATGGCATCGCATCGGTATTGCCGATAAAATCAAGGGTATCCGGCAACGCATTTAAATCCATAAAGGTAGACCAGGTTTGGCCAAATAACCATCCATCATAGGTAATAAACGCATGCCGCAACCGTGGCGAATAACTGTTGGTAATTCGCTCATCCCCACCAGAGGTTGCCAGAAAGTCCAGCTCAATGTGGCCACCTACTGTTTTACCATTTTCCAGCTGGGTGGTGGTTTTAAAGAAAAAACGCGACTGGCGGGCATGAAAATCAAAGGTACCACCTTCATCAGCACCGCCGACCGGGGTCAGACTTGGAATGTAAAAGTCGCGACCAATCCCGGTTGCTACCTGGCCATCGGAGCTGTCGGTATACATAGCATCCAGTTTGACGTAGCCACCGAAGGTAACATCGGTATCACCAATATTAAACCCATTGGCCTGCACGCTGCCAGCTGACAACGCCAGGGTAATGGCTGCAGTAAGGGTGCTTAGGATCTTTCTTTGTCTCATCTGAAGTTCTCCATCTTTATTATTGTAATAACATCTGAATTGCGTTATTTGGTTTTAGACGTTACAACTTTGGGTGACTGCCTGTCACTTCGCAATTAGCCTTTAGTCGCAGTTAGCGCAATACCCGATGCTTGGCTAGACTATGGTCTAATTTCAATTTGTGCCTCATTTCGATAGAAAGTAAGTCATTATAAATGATTATATAAATACTGCAGATCCACAGGGGAAACTATGTCACATCCAAGCCTTTATCCGGTAAGTGCTAAGGCCAAAGCCAACACCCATATTACCGATGACATTTATCAGGAAATGTACCGTCAGTCGGTTGAACAGCCTGAGCAATTCTGGGCTGAACAAGGTAAACGACTGGATTGGATTACGCCGTACAGCAAGATAAAAGACACCAGTTTTGAACTTGGTAAAGTAAAAGTAAATTGGTATAGCGACGGCACTTTGAATGCCAGTTACAACTGTTTAGACCGTCATCTGGCTGACAGGGCCAATCAGGTCGCCTTTTACTGGGAAGGCGACGAGCCCGGGGTGCAGAAGACGGTGACCTACCAGCAACTTTACGATCAGGTGTGCGCGCTGGCGAACGGCATGAAATCGCTGGGGATTAAAAAAGGTGATCGGGTAACAATATATCTGCCGATGATCCCGGAAGCGGCAATCGCGTTATTAGCCTGCGCCCGGATTGGCGCGGTGCACTCAGTGGTGTTTGCCGGGTTTTCACCCGATGCACTGGGCAGCCGGATTATTGATTGTGATTCAAAGCTGGTCATTACTTCTGATCAGGCGCTACGCGGTAACCGCGCGACCCATTTAAAAGACAATACTGATGCGGCTCTGGCTCATCTGGGCGATGACAGCCCAGTGCAGCATGTTATCGTAGTAAAACACGTCGGCAAAAATATCGATTTTCATTCGCAGCGGGATATCTGGTACCACGAGCTGGTTGCCAGCCAGAGCAAACACTGCGAACCTGAACCGATGAACGCCGAAGATCCGCTGTTTATTCTTTATACGTCAGGTTCTACCGGCAAGCCAAAAGGGGTGTTACACACCACCGGGGGCTATCTGGTATATGCGGCGATGACCCATCAGTATGTATTTGATTATCACGATGGTGACATTTATTGGTGCGCGGCAGATGTTGGCTGGGTTACCGGCCACAGTTACATTATCTATGGTCCGTTGGCCAATGGAGCCAGCAGTGTGATGTTTGAAGGGGTACCAACCTACCCCAGCGTTAAGCGCATAGCTCAAATTGTTGATAAATATCAGGTTAATATTCTTTACACCGCCCCTACCGCAATCCGGGCATTAATGGCTCATGGTGACAGCCCGGTTGAAGGCGCCAACTTAAGTTCGCTGAAAATTCTCGGTAGCGTCGGCGAGCCAATAAACCCGGAAGCCTGGAACTGGTACTACGAAAAAGTAGGTAACAGTAACTGCCCTATCGTTGACACCTGGTGGCAAACTGAAACCGGCGGCATTTTAATTACACCATTACCGGGTGCAACGGCACTGAAACCAGGATCGGCCACCCGGCCGTTTTTCGGGGTAAAACCGGCAATCCTTGATAATGAAGGCAAACAACTTGATGGGGTTGCAGCAGGTAACCTGGTGATCCTGGACAGTTGGCCTGGCCAGATGCGTACATTATATGGCGACCATGATCGCTTTGAGCAAACCTATTTCAGTACTTATGCTGGTGTATATTTTACCGGTGATGGTGCCAGACGGGATGAAGATGGCTACTACTGGCTAACCGGCCGGGTAGACGATGTGCTGAATATTTCCGGCCATCGTCTGGGGACAGCTGAAATTGAAAGCTGTCTGGTGGCGCATGAGGCGATAGCCGAAGCGGCAGTAGTCGGTTATCCGCACCCGATAAAAGGTCAGGGAATTTATGTGTATGTCACGCCAAGAGTTGGCGTTGAACCCAGCGATGACCTGACGAAAGCCATCCGGGCCTGGGTGCGGGAGGAAATCTCTCCCATTGCCACTCCAGATCTGGTGCAATGGGCGCCTGCAGGTTTGCCAAAAACCCGCTCAGGTAAAATTATGCGGCGTATTCTGCGCAAAATTGCCGCCAACGAGCATGATCAGTTAGGTGATATTTCGACCCTGGCTGACCCTTCAGTAGTTGAAATTTTAGTAAATAACCGTTTAAATCGATCGTAAGGCAAAATCAGCGTACACTCAACGCTGTTCCAGTTGCAGCAAAAAGGCCGCTATTGCGGCCTTTATAATAATTATAATTCTGGATCTTACCGGAGGATTTATATGGCAAAGCTTATTGTTGCAGACGACCATCCGTTATTTCGCAATGCACTGATAAATGCGATAAGCAGTACCTTTGTCACAAAGGCGACCATCGAGACAGACAGTTTCGACAGTACCTGCGCTGCATTGGAACAACATCCCGATACCGATCTGCTGCTGCTCGATTTACATATGCCCGGCAATTGCGGTTTTCTGGGATTAATTCAGTTACGAAAAAATTATCCCAGCTTACCCATTGTTGTTATTTCTGCCAGTGAAGAGTTAGATGTTATTCGTCGGGTTATCGCCTTCGGTGCCTCGGCGTATATTCCCAAGTCTGCCAACCCTGTTGATATTAGCACCGCACTTAATGCGGTGCTGGCTGGTGAGCTCTGGGTACCGACGCATTTGCAAAAAACAGTGTTTGAACAACAAAGTGCCGGGGAAGATTTAGACTTAGCGGCAAAAGTAGCACAGCTTACCCAGCAACAATATAAAGTACTGTATTACCTGACCGAAGGCTGGCTGAACAAGCAAATTGCTTATGATCTGCATATTTCAGAAGCCACGGTTAAAGCCCATATTACCGCTATTTTTCGCAAACTGGGTTGCACCAATCGCACCCAGGTAGTGATTCAGGCGCAGCGGCTAACCTTAGAGCCGCCGGTAGACCGGGCCATGGCCCAGCAGCGCTGAGTATATTCTCATCGCCTATGGTTATATATTACGGTGCCTGTCGGGAACGCTTGAGCATTTTAAAGTGGTTCAAACTGGCTCTGAGTGCCCCAGGCTTAATCGGCTTTGCTAAATACATCAACCCAGCAGCTTTTGCCTGTGCCGCTAAATCTGCCTGAGGTGATGCCGACACCAAAATTCCGCCAACCTCGCCCCAGTACGCTTTAATTTGCTGATACACCTCCAGGCCATTGGCGTGCTGTCCCAGCTGATAATCTATAAGCATCACATCCGGTGGCGGCGCATGGCTGGCATATTCCAGTAGCTCAGCTTCATCATAAAAACAGCTTACCGTTGCAATTTGCCATTGCTCGAGCAATATTTTTAAAGCCGCCAGATTTGCCACATCATCATCAATGCATACGACGGTTAACCCGGGTAAAGGTCGCTGCGCGTGCTGACCCGGCAACGGTAACAGCAAACGCTGTTTCTGTTCGGTGAGCGGTAAACTTATGCTAAACAGCGTACCCTTGCCCGGCCAGGAACGAACGTGCAGCGAGTGCCCCAATAATTTTGCCATCCGGTGGACCACACCTAACCCCAGGCCAACACCTTGCTGGCCTTTGGCTGTTGCGTCTATCCGATAGAAATCTTCAAAAATCCGGTCTAAATCATGCGGAGCAATGCCGGGACCGGTATCCCACACTTGTACCACCACCTTACCTGCCCGCTTTCTGCAACCAAGTAAAATTCGCCCTTTTACGGTGTATTTCAGCGCATTTGATAACATATTTTGCAAAATTCGTCGCAAATAAGTGGGATCGGATAACACATAATGCTCCGTTTTGCGCACAGTCAATCCCAGGTCTTTCTGACTGGCCACTAAACTGTATTCATCTGCCAACTGGGACAGCAACTCCTGCAAAGCCACCGGTTGCACATCCGGCTTTAGTTTGCCATCGTCAAGCTTGGCAATTTCCAGCAAGGTTGAGATTAACTCTTCTGAAGCTTTTAAGGAGTTATCAAGCTGGTTTAATATAAGTTGTTGCTGCCTCTTCTCCCGGGCGCCACTAAGCGCGGCGGTAAACAACCTGGCCGCGTTCAGCGGTTGCAAAATATCGTGGCTGGCCAGCGCCAGAAAGCGGGTTTTCGACGCATTTGCCGCTTCAGCCTCGGCTTTTGCCTGTAACAGTTGCAGTTCGGTTTCCCGGCGACGCCCCACTTCAGCCAGCAGCTCGTGATTTATATCCGAGATAGTCTGGGTGCGTTCCTGCACCCTGTCTTCCAGATGCTGCTTAGTTTCAGCAAGGGCCTGAACGGCTTTAACATGCTCAGAAATATCGGTAAAACTGGTAACGAAGCCACCGCCGGGGATGGGATTACCGCGCATTTCAATCACCCGGCCATCAGGCCTGACCCGCTGAAATACATGGGCGGTGCCTTTTTGCATATGGGCAATCCGTTTTTCAACATGCTCATCGGGATTACCAGGGCCACAAAGCCCCCGCTCTGCATTAAACCGCACAATATCTGCCACCGGCCGGCCGACCCGAACCATGCCCTCCGGGTAGCTGAACATTTCCAGGTAGGCTTTGTTCCAGGCCACCAGCTTAAGATCCCGGTCGACCACACTGACCCCCTGACTTAAGTGCTCAAGGGTGGAGAACAATATTTTGCGGGAGAATTGAATGGCCTGAGTAGTATCGTCAAACAAGGTGACCACATCTTCGAAGCCAAGCTGGCGACCTTCCAGGACAGCGTTTACCATTGCCGAAGCTGATGATGCGCCGATAACCCCGGATAACTCGCGTTCAACATGTTCTACCAGGCCAACACTTGGCAGATCATCCAGTTGCAGGCTGAGTTTATGCTTACGGCCAAATTCTGCCAGACACTCAATAGCCCGGCTGCTGCCGACAAACCGTTCCAGTAATATTTTTAGATCGGCATTATGAATACGGATCCTTCGTGCCGGCGTATCCTGATGATCAACGGGTAAATTGGGTTTTACAAACGCTACGGCTTGCAAACGGTCTTGCAGGTTGACATCACTGAGCAGCGAAACAACTACGTAGGCCAGAATATTAAAGCCCAGCGACAAAAGTACGCCGTGGCTCAAGCCATCCAGGTTGATGCCAAACATGCCGGTGGGCGACAACCAGGTCAGCCCGAATAAACCCTGCTGCATGATGTCACTGTTAATGACCCCGGCATTGACCAGTTGCGGTAACATCAGGGTGTAGAACCACAGCACCAGTCCTAGACTCAGACCGGCATAAACCCCCCAGGCATTGCCGCGGCGCCAATACAGACCGCCCAGTACTGCCGGTGCCAGTTGAATAGCCAGGGCAAACGCCAGCAAACCGGTTTCGGCCAGTTCGTAATTGCGGGCAAATACCTGATAGTAAAAATAGGATAAGCCCATCACCAGCAAGATCATCGCCCGGCGCACCAGAATAATCAGTAAACTGTAATCATGGGGTATGCTTTTGCGCCGACTGGAGTGCAGTAAACTTGGCATCACCACATCGTTACTGATCATGGTACTGAGCGCCAGGGTGGCGATAATGATCATTGAAGTGCCCGCGGAAAAACCGCCAATAAACACCAGTGCACTTAAACTGCTCCAGCCTGACTGAGCCGGGATCAACAATACGAAACTATCAGCCTGTTGCGCCATACCGGGAAACATTTGCATTCCGGCGACCGCCAATGGTACCACCACCAAAGTAACCAGCAGCAGATAACCGGAGAACCAGCGCCTGGCATGACGCAAATGATGGTGCGAGACATTTTCAACAAAAGCGACGTGAAATTGCCGCGGTAATAAAAAAACAGCAGCCATCGCCAGAATGGTTTTGGTAATAAACTCAATAATGCCTGAGGTACTGTGCTGGACCTGCTGATTAGCGGCATGTTCGGCGAATGCTCGCAGGACATTCTGATCTTTGTCCAGAATAAACACATATACCGTGATGGCCAGGGTCAGCAATGCAAACAGTTTAACCACAGATTCAAAGGCAATGGCGACCATAACACCGCGATTCTGCTCTGTTAAATGCAACTTGCGGGTGCCGAATAAAATGGCGAAAAAAGCCATGGCGATGGCGCTAAGTAAGGCACTGTCCTGATACCAGTGGCTGGCGGTGTCGGTAAAGTCACCTCCCAGCAATACCTGGTAAGAGCTTGCCACGGCTTTTAATTGCAGCGAAATATATGGCACCACCACAATCAGGCAAATAATGGCCGAGAACATAGCAATATTTTTGCGCTTACCGTAACGGGCAGAAATAAAATCGGCAATGGAAGTGACATTTTGCTTTTTTGACACATACAAAAGTTTGAATAAAAACGGCTGGCCAAAAATAAACAGCAGCACCGGCCCCAGATAAATAGGAATATAATCCCAGCCACGGGTAACCGCGGTGCCCACCGCGCCATAATAAGTCCAGGAGGTGCAATACACTGCCAGAGCCAGGCTATAAATAAGCCCGCCATACTTTCGTATAACCCGGTCATCGGCATGACGCTCGCCCCAGTTGGCAACCCAGAACAAACCCCCGACATAAATCAGCGCCAATAAGGCGACAGTCCATGCTGTCACAGCAATCTCCTTCGTATTTTATAGCGCTACTTTGGGCTGCAATAACCCCTGCTGTCAATCTCTGGCTGGCGGGCTTCGACTAAAGTCGGGCTGGCGCCACCGGTAACTACTGCTAGATTAACAATGCTCGATAAAAATAATTAAAGGAGAAATATGATGGCGGACCATAAAAGTAACGCCCAGGCATACTGGCAAGCGAACCTTCGCTTGATCATTATCAGCCTGGCGATATGGGCGTTGGTGTCCTATGGCTTTGGCATTTTGCTGCGGCCTATGTTAGCAGGTATCCCAGTTGGAGGCACAGACCTGGGTTTCTGGTTTGCGCAACAAGGTTCAATTTTAACGTTTATCGTTTTGATCTTTTTCTATGCCTGGAGAATGAACAAACTCGATAAAGAATTCGGCGTGGACGAGGAGTAAGCAGGATGAGTCAATTTGCAATAAACCTGATATTTGTCGGCGGCTCCTTCGCCCTCTATATCGCAATCGCAATCTGGGCCCGTGCCGGTACCACCAAAGAGTTTTATGTCGCTGGTGGCGGCGTACACCCGGTTATGAATGGTATGGCGACCGCCGCAGACTGGATGTCAGCAGCGTCATTTATTTCAATGGCCGGCTTAATTGCCGTGGGCGGCTATGCTAATTCCACTTTTTTAATGGGTTGGACCGGCGGCTACGTGTTGCTGGCGATGTTACTGGCCCCCTACTTACGTAAGTTCGGTAAGTTTACCGTGCCTGATTTTATTGGTGATCGCTTCTACAGCACCGGGGCCCGTCTGGTCGCAGTGGCCTGTTTAATTATTGCCTCGGTTACCTATGTTATCGGCCAGATGACCGGTGCCGGTGTGGCATTCTCACGCTTTTTAGAAGTCAGTAGTGATATGGGGTTGATTATCGCCGCGGTTATTGTGTTTTTGTATGCCGTTATGGGTGGGATGAAAGGCATCACTTACACGCAGGTAGCCCAGTATGTGGTGTTAATTATTGCCTATACTATTCCTGCGGTATTTATCTCTTTGCAGCTGACCGACACTTTTTTACCACCACTAGGTTTATTTTCTGAACACACGGAGTCGGGAATGCCATTACTGGCGAAGCTTGACCAGGTTGTCAGCGAGCTGGGCTTCAGAGACTATACCGCTGATGTGGACAATAAGCTGAACATGGTACTGTTTACCTTATCACTGATGATTGGTACAGCGGGCTTACCGCACGTTATTATCCGTTTTTTCACTGTGCCTAAAGTTGCCGATGCCCGCTGGTCTGCCGGCTGGGCCTTGGTATTTATCGCCTTGTTATATTTAACTGCACCTGCTGTTGCTTCAATGGCGCGTTTAAATCTGATGAATACGATATATCCCGCAGGGCCGACCGCAGATGCTATTCAGTACGCTGAACGGCCAGACTGGATGAAAACCTGGGAAACCACCGGTTTAATTAAGTTCGATGATAAAAATGCAGATGGTCGTATTCAGTTGTATAACGATACGCCTGCCTTTGCAGCAACTGCTGCCGAGCGTGGCTGGAACGGTAATGAATTAGTGGTTAATAACGACATTCTGGTGTTGGCAAACCCTGAAATTGCTAACTTACCGGGCTGGGTCATCGGCTTAATTGCCGCAGGTGGTTTAGCTGCGGCGTTATCAACTGCTGCTGGTTTACTCCTGGCGATATCGTCTGCTATCAGTCATGACTTAATCAAAGGCTCTATTAAGCCGGATATCAGTGAAAAAGGAGAATTACTGGCTGCGCGAATTTCAATGGGAGTCGCAATTATTGTGGCAACCTGGCTGGGAATGAACCCCCCCGGCTTCGCCGCACAAACGGTAGCGCTTGCCTTTGGTATCGCTGCAGCGTCTATTTTCCCGGCGCTAATGATGGGGATCTTCTCCAAACGGGTGAATAATGTCGGTGCGATTGCCGGTATGTTGGCCGGTTTAATCTCAACCTGTGTTTATATCTTTCTGTACCTGGGTTGGTTCTTTATTCCCGGCACGGCAACCTTTGAGAATATTCCGCAAAACTGGTTGTTTGGTGGCACAGGCTACGGTATCTCTCCCCTGTCGTTTGGCGCGGTGGGTGCCATGATAAACTTTGCGGTTGCGTTCACTGTGTCAGCCCTGACTGCACCACCACCGGTGCGTATTCAGGAACTGGTCGAGAGCGTTCGTTTCCCGCGGGGCGCTGGTCAGGCAACAGACCACTGAGCTATATCCACTTAGCTATAGTAAATAGCCAGTGGCAACATAAGCAGCCGTTATCTGCGACATGTTAAAGTAATAGCGGGCTTTCAGTTGAAAGCCCGCCTTTTTAAAAACAATCTGTAAGCAGGAAGACGTTATGTTGTGGGAATTAATTGCAACTATTGTTGCCGGTTTAGGCGCTGCGGGCATTGCCCTGGCCATCCGTTTTATTAGTCGTAAAAAAGCGCCACGCTGGCTTATCCCTGTGTTTGCCGGGCTGGGTATGCTAAGTTTTCAGGTGCAAAGTGAATATAGCTGGTATTCACATCAGGCTGGTTTGTTGCCAGAGGGCGTGGAAGTAGTACGCACCGTTGAACAACAAACATTCTGGCGTCCATGGAGCTACCTGTACCCGCAAACCTTACGCTTTATTGCCGCAGATATTGCAAATGCGGCACCTAATCAGCGAAACGAAGCGATCTGGCTGGTCGATCTGTATTTCTTTGAACGGCGGCTTTCTGCAAAAAAAGTGGTGCAGGTTGTTCATTGTCAGCAACATGCCAGAGCAGATTTTACGACAGAATTAGCCATTCCGGCACCAGGTGAAGCGATAAGCGCTGACTGGTATCAGCTGGAGCAAAATGATCCCTTACTCCTGGCGTTATGCCAACTCCAGAAAGTGTAATATATTTGATGGTCTGAGGTTTTATGGAAGTTGCTGAAGTTTCTAACTTTTTAGCTGAGACAACCCCATTTGACCAGCTTGATGCTGGCCAGCTGACCAGTCTGGCCAGTAATATCAGCGTTTATTACTGTCAGAATGGTGAAACGGTGCAACTGAGTACCGAGCGCTTAATGATTGTTCGTACCGGTATCTTTGCGCTGTACAGTGACCAGCAGACACTGTTAACCAAGCTGGAACAAGGCGACTTTTATGGCTATCAGTTACTGTTAACCGGGCTTAAAGATAACGACAATCTGGTATGTGAAGAAGATGGCCTGGTGTACTGGTTAGCTGCAGATGCTTTCCATCAACTGCGTTATCAGTATAAAAATATTGATATTTTCTTTCAGCGGCTATTTAGCCGACGCCTGCATCAGTATAAAGCTCAACAGCAAAACTCCCGCTTTACCCTAAAAATAAGCGATATTGTTCAGGCTAGAAAAATTGCAATCAGTGCTGAACAAACCGTGCAACAAGCGGCCGCATTAATGACTGAAAAACGGGTGTCTTCACTGCTGGTAGAACAAGACGAGCAACTGATTGGTATTGTCACCGACCGTGACTTGCGCAGCAGAGTGCTGGCGGCAGACTTACCGGCGCAAACGCCAGTACGGCAAGTAATGACGGCCAAACCCTACAGCATCGACAAACATGCCTATCTGTTCGAAGCGGTGCAACTGATGAGTCGGCATAACGTACACCACTTGCCGGTGCTGGATAAACAGCAAAGCTACTCGATGATTACCGCAACCGATATTATTCGCTCGCAACAAGATCACCCGGTGTATCTGATTGGCGAAATTCATCGCCAAACCAGTATTGATGGCCTGGAGCACTGTGCCAGTCAAATCAGCAGCCTTGCCATTACCCTGGGTAAACAACAGGTGCCGGCTCATGAGGCCGGGCATATTATCACCACCATTACCGATGCACTGACCCAACGTTTAATTTCGCTGGCGCAGATAGAGCTTGGCCCGGCTCCCTGCGTGTTCAGCTGGCTGGCGTTTGGCTCGCAAGGCCGGATGGATCAAAGCTTAAACGCCGATCAGGATAATGCATTATTACTGGAGAAGGAGCCGGTAGCTGAGGTCGCTGTTTATTTTGCCGCTATGGCTGACTTCGTCTGTCAGGGTCTGGCCCGCTGCGGCATTATTCTATGCCCGGGTAATATTATGGCTTCTAACAGTGCACTGCGCTTAAGCTTAAAAGGCTGGTCCGGACAATTTGCCAAATGGGTCACCACCCCAACGCCAGAGGCACTACTTAAATCCAGTATCTTTTTCGACCTTCGGGTTATCGAAGGCAGCAAAGGTTTATTTAATGCTCTGCAACAGGATATTCTGGCAAAAACCAGCGATAACCCGTTATTTTTATATCATTTAGCCCAAACTGCCCTGCAACGCAGTGCTCCGCTCAGTTTTCTTAGAAATTTTATTCTGGAACATGACGGCAAACAAAAAAAAGGGCTGGATCTGAAAAAACGTGGTATCAGTTTAATCACCGATATTGTCAGAGTGTATGCGCTGTCGGCCGGGATCAGTGAAATTAATACCCGCCAGCGGCTTGTCCAGCTGGCTAATGCTGGAGTGCTGGATAGCAAAGACACCCAGAATTTATCTGATGCCTTCGATGTGCTGGCGCAACTTCGCTGGGACAAACATCAGCATGATCTGATCCAGGGCCACGATGTCAGTAATTTACTCGACCCCAATGTATTATCTGGCTTGCAGCGACATCAGCTCAAAGACAGCCTCACGGTAATTAATGATGCCCAGTCATCGCTTAAACATCGCTTCTGCCGGGATTTATAATAATGCTAAGCTGGCTCGCTAATAAAACCACGCCACTGAGTCATATTGTGCAGGAATTTAACCAGTCCGCTGCACCTGCCGGCACTGTCAAAGCAGCTGATTGCCCCTTTTTAGTGATTGATTTAGAACTGACGGGCTTAAATGCCAAACAGGATCATATTGTCAGCCTCGGTTGGGTGCCGGTACGACAGTTTGAAATTATACTAAGTGAAGCCAGGCATTATCTGGTTCACAGTCCGGTGAGTGTTGGCCAAAGTGCGGTATATCACGGTCTGCATGACAAAGATTTTTCTCAGGCAAGGGATCTGGCCGACGTGTTAACCGAATTAATGCAGGCGTATGCCGGCTATATTTTTGTGGCACATCACTGTCAGCTGGATTTACGTTTTCTGGAAGTGGCGTGCCAGCGGATCTTTGGCAAAGCCGCAAAATTCAGTTTTATCGACACTCTGAATATTGAGCTGTACCGCTTGCATAAACAGGGTATTGTGATGAAGCAAGACGCTTTACGCCTGCCTCACTGTTTAGTGCGGCATAAATTGCCACACAGTGATCAGCATCATGCCCTGGCAGATGCCTACAGTTGCGCCTTACTGCTGTTAAGCCAGCTTAAGCATAGCCATCCAGAGATTACGCTGGCAGATTTACAGCTTCAAAGCCGCTAACAAGCCTTACTGTGGTTGTGGCACTGTGGTCATAGCACTGTTGTTATAGAGACTTACATCCAGGCTTTTTTGCTACGCTGCAATTGCAACAGGCCCTGCTCCAGTAACGCCCTGCCATCAGCCTCTTTAACAAAGGGAATTTCCAGCGCGCCTGAAGCCGTAATCAGCTTAATCGTGCATAGCCCGGGCCGGCGCATCAGCCAACTTTGTTTGTACTGTACCTGCTGCAATTTATATTTGGCGAAACAGTAGTAGTCCACACCAAAATAACCGCGACGAAGATAATAATAAGAATCATCCTGCGCATAACCATAGCGGTACCAGCGCATCACAATCAGTAACGCCCAGAATGTCAGGGGTATTACGCTAAGTGCAGCCAGTTGCGGCTGGTGTTGCAGCCACAGCAACACCGGACCAATTATTGCTGCAGGTAGCCAGAACAACGCGACATTGCGCCAGATAAAACGCCGGCTAATGGTTTTGAAGTCAATACTGCGCAGTTGATTATCCGGGTAAGCATTGCTTAATAAGGTGCTCGCCTGATCAGGGGTTACTGAAGGCACCATAATTTTTTGTTCAGTAGCAAATTGCTGCTGACCATTAATTTGTTCAAAGCTTAGATTTACCCGGCCCAGCAGCATATCAAGCCAATCGCGTTTCATAGCAACCCATTGCAACCTTGATAGCCGCATGCTCACTTCATGCCGGGTAAGTAAGCCACTACGCCGGATATAATTGTCCTGCTTTTTATGCAGGGTATACCCATAGAATGACAATACCGAACCGAACACTGAAAACAGCGTCAGCAGTAGCATAATAAACATGGTAAGTGACAACGCGTACAAGCCAATAACCATCCAGGATTGCTGGGCAGGGTCAAATAAGGCAGGTAAATCAATACCCAGCTGCAACAACCAGCCAAGTATCTGATCTGCAAGCTGGTTATAAAACGGAGCAGCCAGGCCTAAAAACAGCCAGATCCGATTATTGCTGATGCCATGAATAATTAAATCGCCCAGACTGCGCTGATTCAACAGCTGTTCTGTTGCTGCAACAGCAGCGGGCTTTGGACCATCACTGTCATCAGCGTCAGCAGGTTTAGCAATGGTATCGGTTAGCTGATGAAACGCCAAAATATGTTTTTTCAACGCCTCGGCAAACGGACGGCTTAGCGCGACTAACCTGGCCTCCTGTTGCACCGAGCCTGCAGTGTCAAGCTGCAAACAAACATAATCTGCCGGCCGGTAGAAAATAGGTTGCTCCAGTTTAATATTCTGGATCCGATTAAACGGTAAATTCAGATACTTTTTACTGATAACACCAGAGCGGATCTCGACCGTTCCGGCCGAAAGCCGGTATTGGAAATAATAAAACTTAAGGATGGCTGAAACAATGATCAGCAATAATAACCCGCTAAGCAAACCAACAGCAAAACCAGGGTTATCTTTAATCCGGTTAAACAACAGAATAAAAGGCGGAATAAGATAAACAAACTGACCAACAAAAAACCGCAGCACGGCTACCGCAAAATACAAAATGGCAATGGCTGACACCCGCTGCCATTGTCCCTGAGCGTCTGCATGTTCCAGCTCGGATATGCCAGGCATTTTTTCTGGCAGCTGTTCAGGCATTTCCTCAGAACGAGGTGCTGATGGGCTCGCTACCTTACCCTCATTGCTGTTGTTCATCTTGCAATGCATCCTTATGCTGCAATACGAACTGACGAATTTTCTGTGCCTGCTCTAAATGCAGCCCGGGGATCTCAAAGGTGTGCATCGCACCACCGGCACTGAACAGTTGTAAACGAGCCAGTGCTGTTTTGCGTTCCAGTGGCCCTTGCTTAAGTTCAATATGCTGGATCCGGACAACGGGCTGCGTGATCATTTTCTGAAAAAAAATACCTGATTTATAACTAATATCGTGTTCGCGTAGCGCAAACAGCTTATGTTGGTCACTCTGCCAGCAATACAGTGCGCGCACCAAACCCAGCAAAGGGATCAGCCAAAGGCCATACAACCCGGCAGCGGATAGCTCGACGGGCAACGGCCACCAGGGTTGCAAATAACAGCCAAGCAGCACGAACCACAGCACGCTGAAGAACACCGCATTTACGCCCTGACGCAGCAGCCGGTAGCGCTTGGCTACGTTCTCCAACTGCACAGCATCCAGTGGAGTGAGTTGCTCAGTGCTCAGTTGCAGATTGCTGAAGCTGTCGCCGGCATGCATGGTGTTACTCCTGTGCTTGAGTATCGGGGCGAAACTTCAGTTGCAAGCCTTTAATAAAGTTGCGCAGCACCTGGTCCTGACATACCCGGAAATGCTTATGGTCGGCCCGGCGGAAAAATGCGCTTAACTCCGGCTTACTTAATCTGAAATCAGCCAGTGCCATCATAGCCATAATATCGTCGTCTTTAAAATCCAGTGCAATTTTAAGCTTGCGGAAAATAATATTATTATTCAACCGCTGCTCTGGCTCAGGTTGTGGTCCTTCTTTGCGGCCACGCTTATGAACAATGAGACCATTTAAAAAACGGGCAAGATCGACATCGGCCATGGCGCCAAAGTCGCTTTCATCATCCTTACTCAACCAGCCAATCATTTGCTCACGGCTTGGGGTCTGGCCGCCAAGTGCCATAATTTCGCTCATGGTGTTGTTGTTGTATTCGAAGGCATACCGCAAGCGGCGTAACACGTCATTATTGGTCACAATGCAATCCTGTTATAGGCTGTAAAACAACAAAAGGCGCAGAACGCGCCCTTTGCTATCGTTAACGTGCGAAATTACTTCGCGCGGCTACGGTATTCATCAGTACGGGTGTCAATTTCGATTTTGTCACCTATTTCGACAAACGCCGGTACCATCAATTCAAAACCGGTATCCAGTTTTGCGGGCTTCATAACTTTACCAGAGGTATCGCCTTTAGCAGCCGGTTCGGTGTAAACCACTTCACGTACTACTACGGTAGGTAAATCCACAGAAATAGCCCGCTCGTTGTAGAATACCACTGAACACTCCATACCATCGGTCAGGTATTTCAGCGCTTCAGTCATGTTTTCCGCTTCAATTTCATACTGGTTGTACTCAGAATCCATAAATACGTACATTGGATCCGAGAAATAAGAATACGTAACTTCTTTAGTTTCCAGTAGAACCTGCTCAAACTTATCATCAGCACGGTAAACCGTTTCCATGCCCTGAGCATTCAGCAGGTTTTTCATTTTCATTTTAACCACGGCAGAGTTACGGCCGGATTTATTAAATTCGGCTTTTAAAATTACCATCGGTTCAGTGCCAACCATAATTACCTGGCCAGCGCGCAGTTCTTGGGCTGTTTTCATCATTATTGAAATATCTTCATTGTTGGGAAAAATTGGGCGTTATTATAAATTTTTTTTTGGCAAAGTGCACGAGGTTGCTGGCAAGATCTCCATTTGCGAGCAATTGTTGGCGCCATTGCTGATTATACTCGGCAATTTCTGGCAGGTGCGAATAGAATTCCTGCCAGTTGCCGGTTAAATGTCTATCGGTATTCCACGCCAGGAACCACTGCTGAACCGAACTCGCAAGGTTTGCGGGCATTTGCCGGCAATAGCGATCGAGAAAGGCCTGCAGCTTCAGCAGGTGGGCATTTTCCTGCTGACGATAAATTTGCCAGACAAATGGCTTACCCGCCCAGTGCGCCCGGATAATCGAGTCCTCCCCCCTGACAAAATTAACATCGCAAGCGGCCAGCAATAAATCATAATCTGGCTGTGCCAGAAAAGGGATAACCTTTATATGCAGATTTTCCAGTTGCAGCATATCGCCAGTTAACAGCCCCGGAAACTCGGGGTACTGCGCCGCAAGCGCATTTGCAAGATCGCCGTGCGGAATAACACACAATACCTTGGCAGGATGCTGCTGCCATTGTTGGAAAAGCTCAGTAATATGAGCGTGACTGTAAGCAAACATCGACACTGTTAACTGATAATCAGCAGGTTTAATTGCTATTTTTTGCCAGAATGCTTTTTGGGCCTGCTTTGAGTCAATAAAGCTGGCAAGGTGCTGTGCCAGGTCCTGCTCATACAGCAGGCCACCTGTAAGTTGGGTGAAGCCCGGAAAGAAAAAGTATTTATTAACAGCAAGCTCTGCTTGCGGCGAACTCAGGCCATGACAACCTTCAACCCAGGGTTCAGCCGATAAATATTCCAGATTTATCCAAAGCGGTGCCGGTTGCTGATTTGCCATTTGCTGCTTATATGCACGAGGAATAGTACAGGCTAATGCTTCTATCACCACAGCCGCCGCGGGTAGCTGCTGCCAGTTAACAGTAGACTCCTGCGCTGCAGGCCAGTAACAAACCTCGACCCCCAGCACCGACTGACTAATACGTTCGGGATTAATCTCCGGGCAGATACGTTGAAAACTGGTTAAATCATCCACCCAGAGCTGCACCGTCAGGCCATGCTCAGCCACCAGCTGGCGGCTGATCCGCCAGCAAATACCAATATCACCAAAATTATCCACTACCGAGCAGAAGATCCGCCATATTCCGTCAAAAACGGATTGATTTGAATGTTGCAACAATCGCCCTGCCAACTGGTTTAAAAAAGTAGTGGCACTATTATACCCAGTGCGATACGCAGAAACAGCCATACGATGAGCAGAAAAAGCACGCTAACCAGGCAGCCAAGTAGATAGCGCCCGGCATAACGCAACCGGTTTAGCAGCCGGCCCCAGAAATCGGTGGCAACGCCAGCCGTTGCCGGCTCTGCAAACAGTAAGGTTAATAACATGACATTAAGCGAAAACGCGAAACAAACCGTTGCAGTCAACTGCCAGCGCTGACTCAGTGCCACCGGCGCCAGCAACAATAAATAACCCAGCCACACCAGGCTAGCCAGTGCCAGCAGTAACCATAACGGTTGTAATGGTTTTAGTTTACGGGCCAGAACATGATAAAAATTTAGCATTGCTCCTCCTCTTGCTGACGCAACGCCGCCGGATATAACGGCAGGATACCCGACTCCCCCGCCATATCGCCCACCAGCCAGATTTGCTTAAAAGGGTGGGACTTCGGCATACACAATTTATCGCAGTGTGACAGCATGTCCTCCCGAGTCCATAATGGATTAGCATTGCGGATCACCAACCAGACATTGTCACTTTGATAATGCTTTTGTGCCTTGCTGCTGATAATCCGGTTCAGGGCAGTTAGTAAACGGTGCTCTGGTGGCGTTCGCAACAGCGCCATCAGTTCACGATGCGTTTCTGCGCTAATTGCCCTGCCCAGAATGTGCATGGCCTCGACTTCGCTGCCATACAGGTGGGCAATTTCTAAATCCAGCTTAGTATTTTCATAGTAGCATGACACATCGGGTCTGGCGGGTTCATTGTGCCAGATATGGCGCATCTTAATGCCAAAGCGCTGCTGATACCGACGCATAAAAATCCGGGCGGCCTCATGCTCCAGTTTTATTTTCTCTTCAGACCCGTTCATAACGGTTACCTTAACAGCCTTAACTTGCCGCTGTGAAGTAATAGCGCCAGATTTGTGCAATAACAGGCAATACAGATAGCAACAAGATAGATCCCATAAACATATTAAAAATGCGCTGAAACAACGGCTTTGTCAGCACTTTGCGCAAACCGGCACCAAATACCAGCCAAACGCCAACGCACGGAAACGCCATCATTAAAAAAGCCAGGGTAATCATGGCTACCTGCCACCAGTAAACGCCGGTAACTGAAGTGAATGCAGCGACTGCACCTGAGGCCATAACCCAGGCCTTACCGTTAACCCATTGAAACAATGCAGCTTGTAAAAAAGTAAAGGGCTTACTTTGGCCAGTGGCGATTGTCTCAGGTCGGGCACTGGCAATGCGCCAGGCTAGCCATATTAAGTATAGGGTGCCCGCTATTTTAATTAACTGATGCAAATGTGGATAGCGGTCAAATATCACGCCAAATCCTAAGCCGACCAAAAGCACCATCAACGGAAAGCCAAAACAAATGCCCAGCCAGTGTGGCACACTTTGTTTGATACCATAATTTACCCCGGATGACATTATCATCACATTATTAGGGCCGGGAGTAATAGTGGTGGAAAATGCAAAAAAAAGCACTGCCAGAAATAATTCCATATATGGCCTCAATTAAGCGATTCAGCGTCTGTGCTGATGATATCAGACTCGCTGTACCAATAACGAAATTTATCAGGATCAACTTAATTTCTCATTTTCTTAACTTAAATAACATACTGATTTGCATTCATTAAATTATTAGCTAGACTGGTGTGGATAACAAAGGAGAACGATATGAATAAAATTATTGGTTTAGCGTTATTAGTTGTGGGTGCAGTGCTGCTTTATTTTGGTTACAACGCTTATAACTCGGCGGCTTCCGAAGTTACCGAGTTTGTTACTGGTAGCCCGACCGATAACGCGGTCTGGTATCTGGTTGCGGGTGGCCTGGCGGCTATTATTGGTATTGGTGTACTACTGAAAAAATAAAAACCTACTCTGGGTTGTAAACATCTCGCTATAAATAATAAAGGCCACACTCGTGGCCTTTATTATTTCAACAACACTATTTTAGCGCTTATTCGTCAGCGTTACCCCAGCTATCGCGTAAACCCACGGTGCGGTTAAACACCAGTTTATCGCTGGCAGAGTCAAGATCAGCACAATAATAGCCTTCACGCTCAAATTGAAACGCCCGCTCAACCACTGCAGTGGCTAAAGATGGCTCGGCAAAACCGTGTTTAACTACTAACGATTGTGGGTTAATAACTGTTAAGAAGTCTTCTTCTGCCGCTGGGTTTGCCACACTGAATAACCGGTCGTACACCCGAAACTCTGCCGGAATAGCATTGCCCGCTTCGACCCAGTGAATTACCCCGCGCACTTTGCGGCCATCGGCCGGGTTTTCACCTAACGTTTCCGGCAGATAGCTGCATTTAAGCTCTGTAATATTACCTTCGGCATCTTTCATTACCTCATCTGCATGAATAACATAGGCATTACGCAAGCGCACATCGCTGCCCAGCACCAGCCGTTTGTATTTTTTATTAGCTTCTTCGCGAAAATCAGCCTTGTCGATGTACACAACAGGCCCAAACGGCAACTTGCGAATGCCCATAGTGTCATCTTTGGGATGGTTTGGGCCATCAAGCCACTCTATGCCATCAGCCGGGTAATTGGTGATGGTTACCTTAAGTGGGTCTAATACGGCCATTGCCCGTGGCGCAGCCGCATCTAAATCTTCGCGGATACAGGCTTCCAGCGCGCTCATTTCAATGACGTTGTCTTGTTTGGTAACACCAATACGTTTGGCAAACTCACGGATTGCAGCTGGCGTGTAACCGCGGCGGCGCAGGCCGGCTATTGTTGGCATCCGGGGGTCATCCCAACCGCTCACCACCTGTTTTTCAACCAGGGTTTGCAGTTTACGCTTACTCATTACCGCGTATTCAAGATTGAGCCTGGAAAATTCAATTTGCTGCGGATGGCAATTTATCGAGATGTTATCCAGGATCCAGTCGTACAGGCGGCGGTTATCCTGGAATTCCAGGGTACAGAGCGAATGGGTGATCCCTTCCAGCGCATCCGAAATACAATGGGTAAAGTCGTACATTGGGTAAATGCACCACTTATCGCCGGTTTGATGGTGATGCGCAAATTTCACCCGGTAAATCACCGGATCGCGCATACACATAAAGCTGGAGCTCATATCAATTTTGGCGCGCAACGAGCATTCACCTTCTTTAAAGCCGCCGGCGCGCATTTTAGCAAACAGTGCCAGATTCTCATCTATCGAGGTATCACGGGTTGGACTATTTTTACCAGGCTGAGTTAAATTGCCACGATACTCACGCATCTGCTCATTGTTAAGAAAACACACATAAGCCAGGCCTTTGCTGATTAACTCAACCGCAAAATCATGCAAGGCATCAAAGTAATCTGATGAATAACGGACCTCGCCACTCCATTCAAAACCCAGCCAGTTTACGTCCTGTTGAATAGAATTAACGAAGTCGATATTCTCTTTCTCAGGGTTGGTATCGTCAAAACGTAAATTACATTGCCCCTGATAATCCTTGGCAATACCGAAATTTAAACAAATAGATTTGGCATGACCAATGTGTAAAAAACCGTTGGGCTCGGGTGGAAAACGAGTCTGTACCGCGCTATGTTTGCCACTGGCTAAGTCAGCATCGATAATTTGCCGGATAAAATTACTGGGGCGATGTTCAACGTCCGCCATAATGAAAAATGTCCTTGTTAAAACAGCTAAAGAAAAAAGTAATGGACGGCATTATAACACTGCTATTAGCAGTAGCTATTGCCAGTTTAGCAAAAAACCAACCAGCACCAAGATTGTCCGGAGTATAACCTGCTACACCCAGCCTTTAGGCCGGTATGCAGTTTGGTATGCTGGCATACCCAACACCCGGTTTAACCAGATGGCATGAGGTGGCAGCTTTTGCCTGGCCATTTGCAAACGCTGAATAATAGCGGGGTGTACGCCGCTAGGTGGCCGTTGCGCGCCGTAGCGCTCTTTGCATTCCTGCTCTAAAAAGCCCATGCCATACAAAATACACTCATAGCTTTCATGGTTCCATAATCCACCGGTATCAATGGCCGCCCGGTTATCTGCTGTTGCAGTACCACTATTTACCGTTGTTGTCATACCGGGATACCATTGATCCTGAAAATCATGGGCACTGGGTGGTTTAATTCGCCAGTACGCCAGCTTAGCTTTTAAACGTTCAGTTATCCGTTCTGGTTTTTGTACTTCACGCCAAAACGCGGTATCTGTGCGCTTGGTCATGCAGTAGTGCATATTGATAAAATCAAGGATTTCACAAAAACGGTTGGCCATTAACCGGTTATACCGACCCGTCAGTATTTCCATATCCTGATCATCATACGGAAAATGCTCTGCCAGCAGTACAGCACCCAAATCACTTAAGTATAAACCGGTCGATTCCAGAGGCTCAATAAAGCCCCCCGATAAACCAATGGCCACGCAATTTCCCTGCCAGTTGCCCTGACGGCGGCCCACTTTAAAATCCACAACTCTTGCTTTCAGCTGTTCAGTACCCGGCCCCTGATAAGCCCGCATCTCCTGTTCAGCTTGCTCAACACTGATAAACTTGCTGGAATGGACATAGCCGACTGAACGCTGATTTTGCATCGGGATATCCCAGATCCAACCTGCGGATAATGCTGTGGCCGTGGTATATGGCCTGATCATTCCAGGATAAAACTTGTCATAGGGTATGTGCATGGTTATAGCGCGATCGCACAACAACCATTGCGAGCAATCTTCAAAGCCAACATGCATTTTTTCTTCAATCAGCTTGGCTTTAAAACCAGTACAATCAACAAATAAGTCAGCGCTAAGCCGCTGTTGCTGATCGGTGGTCACCGCGACGATTTTATCTGCACCTTGCATCTCGACATCAGTTAAGTTTGCCAGGGTATGCACCACCCCGCGGGCGGTAGAAAAATCACGCAGATAGTCAGCAAATTTCTGGGCATTCATATGGTAGGCATAGTTTAAACGGGACCCCATATCCCATTTACCCAGCATCAGCGGCGCCAGGCCCATTTCACAAATAATAGGTTGGGCCGAGCAGGTTTCCATAAACGGAATGCTGCGATCACTTTTCAGCCAGTCACTGCCCGCTCTGTCTATAGGTTGCACCCGCATACTGGTAAACGGATGATGGTAAAAACTGTTGTCGTTATCTACCCAATTACAATACTTTATAGATTGCTTAAAGGTGGCATCGGTCGCTTTCATAAACTCCAGCTCGTCCACCCCAACTACCGCCAGCAAATGGCGCATAGACGGTATAGTAGCCTCGCCTACCGAAATTCTTGGAATATCGGGTGATTCCAGCAATTCAATCAAGACATTCTGCTCGGTACCCTGCTTATTCAAAGCACCGTTAAGATAGGCTGCGGTCATCCAGCCGGCTGAACCACCACCGACAATCAGTACTTTACGTTGCTGCATTACGCTTCCACCACTTATTGCTTATTATATTTTTAATAGTAACCCAGTAAACGGCGCAACCCCGGCGCGGCATATTCAACCAATTGCTTTTGCATATCGGGTAATACCGCAGGTAACTCCACTTTTTGTCCGGCCAGATTTTCGCGGTAGGTACCGCTTTGTTCTTTATCGGCGCCGGCTAACACCCGTTCACGCCAATCTGCCGGTAACTCAGCTAAACCCAGTGGTTGCAGCAAATCCGTAAAAAAGGCTTCGGCCTGCGGCGTATCCAGTTTTTTCAAATGTGAAATAACGTCTTCGAAGCGCACTAACTTACTGCCGGTACCGAGCCAGGCCACCGCATTATGAGTATAAATTTCATTTAAGGTTGGCGCTTTCTGGTAAATACCAAAAATCATCATATTCAGCATTTGCTCAATAGATACTTTGCCACCTTTTAAGTGATCCATCGAGCCTTGAAAAGTATCAGACAGAAAAAACCGGGCCCGTGCCAATACCCAATCATACGGGTCACGGACAATGACAATTTGCCGGACATTTTTCAGCGCAATGGCTGAGCTGTCGGAGAACAACAAATGGCCCCAGCTGAGCTTGGGTTGCGTAGAACTGAATGCGGCCAAATGCTGATGTAAAATCGGGATCTGAATAAATTGTTTATCATACTGCTGCGCTACCGGTACAAACATTCTGAAAATATTTTTTAACAAATGCGTGCCGCACTTTGGTACAGAGTTTAAAAATACCGGTCTTTGAAGTTCAGACTGCTGATAATTGGCATTAATCTCGTTTAATGTGTCAGGTTTAGCGCGGATTGTTGGCATGTTAATCTCTTTTTTATATTTCACTTTTACCCACAAAGAACTGAAGGGCAAAGCCTTACAAGGTTTTTAACTTTTTTAGCATGCTAAGTAAATAAAAATGCCGACTTACGTCGGCATTTTTTTAGCTACATCGAACTTAACTTAAAACGAGTATGACGCGTTTAAGAACAGCCGACGTCCTAACCAGTCATACTGACTGTAGAACGCCGAGGTGCCCAGCCGGGTCACACCACCGATACCACTCACTTTTGGTGGCTCTTTATCAAAGGCGTTAGCCACGCCAAAGGTGACATCAACACCGGCATCAGAGAAGTCTTTGGTTACCGAGAAGGCATGATAAATTACCGCATCTGAGTGTAAGACCAGTTTAACTTCATCATCACGATACTCACCGGTATCACGATAGTCACCACGTCCATAACGGGTATAGTTAGACACTTCACCAATGTATCGAGCTGTCCAGTTAAAGGTCCAGTCTTCATATTCCAGAGCGACCGTCAAATTACCCACATCTTTTGGACTACCAAACTCGCCAGTTCTATCAATTGGTTCACTGGTAGCAAACAGTTGCTTTGAGGCTTCTAACTGACGGGTATGCTGGTAAGTAGCAAATAACTGACCAATTGGGGTATCAACTTTATAGCCCAAAGTTAAGTCATAACCTCGATTAATCTGGGTAGCGATATTTAAATAGCCACCTCGCACATCAGTAATTCTTAAATCAACCGGGTCACGATCAAACTGGGTACAAAGGGGTTCTGTACTAAATGTTTCTGAAAAATAACAATTACCAACTATCTCGCCTGCGGATAAGCTATCGACTTCACCAGTGATCTGAATATCAAAGTAATCGATTGAGGCACTGAAGTTATCAGTAAACTCGGGGATCCACACCAGACCAACGGTCTTAGCTACTGAAGTCTCAGCTTCTAGCTGACCAGCCCCACCACCAGTGGTAACGGTAGCGGAAATAGCACCGCCACCGAAATCTGCCGGTATGCCATCAGCCGCACAGTTATCTGCAACGATTTCGCTAGTAGTACCCGCAGCTAAACCTTCACCCCATCTAATACAAGGGTCAATCGATCGTTGACCAACAAAACTGGTTTGGTTATTCAGATACAGCTCATATAATGCTGGCGAGCGGAATGACGAACCACGAGATGCCCGCAAGCGGAAGCCCTGGCCAATCTGCCAGTTCGCGCCCACTTTATAGGTGTAATCACTGCCGTAAGAAGATACATCGGTATAACGACCTGAAACAGTGAAATCCAGGGCTTCAACAAATGGCATATCACGCAGGAATGGGATTTGTAGTTCAGTAAATACTGCCTTGGTATTGTGTTTACCTTCTGTAATACCGGCTGAAGTCTGACCCCAGGTATTGTCGCGCAGGGTTTCTGCACCCGGGGTATCTTTTATAGAGTCACGCTGATAGCTGGCACCTACTGCCAAACCAATTGGGCCTGCCGGCAGTTCAAATAAATCACCGGTGATATAACCTTCCAGCGACTGTTGTTTATAAACGGTGTTACCGGTTTGCTCACCAAACAGGAAATCCCGTACCTCACCGGTGATATTGCCGGCCAGGAACTGCGGATCTAACCAAGGTACATCGACACAATCCACACCACGAATTGGGGTAACTTCACCAACACAGGAACCAGAGGCAAAGTTATAAGGCGATATGGCATCTTCATAGATTAACTTGGATTGATACTCGCCATCACTATGGCTGTCCTGATAAGACAGATCCCAGAACCAGTTACCAAAGTCACCATTTAAACCCAGTACAAAACGACGGTAATCCACGGTAATTTTTTCACCCGAATGATCAGTAATAGGCGTTGGACTTAACCACTGGGCACCGGTCCAGCCGGCGCTTAACGGGTCACCAGCGAAAAAGTCTTCATTATATTTGTAACTCCAGAACTGCCGATAACCGTTAGTGGTGGTTGTCCGGCGGTTTAATAGCGCCTCACCGTACAGCATAACGCTATCACTTAACTCGTAATCACCCTGAGCATAGGCGGTAATTAATTCAGATTCCGGAATTAATGTTTCACGATCCTGGAATGGATGGTCAGAATTAGTCACTGCGTCTGAAGCGCGGTCGTATGCTACCGGGAACCAACCAGGCGGCGCGACCAGGAAATCAGGGTTGCTTGGGTCGGTGGCAAAACCCGGAATAAAATTACCTAAATTACCATCGTAATCATACTGTGCCAACGCGCCGGGTGGCACGTTGCCACCGGCTCCTTGGTAGTCATATAACCAGACGTGGCCCCAAGGTAAATCACTACAGTGATAACTGCCGGTACGTGGATCAATCGGGTCGGCGCGCTCACCGGTTGCCGGATCAAAGATATAACGCTCGGCGCAATTAAAGAAACTGCGTTGGCCCTGTGCTAATTCTTGTTGCTTTTTATAATCACCCACCACCCGGAATGAACCGCGGCCAAAAGTCCTGCCAAAAGTACCATTTAGCTGATAGTTTTCACCACCGCTTTCGCTTGGTTGTGAAGTGTTAAAATTAACCGAACTTTCATCGCCTTTTTTGGTAATAATGTTAATAACACCAGCAACGGCGTCAGAGCCGTATAACGATGAAGCACCGTCTTTTAAGATTTCAATCCGGTCAATTGCCGATAATGGCAGCACGTTTGGATCAAAAGAAGATACCTGACCACGGGTACCGGCGGGGCCTGCCCGACGACCGTTTAATAGAACAAGAGTACGGTTAGCACCTAAACCACGCAGTGAAATACTTTCTGAACCGGTACCGCCTTCAGTCACAAAAGCAGTAGATGCCGCCGCAGTGATCTGGTTTGAACCAGCAGCCACGGTAGAGTTACGTAATAATTCAGCAAGGTTATTGATACCCTGACTGGCCGCAGCACTGGCGCTAATCACTTCAATTGGTTGAGCCTGATCCAGACCATCGGTTCTGATCCGTGAACCGACGACCTGAATACGTTCGGTTTTCTCTTCGGCTTTTTCTGTTTCAACGCTTTGGTCCTGCGCCTGCAGGCTAAACATGGATGACGCCAGCACGCAACTGACAGCCAGTGACAGTGGCTTCTTCCTGATAATTGGAGCAACGTTTTTCATAAGAGCTTCCTGAATAGATTTTTATTATGTTGTAAGGCGGCGACAGACAAGACATTGTTGTCAAAGTTCAACCGCAATCTGAATCTATACTAGTGGCTCAAAAATGAAATGCAATCAAAAATGTCCGTTTACTCTGATTTTAACAGTCTGTGCCGATATTTATGTGCATAAAAAAAACCGCCAACTGGCGGTTTTTTTGGTTCTTTTCGCTACAAGCTTACCAGCCAGTAACTTCTTTTAACGCCTGACCAATATCGGCTAAGCTTTTCACCGTCTTAACACCGGCATCTTCCAGCGCAGCAAACTTTTCATCTGCGGTGCCTTTACCACCAGAGATAATAGCGCCGGCATGGCCCATGCGCTTACCGGCAGGCGCGGTAACACCGGCGATGTAAGATACTACAGGCTTAGTTACGTGCTCTTTAATATAGGCTGCTGCTTCTTCTTCTGCAGAACCGCCGATTTCACCTATCATGACGATAGCTTCAGTTTTCGGATCTTCCTGGAACAACTTCAGAATGTCGATAAAGTTAGAACCTGGGATTGGGTCACCACCGATACCAACACAGGTAGACTGACCAAAACCGTGATCGGTAGTTTGCTTAACCGCTTCATACGTCAGGGTGCCTGAACGTGAAACGATACCGACCCGACCTGGTTTATGAATGTGGCCTGGCATAATACCAATTTTACATTCACCCGGTGTGATAACACCCGGACAGTTAGGACCAATCAGGATTACGCCTAATTCATCACATTTTACTTTAGCATCTAACATATCAAGTGTTGGAATGCCTTCAGTAATACAGACGATTAACTGAATGCCGCTGTTTGCCGCTTCCAGAATAGAGTCTTTACAAAATGCTGCCGGTACATAAATAACAGATGCAGTAGCGCCTGTTGCATCTACGGCTTCCTGAACCGTGTTAAAAACAGGCAAACCTAAATGAGTCTGACCGCCTTTACCCGGTGTTACGCCACCAACCATCTTGGTACCGTATGCGATAGCTTGTTCAGAGTGAAAGGTGCCCTGAGCACCGGTAAAACCCTGACAAATTACTTTGGTATCTTTATTAATTAATACGCTCATTCGTTACCCCTTATGCCTTAGCCGCTGCTGCAACCACTTGCTTGGCAGCACTGGTCAGGTCTGTATCAGCGATGATATTCAGGCCGCTTTCAGACAGCACTTTAGCACCAACTTCTGCATTATTGCCCTGCAGACGTACCACTACCGGTACTTTAACGCCAACTTCTTTCACCGCGCCAATAACACCTTCAGCAATCATATCGCAACGAACGATACCGCCAAAAATGTTAATAAATACTGCTTTAACAGCATCATCAGACAGGATAATTTTAAAGGCTTCAACAACACGCTCTTTGGTAGCACCACCACCAACGTCCAGGAAGTTAGCCGGCTTACCACCATGCAGCTTAACGATATCCATCGTACCCATCGCCAAGCCTGCACCGTTAACCATACAACCGATATCACCACCTAAGGCGACATAGTTCAGCTCCCATGATGCCGCGTGGGCTTCACGTGGATCTTCTTGTGATGGGTCTTGCATTGCTTTTAAATCAGGGTGACGGTATAACGCATTGCCATCGATAACCAGTTTGGCATCTAAACAGTGCAAATCACCGGCAGGCGTAATAACCAGCGGGTTAACTTCTAATAACGCCAGGTCTTTTTCCTGGAACAATTTAGCCAGACCCATGAAAATTTTCACGAACTGGTTAACTTGCTTGCCTTCCAGACCCAGTTTAAACGCCAGGTCACGGCCCTGGTATGGCTGAGCGCCAACCAACGGGTCGATAGCCGCTTTTAAGATTTTTTCCGGGGTTTCGTGGGCAACCGTTTCAATTTCAACGCCGCCTTCAGTAGAGGCCATAAACACGATACGACGTGAAGCGCGATCAACCACAGCGCCCAGATACAATTCCTGAGCAATATCTGTACAAGGTTCAACCAAAATACGGCTGACAGGCTGACCCTTCTCGTCTGTCTGATACGTAACCAGGTTTTTACCAAGCCACTTTTCCGCGAATGCTTTGATGTCTTCTTTGCTCTTAACCAGTTTAACGCCGCCCGCTTTACCGCGACCGCCAGCGTGAACTTGTGCTTTGACAACAAACATATCGCCGCCGATTTTATCTGCAGCTGCTACCGCTTCTTCTACCGTAGCTGCGGCGATGCCTTTAGATACAGGCAAACCATATTGGGCAAACAGTTGCTTACCCTGATACTCGTGCAAATTCATGGCTATTTTCCGTTCATTTGAATATGGAAGCTGCCCGTTATGGTGCAGCCTGATGTTTCGATCGGCGCATATTATAGTGCCAACCGGCGAAATACAAAATGCTGTTGTCCTAAAACAACAGCATTTTCTTGCACTTTTTCTGAATAATCAGATATCCAGTAAAATACGGGTTGGATCTTCCAGTAATTCTTTAATGGTTACCAGGAAACCTACCGACTCTTTTCCGTCAATGATCCGGTGATCGTAAGACAATGCCAGATACATCATTGGCAAAATTTCCATCTTGCCATCAACCACCATTACCCGGTCCTGAATTTTATGCATTCCCAGAATAGCGGACTGTGGCGGGTTAATAATGGGAGTAGACATTAACGAGCCAAATACACCACCATTAGTAATAGTAAAGTTACCACCGGTTAAATCGTCCATCGCTAACTTGCCATCACGGCCTTTTAACGCTAAGTCTTTAATGGCTTTTTCAATTTCGGCCAGGTTCATTTTGTCGCAGTCACGTAATACCGGCGTTACCAGACCACGTGGCGTTGATACCGCGATACTGACATCAAAGTAGTTGTGATAAACAATGTCATCGCCATCAATTGCTGCATTAACTTCAGGGAAGCGTTTCAGGGCTTCGGTCACTGCTTTAACATAGAACGACATAAAGCCCAGACGAATACCATGGCGCTTTTCAAACACGTCCTGATATTGCTTACGCAGGTCCATAATCGGCTTCATGTTCACTTCGTTAAACGTCGTTAACATTGCCGTGGAGTTTTTCGCTTGCAACAAACGGTTGGCTATCGTCTTGCGCAACCGAGTCATGGGTACGCGCTTCTGGCTGCGATCGCCGGCAACGGCTGACGTAGTTGAGCTGCTAGTTGCAGGCTTTTTGCTGCTGTCTGCAACAAATTTTTCAACGTCTTCTTTAGTAACCCGGCCGTTTTTGCCTGAGCCTTTAATTTTGCTGGCGTCTAAACCTTTTTCTGAAATCATCCGGCGCACTGACGGGCTTAAGGCATCATCATTACTATCATCTGCTTTGTCATCAGATTTTGCTTCTGATTTTGTGGATGCCTGAGCATCTTTGCCCTCTGTCGCTGATTTTTTGTTATCGCCAGCATCGTCTTTCTTATCTGACGAATCTTCTTTTTTCTCTGCCGAGCCGCCGGCTTCCATCTTACCGATCACTTCTTCTGCAGAAACGGTCGCACCGGTATCATGAATAATTTCACCCATGACGCCATCAGCCTGGGCAGCGACTTCAAGTACCACTTTGTCGGTTTCAATATCAACTAATACCTGATCGCGTGTTACGGCTTCGCCTGCTTTAACGTGCCAGGTGGCGATGGTTGCATCAGCAACAGATTCTGGAAGTACGGGTACTTTAATTTCCACTTTTTCACCTTTTACCGGTTAGTCTTTTTTCGTTTAACCAGCCCGCTAACCGGGCCGGTCAATGTATTATTTAATGCTCAGTGCGTCGTTGACCAAAGCCTGCTGCTGCTTATTGTGTACCGACAGATATCCTACCGCAGGTGACGATGATGCTTCACGTCCGGCATAACTTAAATAGCCATCTTTAGGAATAGCAGAGCGGAAATGGTGCTGACTGCAGTACCAGGCGCCCTGATTTTGCGGTTCTTCCTGACACCAGACAAAATCGGTTACATGCTGATACTGACTAAGCACGTCCATCAACTCTTCCCGGGGGAACGGATATAACTGCTCTACCCGAACAATAGCAACGTCAATCTGCTCACGTTTGCGACGCTCTTCAAGCAGTTCGTAGTATACTTTGCCACTGCAGAATATAACGCGTTTTACCGCGTCTGGTTTGATGTCGTCAATCTCACCAATAACGTTAAGGAACTTGCCGCAGGCCAGTTCTTCGAGCGATGAAGTCGCCTGAGGATGACGCAACAAGGATTTTGGTGACATAACAATTAACGGCCGGCGCATTGGCCGTACCATTTGCCGGCGCAGCATATTAAATACCTGTGCTGGGGTCGTCGGCACACAAACCTGCATATTATGATCTGCACATAACTGCAAGAAGCGCTCTAACCGTGCGGATGAGTGCTCCGGGCCCTGCCCTTCATACCCGTGTGGCAATAATAAGGTCAGGCCACACAAACGGCCCCATTTCTGTTCACCAGAACTTAAGAACTGATCGATAACCACCTGAGCACCGTTAGCAAAATCACCGAACTGCGCCTCCCAGATCACCATCGCCCGCGGTTCAGCTGTCGCATAGCCGTATTCAATAGCCAGTACTGCTTCTTCTGATAACGCAGAATCAAAAATCTGAAATGGCCCCTGCTCATCGCTGATTTTAGTCAACGGTGTGTAAGTACTGCCATCATCCTGATTGTGTAATACGGCATGACGATGAAAGAAGGTACCACGGCCGGAATCCTGGCCAACAAAGCGGATCCGGTTACCATCAGCTACCGTTGCGGCATAGGCAAGAATTTCAGCCATACCCCAATCGATCTTCTTCTCGCCAGTCAGCATCAGTGCCCGGTCTTCATAAACACGGTTTACCTGGCGTTGTAAGGTAACACTATCAGGTACGTGGATAGCTTTTTCACCCAGCGCCACCAGCTTTTCTACCGCCATGCTAGCGTCGTAGGTTGCATCCCAGTCATGGCCCAGAAACGGCGTCCAGTCGACCGACGGCTCGCTCATTGGCTGCCACTCATCAACCACACAATCGCCTTTATCCAGCGCATCACGATAATCGTTAATTAACGCTTTAATGTCATCTTCGGTGCATACGCCTTCATCGACTAGTTTCTTTGCGTAAATCTCGCGTGGCGTTGGATGTTTCTTAATTTTTTGATACATCAATGGCTGAGTCGCATTTGGCTCGTCAGACTCATTGTGGCCATTACGCCGGTAACAAAATAAATCGATAACGACGTCACGTTTAAATGTATTACGATAATCGACTGCTAATTGCGCTACAAACACCACTGCTTCCGGATCATCGCCGTTAACGTGGAAAATAGGCGCCAACACCATCTTGGCAATATCGGTGCAATAAGGAGTGGAACGGGTATCTTCCGGGTTAGAGGTGGTAAAGCCTACCTGGTTGTTAATGACCACCCGCACCGTGCCACCTACTTTGAAAGCTCGGGTTTGCGAAATATTAAAAGTTTCAGCCACAACACCCTGACCGGCAAAGGCAGAATCACCATGAATGGTAATAGGCAATGCCAGAGAACCATCAGTACAACCACGACGATCCAGTCTGGCGCGCACTGAGCCAATCACCACCGGGTTAACAATTTCCAGATGAGACGGGTTAAACGCTAATGCCAAATGGACATTACCGCCTTTGGTCGCAAAATCAGATGAAAAACCCATATGGTATTTAACATCACCGGCGCCCACCACTTCATATTTGCCGGCAAATTCGTCAAACAAGGTAGAAGGGTTTTTACCCAGAACGTTAATTAACGTATTCAGGCGACCACGGTGGGCCATGCCAATAACAGAGTCTTTCGCTCCCTGCTCGCCAGCACGATGTATCATGGCTTTTAGCATCGGGATCATGGCGTCGCCACCTTCCAGGCCAAAACGCTTAGCTCCCGGAAACTTAGAACCTAAATATTTTTCCAGGCCATCTGCTGCCACCAGGCCTTTTAAAATACCAAGCCGGGTTTCTTTATCAAATACTGAAGTAGATTGGGTGCCTTCAAGTCGTTGCTGGATCCAGCGTTTCTCGTCGGTAGAGACGATATGCATATACTCAGCGCCGATAGAACCGCAGTAGGTTTTCTCCAGTGCTTTATGCAAATCGCCTAATTTCATGGTTTCCTGACCACTAGCGAATGATCCAACATTGAACTCGGTATCGTAATCAGCTTCAGATAAGTCATGAAACGACAGTTCAAGGTCACGAACTCTTGGCTGTTTCCATAAATTTAACGGGTCAAGGTTTGCATGTTGATGACCACGGAAACGATAAGAATTGATAAGTTGCAGCACTTTAACCTGACGAGTGTCAGTAGCGCTACCACTGTTAACAACCACCACTTCACGGTGTTTGTTACGGGCTAAATCGGCAAACTGCTGACGTACGTCAGCGTGTCGAGTTTCAAGATCGACCCCATCGATTTTTGGCAAACCGGCGAAAAATTCACGCCATTCGTCACCAACACTGGTGGGCTCTGCTAGGTAGGATTCATAGAGTTCATCCACATAGGCCATGTTACCACCGCCAAGATGTGAAGACTCTAACCACGCCTTCATTACACCTTCGTGCATTTAGTTTCCCTTATTTCTGAGCACCTGGAAAAAAGTAGCAAAAAAACCGTCACTTCGCTGGCGAAATGGCCGGTTTTTAAATATTAACTAAAATAAGGGCGCATTACAGCGCCCGGTTTAACAACATCGATTTTATCTGGCCAATAGCTTTAGTTGGGTTTAAGCCCTTCGGACAAACGTTTACACAATTCATAATGCCATGACAGCGGAATACGCTAAAGGCATCGTCTAAGTCATTCAATCGCTGCTCAGTAGCCGTATCCCGACTATCCGCTAAGAACCGATAGGCATGTAATAAACCTGCCGGACCGATAAACTTATCTGGGTTCCACCAGAATGACGGGCAAGACGTTGAGCAACATGCGCAAAGAATACACTCGTAAAGACCATCTAACTTAGCGCGATCTTCCGGTGACTGCAAATGCTCGCCAGCAGGAGGCAGATCATCATTGATCAAATATGGCTTCACTTTTTCATACTGTGTATAAAACTGGCTCATATCAATAACCAGATCGCGGATTACCGGCAAACCAGGTAAAGGACGGATAACCAGTTTTCCGCCTTTTAATCCGGCGGCAGATAATGGCGTGATACACCCTAAGCCATTTTTACCATTAATGTTAAAGCCATCCGAACCGCAAACACCTTCACGACAGCTACGACGGAATGATAGCGTAGGATCTTGCTCTTTTAATTTCAACAACGCGTCTAACACCATCATATCCCGACCTTCCGGGTTATCCAGTGTGTAGTCCTGCATCCGTGGCGCTGCATCAACGTCAGGGTTGTAACGATACACGGAAATAACTAACTTCTTCATCGCTGAGCCCTCTTAATAATTACGTGCTTTAGGCGGGAAAGCTTCACGGAACTTAGGATCCATGTTTACTTTGCGCTTAAATAACGATTCGTCTTCCGGCAGATAGACGCTATGACACAACCAATTTTCATCATCACGCTCTGGGAAATCTGAACGTGAGTGAGCACCACGACTTTCCATACGGAAATTGGCTGATGCAGCCGTTGAGTATGCTGTTTCCATCAGGTTATCAAGCTCTAAGCACTCAATGCGCATGGTATTAAAATCTGAGCTTTTATCGTCAAGACGTGCAAATTTAATCCGCTCACGGATTTCCTTTAACTGTTCTAAACCTTCAGCCATTGCTGCGCCTTCACGGAACACCGAGAAGTTAAGCTGCATACACTGCTGCAAATCTTTCTTAATTTGCACCGGGTCTTCACCCTGGCCAGCTTTAGAATCTTCCCAGCGCTTGGTCCGCGCCAAGGCAGCCTCTAAATCTGATTCAGATGCGGCACGTGCTTCGGTTGTTGCCGCCAGGGCTTCACCTAAATGTAGACCAGTCGCTCGACCAAACACAACCAAATCAAGTAGCGAGTTGCCGCCCAAGCGGTTAGCACCATGAACTGATACACACGCTATTTCACCACAGGCAAACAGCCCGGCAACAACCGATTCAGAACCATCTGCTTTGGGCGTAATTACCTGGCCATGAACGTTAGTTGGAATACCACCCATCATATAATGGCAAGTTGGAATAACTGGAATAGGTTCTTTCACCGGATCAACATGAGCAAAGGTTCTGGACAACTCACAAACACCCGGTAAGCGACTTTCCAACACTTCTTCACCGAGATGGTCAAGTTTTAGTTTAAGGTGTACACCCCAAGGACCATCGCAACCACGACCCTCGCGGATCTCAGTCATCATCGCTCGCGCGACAACATCACGACCGGCTAAGTCTTTAGCATTGGGCGCGTAACGCTCCATAAAGCGCTCGCCGTCTTTATTCAATAAATAACCACCTTCACCACGACAGCCTTCTGTTACCAGAGAACCTGCACCAGCAATACCGGTTGGGTGAAATTGCCACATTTCCATATCTTGCAGTGGCACACCAGCACGCATCGCCATACCTATACCGTCGCCAGTATTGATGTGGGCATTTGTGGTAGAGGCATAAATACGTCCTGCCCCGCCCGTTGCCAACACGGTTGCTTTCGCTTTGAAGTAGACAATTTCACCAGATTCAATATCAATTGCAGTACAACCGACAATGGTACCGTCTTGGTTTTTTACCAGGTCTAAGGCGTACCATTCAGAGAAAACCTGCGTTCGGTTTTTAACGTTTTGTTGGTACAGAAGATGCAACAAGGCATGACCAGTACGGTCAGCTGCAGCGGCTGTCCGAGCAGCTTGTTCACCACCAAAATTCTTTGATTGTCCACCAAAAGGACGCTGATAAACCCGACCATTTTCAAAACGAGAGAACGGCAGCCCTAAATTCTCCAATTCAGTAATTGCTTCAGGACCTGTTTTGCACATGTATTCAATAGCATCCTGGTCACCAATATAATCCGATCCTTTAACGGTGTCGAACATATGCCATTCCCAGTTATCTTCATGGCTGTTACCCAATGCTACAGTAATACCGCCCTGAGCAGATACAGTATGTGAACGGGTAGGAAACACTTTTGATAACAATGCGCAGGTTAACCCTGACTCGGTAATTTGTAACGCCGCACGCATACCTGCACCACCGGCACCAATTACAATGGCGTCAAACTCTCTTACTGGAATATTCACTTAAGCACCCCACAACACAAATAAGCCGACCGCGACATAACCAAAGGCCAGTGCGTAAAGGAAGAATTGCAAAATGGCACGTAGTCGGGCTGATTTCACATAATCAGTCAGTACCTGCCACAAGCCTATACGCGTATGCACGGCAATCGAGATCAACGCCAGCAAGGTAAACACTTTCATTGCCATATTGGCAAACAAGCCCTGCCAGACTTCAAAAGTAACCACCGGAGTTACTAAGAAAAAACCAAGAATAAAAACGGTATACAACGCCAGCACTACGGCGGTAGCACGTAATGAGACGTAATCCTCAATACCATTACGTTTTAAGCTTGCCTGATTCAGAACCATAACCATACTCCTGCCAGAACTGACAATACTATCCATAAACCCATAACGACATTAGCGCTTAAGGTGCCTGATTTAAGCTCTTCCCAGTGCCCCATATCCATTACCAGGTGTCTTAACCCTGCCAACAGGTGATAGATAAGCACAGAAATGGTACCCAGGGCGATGAACTTCGCCAGATGCGAGGTCATCAGAGACTGCACATAATCAAAGCTTGCCTGGCTTTGCAATGAATAAGCCCATGCCCAGATAACGAACACAAGCGCGAAGAACATTGCTACACCGGTAACACGATGCAAAATCGACGCTTTGGCTGCAGCAGGTAGAGAGATCGTTGATAAATCTAGATTTACTGGTCTTTGCTTTTTCACAGTTTCTTGCCTATCGATGCTCGTACAGAGCCTTAGTTGTTGTTTTAGGTGCTGTAGAAACAGCCACCCGCCGTTATCGATATACTCATTTTTGCTCAAGCTGGTTCAACAAAAACTATCTGACTGGTGAACTGATTTTACGCCGGCAATAGTATATATTTCATAGCCGCTCATTACAATTTTTGTTTGATTTTAGTCGGAAAATTCCGCATACGAAACATTACACACTTGGGGGGTGGTTACAATACTACTAGAGTCGAATACTTATTAAGCAAATACGCATTAAAATTGACTTATAGGGGCAGTTTGCGAGTAGAATAGGTGCAATACCCTTAAGAATCCGAAACTACAACAATTAGGAGAAATCCAATGGCAGATAAAAAGGCCGTCGTGCAGATTGATGGTAAGTCATTTGAATTACCAATTTATTCTGGCACGGCTGGTACTGACGTAATTGACGTTCGTACGCTCGGGCAGCAAGGTTATTTCACATTTGACCCGGGCTTTATGGCAACGGGCTCCTGCGAATCTAAAATCACCTACATCGACGGCGATAACGGCGTATTACTGCATCGTGGTTACCCGATTGAGCAACTTGCTGAACATTCAGACTATCTTGAACTATGCTATTTGTTACTTGAAGGCGAGTTGCCGAAGAAAGAACAATATACTGATTTCGTTACCACCATTACCCGCCACACCATGGTTCATGAAAAAATTGCTTCATTTTTCCAGGGTTTCAGGGTAGATGCGCATCCTATGGCCATGCTGTGTGGCGTCGTCGGCGCGCTGTCGTCTTTCTATCATTCTGATTTAGATATTAATGACCCACAGCAGCGTAAGCGTAGCGCACATCGCTTAATTGCCAAGTTGCCTACGATCTCAGCAATGGCTTATAAGTACACAGTTGGCCAGCCGTTTGTGCATCCACGCAACGACCTGAGCTATTCTGAAAACTTCTTACATATGATGTTTTCAGTGCCTGCAGAAGAATATAAAGTGAGTCCTATTCTGGCCAAAGCCATGGACCGGATTTTTATGTTGCATGCAGACCATGAACAAAACGCTTCAACATCAACAGTAAGGCTGGCGGGTTCTTCAGGTGCTAATCCTTATGCCTGTATTGCTGCCGGTGTTGCATCATTATGGGGCCCTGCCCATGGCGGTGCCAATGAAGCCTGTCTGAAAATGTTACAGCAAATTGGCTCTGTCGAGCGGATACCGGAATTTGTTGCCCGGGCCAAGGATAAGAACGATAGCTTCCGCCTGATGGGTTTTGGTCACCGGGTTTACAAGAATTTTGACCCGCGCGCGAAAGTCATGCGCGATACCTGCCACGAAGTATTAAAAGAGCTCAATATTAAAGACCCGTTGTTAGATGTGGCAATGGAGTTAGAGCGAATTGCACTGGAAGATTCCTACTTTATTGAGAAGAAATTGTATCCCAACGTTGATTTTTACAGCGGTATCATTTTAAAAGCTATTGGTATTCCCACCAGTATGTTTACGGTGATTTTTGCGATGTCACGCACCGTTGGCTGGATTTCTCACTGGGATGAGATGCTGGGTGAAAAAGGCCATAAAATTGGCCGTCCACGCCAGCTTTACACCGGTTATGCCAGCCGCGACTTTAAAAAGCTTGGCCAACGCTAATCGTTACTACGTTAAAAAGCGGCGATCTTCGCCGCTTTTTTTTATGGCTCAAAGTCAGCCTGTAACCTTGCTATCTTCTCCGACACAACCGACAATTCGCATAACATATTAATCTTCTGAGACCTTATGCAGCCTTTTGATCCTGTAAACTTTCGCGGCCAGTTTGAGTTCTTTCAGCACAACCCCGATTGGGTATATCTGGATAATGCGGCCACCATGCACAAACCGAATGCCGTAATTGACCCGATGACGGTGTTTTATCAGCGCAACAACAGCAACGTGCACCGTGGTGCTCATAGCTTAAGCCAAAACGCCACCCGGGCATTTGAGCAGGCACGTGATGACATTGCCGCCTTTATTAATGCCAGCGAGCGACAACAAATCATCTTTTGCAGTGGTGCGACTGCAGCGTTAAACCAGATTGCTTTTGGCCTGATGCATACGGTGTTAAAAGCAGGAGATCGCGTGCTGATCACTGCACTTGAGCACCATGCTAACATTGTACCCTGGCAACTGCACTGCGCCCGCTTCGGAGTGACGCTGGATGTGGTTCCGCTTGATGCCCAGCACAAGGTGGATCAACAGGCGTTCAGCCGACTGTTACAACATAAACCGAAAGTGGTTAGTTTCAGCCACATTTCTAATGTGCTGGGTCATATTCAACCGGCAGCACAAATGATCAGCCAGGCCAAAGCAGCCGGAGCATTGACTGTAGTAGATGGTGCTCAGGGTATCGTGCACGATAGCATTGATGTGCAGGTACTGGATGCTGATTTTTATGTCTGGTCCGGACATAAGCTGTTCGGTCCTACCGGTATTGGTGTGTTATATGGAAAAACAGCGGCTCTGGAGCTACTTACGCCACTTTTTGGTGGCGGTGAAATGATTAGCGAAGTTCAATTTAGTCACAGCTTATTTAACATTCTGCCATTCCGGCTGGAAGCCGGAACGCCAGATATCGCGGGGGCTATCGGCCTGGCAGCCGCCACCAACTGGTTACATAACATTAACCGAAATGAAATGAAAAACTATAAGGCGATGTTATTAAACCAGTTTTTTGAAGGACTTAATAAGATTGACAGGCTGGATATTTTATCATCGCCTGTGCATAATGCAGGGATCGTAGCGCTAAATGTACAGGGTGAACATCCTGCCGATGTCGCAGAGTTACTAAACCAGCAAAGAGTAGCGGTCAGAGGCGGTCAGCACTGCGCCATGCCTTTTTTCAGCCAACTGGGATTAGCTGGTGCGGTCAGATTTTCATTTGCGCCCTATAATAATGAAGCAGATGTGGCAACCAGCCTGCAAGCCTTATCGCAGGCCGTGGAGATATTAACGGCATGACCTTAGACCAATTACTGACTGAGACTAAACCTGCGCTGAGTCATATCTATAACGAAGACTTACCTGAGCTGAGCGAGGCCAAAGACTGGCAAAGCAAATATCGGATTCTGATGCATCTGGGCCGTAAACTTCCTCCTATTCCGGAAAAAATGAAACAACCCTCATTGTTAGTTAAAGGCTGCGAAAGCCGTGCCTGGTTAATGCATTATTATAATAAGCATCAGGACCAACATTTTTTTGTACTAGATAGTGAAGCGCGAATTGTCAAAGGCCTGATGGCGATAATGTTGTGTTTGGTCAATGGCATGAGTAACACTGAGCTGAAGAAATTTGATTTGGCCCATGCTTTTGACAAACTAAATTTAAAGCCCTACCTGAGTCAGTCACGGGGTAGTGGTCTTAATGCCATGATGGTGCGAATTAAAGATTGTTGTCATTAATTTTTGGCCGCTTCATTAGCTTTAGCTGCTATTTTCGATAATACCCTGGACACGGCCGCCAAACCAAAACTGGCGGTCACGACAGTGGTCGCACCAAAACCTGCACTGCAATCTAAACGCATACTGCTGGTGCTACCGTCTGGCGCTGCCTGCGACGCTTTTTGCTGACATACACTGCCATCTGGCTGCGGATATTTTAACTGCTCTGTTGAATACACGCAGTCTATGCCAAAACGACGCTGCGGATTGCGACTGTAGTTATAATCACGGCGTAAAGTGTTACGCACTTTTGCCAGCAGCGGGTCATTAATGGTCTGGGTTAAGTCGCTTATCAGAATTTGGGTCGGATCCGTCTGCCCCCCTGCGCCACCTGTGCTGATCACCTTAATTTTGTTACGTTTACAATGCGCCAGTAAGGCGACTTTTGCCTTAATCGAATCAATCGCGTCAATCACATAATCCAGTTGCGGCGTAATAAGCTGCTGCAGATTATCAACACTGATAAAGTCTTCAATTTGATGGACAATACACTCAGGATTAATCGCTTTAATCCGCTGCGCCATCACAGCGACTTTATCCTGGCCAATGGTGTCTGTGGTGGCATGAAGCTGGCGATTAATATTGCTAATACAAACATCATCCAGATCGATCAGGGTAATTTCACTGATCCCCGAACGCGCCAGCGCTTCTGCTGCCCAGCTACCGACCCCTCCGATACCAATGACACAAACATGGGCCTTAGAGAACGCCTGCAGCGCATCAGCACCATACAATCGGCCGATACCGGCAAAACGAAGTAAATAATCAGACATCTTAGTTAGTGATCCGTTGCGGTTGTTTATATTCCGGCCAGTTTAGCTGCCAAGGCTCAGCCCAGTCATGCCATAAGCCCTGCTCGTTGCCTTGTAAGAAAAACGCGCCCGTTGTTGGAGACTGAACATACTGATAACAGCTACCTGCTAAACTAAAGCTCAATGCGTAAGCGTGCAGATAAACCCGATCTGCAGTCGCGCCCTGGTACAGGGTGTCGCCGGCTATAGCTGCACCGACACTTTTCAACGCTACCCGAATTTGGTGGGTCTTACCACTGAAGGGCTTTATCAGAAATGCCCGCCAGGGCAGCCCGGCAACCCCCTTGCTGATAAAATAACTTACTGCCGGGTTATCCTGAGACTTCAGCAGCTTCCAGGCCCCGCGACGTGCAGGAGCCATATCCCCTTTAACCCAGCCTTGCTTCCTGGCCGGTTTAGTCAGACTAATCGCCAGATAGTACTTTTGTACTTGATGCTGTGTAAACAGCGAGGTAAGTTCAGCTGCAACTTCACTGCTTCGAGCCAGCACGATAAGCCCTGAAGTGACTTTATCCAGGCGATGAACAGGATACAACTTAACACCCAGCGCTTGCTCGGCTTGTACTACCAGACCTGCGCCCTGCTCAGAATGAAAACTCAGCCCGGGGGCTTTGTTCAGCACTACAAACTCTGCAGTTTGCGCCACCAGTTCAAACGGCCAATTCATTGACAATAGCTCATAGCAAACAGATCATTTAGCCAAACTCAACGCATACTGGCGCGCGTGTTCCAGATCAGATGGTGTATCAACTCCTACCGCCGGGGTCTCCAGCGCGGTATCGACATGAATTGCCTCACCGTGCCATAACACCCGCAACTGCTCCAGACTTTCAATTTGTTCTAAGGCTGACGCCGGCCAGTCAACATAACGCTGAATAAAACTGGCGCGGTAAGCGTAAATCCCAATATGCCGACGGTAATGGCGGGCTAAATCGTCAGCGACAATGCCATCACGATCATAGGGAATGGGGCTGCGGCTGAAATACAGGGCATAGCCTTGTTTATCACTGACTACTTTGACAATGTTCGGGTTTCTAATTTCTGCGCCATGGCTTAATGGCACTGCTAAGGTTGCCATCCGGGCCTTTTGCTGGCCGGCCAGGTTTTCAGCAACCTGGCGGATAATCAGCGGCGGAATAAAAGGCTCATCGCCCTGCACATTAACAACGATGGTATCTGCTGGCAGTTGCAGTTTACTGATCACTTCAGCCAGACGCTCGGTACCCGAATGATGGTCGGCACGCGTCATACAGACTTCACCGCTAAATGCATCGACAACATCCGCTACCCGCCGGTCATCGGTTGCTACCACAACCCGGCTGGCGCCACTTTGCAGTGCCTGCTGATACACCCATTCAATCATTGGCTTGCCAGCAATATCGGCCAGTGGTTTGCCAGGTAAACGACTGCTGGCATACCGCGCTGGGATCACCACTACGAACGCCATTTCTTAACCTCATCGCTGTCAAGGTGTTCGGCTTCGTCAGCAATCAGCACCGGAATATTATTTCGCACCGGATATGCCAACGCATCTGCCAGACAAATTAAGCGTTGGCCTGTTTTATCGTATTTTAATTTCCCTTTGCATAACGGGCAGGCGAGTATTTCGGTCAGAGCAACATTAATGGCCATTATTTTTCCAGTAATCGTGTAATGTGATTAATAATTTGATTGTTTTGAACGCTACTAAAACCGGCGTCAACCGGCAAAGAATACCAGTTGTCCCTGGCAAAGTGCTGGCATTTCACTGCATCTTTCTCTGTCATCAGCACCGGGCCGGCAATACCGCTGAAATCTGCTGCGCAGAACTGATGATGATCGGCAAAAAAACGTTGCTCGACAACAGTAAAGCCGGCTTGTTGTGCAGTTGTCAGAAACCGCTCAGGGTTACCTATCCCCGCCACCAGCGTAACCTCACAAGGTGATAGCGCTGTGTCAGCTAACAGGCTTTTAGCTGTGCCGCTGCTAAGCTGCATCTGGTAATTCGCCTCGGAGATGTTACCTGAATTAGCAATAATTAAGTCAACGGCGGTTAATCTCGAGCGCGGTTCACGCAGCGGCCCGGCAGGCAACAACAGGCCATTGCCAAAACCACGCCGACCGTCAATTAACACGATTTCAAGCTGACGGCCCAGCCGGTAATGCTGTAAACCATCGTCACAAATTATGATATCAACATGGTGCTGAGCTAGCAGTGCCCTGCCAGCGGCAACCCGGTCCGGACATACCACCACCGGGCAATGGCTGCGTCTGGCCAGTAACAAAGGCTCATCACCAACCTCACTGGCAGTACTTGTTGTAGTGACGGTTAGTGGCGAGCTGATATTCGCACCATAGCCGCGACTGATGATGCCAGGCTTGATGCCTTTAGCCAGCAACTGCTGACATAGCCAGAGCGTAAATGGCGTTTTGCCGGTACCACCAACACTGATATTACCAACGATAACCACCGGCACGGCCAGCCTATGCTGAGCTTTAATCCCTAGCCGGAATAAACCGCGTCTGGTACTGCTAATCAGCCAATACAGGGCTGCCAGAGGCAACAGTAACAAGGATAACCAATGACCCTTCTGATACCAGCTTTGTTCCAGCAGGTTCATTGCTCTGCGCCAAACTGTAACTTGTATAACTGCGCATAGGTGCCGTTCGCGGCTAGCAAGTCAGCATGAGAACCTTGTTCAATAATCCGGCCCTGCTCCATCACAATAATTTTATCCGCTTGTTCAATGGTCGACAGACGGTGAGCAATAACAATATTGGTACGCCCTATCAGTAATTCATCCAATGCCGCCTGAATTTTTCGCTCTGACTCTGTATCAAGCGCAGAGGTAGCCTCATCCAGCACCAGGATCGGCGCTTGGCGCAGCAAGGCCCGGGCAATCGCTATTCGCTGACGCTGACCTCCCGATAAACTCACGCCGTTTTCACCAATAACGGTATCCAGACCATCAGGCAGCTGCTTGGAAAATTCTAACACATGCGCTTTTTCAGCCACATCCAGCAACGTCGCCTCGGCTACCGGCTCACTGAGGCCGTAGCAAATATTATTGGCAATAGTGTCATTAAACAAAGTGACATGTTGCGATACTATCGCCATTTTGCTGCGCAGCGAGGGTAAGGTGCATTGCCGGATATTCTGACCATCAATGGTAATATCACCACTATTAAGCTCATAAAACCGCGGTAGCAGGCTCGAAATAGTGGTTTTACCACTACCAGAGCGTCCCACCAGCGCGATAGTCTGGCCTGCTTTGGCGCTAAAACTAATATCAAATAACACCTGTTTGTCATGGCCGGGGTAGGTAAAGTTTACCTGCTCGAATGTTATATCCCCCTTAACCTCGTTTAATTGCACGGTGCCGGTGTCTTGCTCTACCGGCTGATCCAATACCTCAAACACGCTCTTAGCCGCGGCCAGACCACGCTGGAATTCACTGTTTACGGTAGTTAACTGCTTTAAGGGCCGCAGCATGATCATCATGGAGGCAACAATGGTAGTAAAAGTGCCGGCCGACAGGCTTTCCAGCATCTCAGGAAAACTGGCCATATACACCACGAACGCCAATGCAAAAGAAGCAATTACCTGAATGGTAGATACGCTGATCGCCCGGGTGGCCTCTAATTTGACATCCTGCTGCCGGGTTAAATTATTTACTTTATGAAACCGGTCTTTTTCAATTTCCTGGCCGCCAAAAGACAAAATCACTTTATGGCCATTTAACATCTGCTCGGAGCAGGTGGTGACATTACCCATTGCATTCTGAATATTACGACTGAGCAATCGAAAGCGTTTGGAGACAAAGCTCACTACCACGGCAATCACCGGGGCAATTAACAGAAAAATCGCCGAGAGCTGCCAGCTCATGATGAACATCATTACCAGCAAACCAATAACGAAGACCCCTTCCCGTAATACCACGGATAACGAGCGGGACGTCGTTTGCTTAATTTGTTCAGTGTTGTATGTCACCTTTGATATAAGCTCGCCGGTCGAATGCTGATCATGAAAGCTAACCGGCAGGCGCATGTAATGTTCAAACAATTGCTGGCGCAAGGTTTTTACAACGTGGGTGCCCACCCAGTTCAGACAATAACTGGCGACAAAGTTAAATGCGCCGCGCAGAATAAATATCAGGACAATAAAGACCGGGGCATAGCGCAGATAATCGGTATTTTTGTCATTAATACCATTATCAATAAACTGCGGCAGTTTTGAGATGAAGTAGACGTCAATCAGAGCATACCCGAGCATACCGAGCGCCGCCGCCAGAAAACCGAATTTATAAGGAATCACATATCGCAGTAAACGCCGGGCGGTTCCAACTTGTTTTATTTCAGACACTGACAATGGGTAATCCTGCCTTTAAAATTTTGCTTATTCTAGCGCGTTGTTGCCAAGGTTTCAGCAATTGCCGCTGGCTTTTCCAGCCAAAACGGTAATCTTTGCTGCCGCCAGCTGGTTAAGCGCAGGTTTTGATCGCTAAATTCAACGGTAATAGCACCATAGTCCGCGGTATTAAGCAAAGGGACTTGCAGTAACGCCAGCCGCTGTTGCACAGCTACAGCAGGATGTTGATAACCATTCATAAAAGCAGCGGCATTTAACGCCAGGGCCGGACGCACTCGCTGCAACATTGCCAGGCTGTTAACTGCCCCACTGCCGTTATTGGCCAGAATAACAATATCCGCAGCCAAATTTTCGTTACTATCCACCAGCGCCTGTTCTGTGGTTTGGTCTAGTTTTCCGGGAATAAGGATCCGCCACGGGCCTATCGTAAGCCGAACGATACAGCTGTCGCCTGCTGCTGCGTTTAATATTTCAAGCCAGACATCCTGGTAGGAAGTCGGTAATTCAGCACAGGATCCTGCGCCAGGTTGCTGGCTTAAATCAGTGAGGTTGTGCTGTCCTACCCGGTAGTTGTGCTGCAACGCCCAGAACCGGCTATGTTCCGTGCGAAGTTGTCGAAACAACACATAATCGAGCTGTTGCACCCCCAACTGCCGCAATATCGGTGCTAACTGGCGACCAGCAATGTCCTGACTAGCCAGCGCGGGCGCCAGGTCATACAGTAAAGCCCGCTGTCCCCGCTGCAGTAATATCAGTTGACGCTGACCGCTGTCGAGTAAATGCAATTGCCATGGCGGTGACTGCAGTGTGCTGCCGGTAAGCAACACCAGACTAAGGGGCAACAGCAGCATGGTGGCTTTTCTGGCAAAAATCAGTAAGGCCAGCGTTACTATGGCCAAAAGCGCCACTGCTGTGCCCGAAACCGCTGTCACCGAGCACCACAGGGGCAACTGAGCGCTATACTCTAACCACCACAGTAGCGGCATAAAAGTGCTGTCTGCGAGCAGCCATAACCCACCGACATTCATACCTAAAGCGGTAAATAGTAAGCAAAGTAGCAGTATTGGAATTGCCACCAGGCTGCACCAGGGCACAAACAGCAGATTTGAGAGCAGCATTAACGGACTGAAACCACCAAACAGGATGATGCCAAGCAGGGTCATTGCCAAGGTCAAAATCAGATGAAACATCAGAAACCAGCGTAGTCTGCCCCGCCAGTGATAGTGTGTTAGCGGATAACGCCATATTGCAAGGAATATAATAGCAACAGCCAGCACCGACAGCCAGAAACTGGCACTAAGCACCCAGAACGGCTGGATCAGCAATAATAAGGTCACCAACAGCAACCAGAAGCGACTTAATGATATTTTTTGCAACTGACTGCGGCATATAACCAGAATGGCCAGCCCAATGCTGGCACGCAAGGTGGGAATGGCAAAACTGGCAAGCCAGGCATAGAGCAGCGCCACTGCCAATGCCAGGATTAAGGCCAGTTGTTGCTGTCGCGTCACCGCAAACAAGCCTTTGCTCCAGCTGCCAAGCCACAACATCCAGCCAAATACCAGACCGATATGCAAACCAGAGATCGCCAGTAAGTGGCCTAACCCCGAGTGCTGAGCGCCCTGCCATAGCCAGGGTGGAAAATCACGCTGCCCCACTGCCAGCGCTCTGAGTAAAGGGGCGGTGCGATATGGCGAAATGGCCTGTTCTACCCTGGTAACAATGCGCTGGCGCACTGAGTCATGCTGCTTCAGCAGAATGTGCCGGCCAGCGACAACCTGCCCGCTGGCGACCACTCCTTGTACCAGCGCATAGGTTTGGGCATTAAAGCTACCCGGATTAGCATAGCCATGAACCGGTTTAAGTTGCAGCTTTAAGCGCCATTGCTGGCCCACAGCGAGTGTTGGAGGTTGTTGCCAGCGTAATGATAGTTTAAATCCCGATGCTGGCCCCTTTAGCACAGTTGCGCTAAGCTGGGTGTAATCTGGATAGGCCCTAGGTGGCGTATCAATATTTACCAACACCGCAGCATCTGCTGTACTTAGCAAGGCATCACGGGCCATCTGGTGCTGTTGATACTGCCAACTCCAGCTGGCCATAAAGCAGCCAGCCCCTATCATAAACATCATTAACCCTGGCCGGCGCCAGACAAAAACCAGCAAAAGCAGTATTCCAAAAAAAATACTGAAAAAAGGTGGCACTATCGGCAAAAATAATGACAATAGGCTGGCTGTAATAACTCCGATGCAAAATCCTAGCATGGCCTCTTTCTAATACAGGTTAGAATGCCCAAAAAACTATTTAAGAAATATCTACCATCAGCTGAAAAAATCAAGCAACAAAAACTTATAAATTTATTTGGAAGTTTGCTACATGATGGTAACCTTTGGCATTTAAACCGGCGCTCGGCGCGCGGTGCTTTTGCTGTGGGCCTGTTTTGGGCCTGGATCCCTATGCCATTTCAGATGCTGGCAGCGGCCGCTACAGCAATTCCATTTCGGGTAAACTTACCACTGACACTAGCGCTGGTATGGACTTCAAACCCACTAACCATGCCAATTATGTTCTATTTAAGTTATCTGATTGGGACGGTTGTCCTGGCACAACCGCTGGAACCTTTTGCGTTTGAGGCGAGTCTGGAATGGCTTAACCATAGCCTGCACACTATTGGTAAACCATTTTTACTAGGATCGGTATTAATGGCGATAACCGCCAGTATCAGCGGTTATTTTATGATTGACTGGCTATGGCGATTATCTGTTAAGAAAGCTCAGCTTGCTAAACTGCTGAAAAATCGCAAACGTTAACCAGCCCTAATGCTGGCCTAAAATGGTTGCAGGTTCGACTTTACTGGCGCGCCAGGCGGGGTATAACGTCGCTAGTAAACTCAGTAACAATGCTATGCTAAGGGTCAGCAGCACATCCTGCCAGCGCAGCACTGAAGGCACAAAGTCGATAAAGTAAATGCTCGGATCCAGTAAGGTGCTGCCAACCACCCGGGTTATCGTGGCAAAAACAGATTCAATTGTACTGGCTAACAGCACACCAAACCCCACCCCCAGCAATGAACCAATAAGCCCGTTTAACCAACCCAGTAACACAAAGGTTTTAATCAACTGGCCGGGCGCCATTCCCATGGTCAGCAAGATCGCAATGTCCGCCTCTTTTTCACGTACCGCCATGACCAGGGTTGCCACAATATTAAAACAGGCCACAGTAATGACCAGGGTCAGCACCAGATACAAAATAGCCCTTACCATCTGAATATCGTTGTAAACATGGCCCTGGCTGCGATACCAATCCAGTGTATAGACGTACTCTTCAGATAGCCTGCCCAGCACCCTGGACAACTGCGGCGCCGCGAATACGTCGTCTACCCGAAACGCCAAGCCATGTACTTCACCCTCTGACATTCCTAACCAGAGCGCTAATGCCGGCATATCAACCCAAACCTGGCTGTAGTCAAGCTGACCACCAAGTGCCACAATACCGCTGACCGTTAAACTAACGGTGCGATGACTAGCCAGACTGCCATCGGCAGCAAACCGAGGCAGCATCAGTTGTAAACTTTGACCCACCGTAATGTCTAACGCATCAGCAATACCCTGGCCCAGGATAATTTGCGTTTCATCCAGCGTGGCCATGCTGCCCTGGGTGACAAACTCGGTAACCGCACTGATCTGCCGCTCGTGCTGCAAGCTAACGCCCCGCACCTGAGCCGCTTTTACCGCACTGCCATGGCGCAGCATGCCGTTGGCTTTAATAAAAGGGGCGCCGGCACTGACACCATCTACACCCGACATAGTCGCAAGCTGGCGTGGCCAGTCAGCCAGCGAGTAATCTACCGCTTCAAGCTCAATATGGGGGATCACTGCCAGCAGACGATCTTTTAATGCTTGCTCAAAACCGTTCATTACCGACAGCGCCAGAATAAGAATCGCGACGCCCAGGGCGATACCCGAGGTAGAAGACGCCGAAATAAAACGGATAAAGCCACTGGTGTGACGGGTGGAACGGTAGCGCTTTGCCAGTTGCCAGGCCAGACTAGCCATGCATCACCTCAAGCTGTCCTTCGCGCATTAAGTATTGGGTATCCAGCCTTCCCGCCAGATGAGTATCGTGGGTGACTACCACAAAACTGGTCGCCATACTGGCATTTAACTCACGTAGTAACTGATAAATAGACTCAGCAGTATGCTGATCAAGATTACCGGTAGGCTCATCGGCCAGCACCAGCGCAGGTTGGGTAACCAGTGCTCGGGCAATGGCTACCCGTTGCCGCTCACCGCCACTCAGCTCTGAAGGCTTGTGGTGGCCTCGGTGGCTCAAGCCTACCCGGGCAAGCAACGCTGCCGCTTTTTCCAGGGCATCCTGTTTATTGTCGCCCCGGATAAACAGTGGCATTGCCACATTTTCCAGCGCAGTAAAATCCATCAACAAATGATGAAACTGATAAATAAAGCCCAGCTGCTGGTTACGTAACCTGGCTTTTTTAGCTGAACTTAACCCTGCCAGAGATTGGCCGGCAATCTCGACCGAGCCGCTGTCAGCCAGATCCAGCGCACCTAATATATGCAGCAAGGTACTTTTACCCGAACCGGAACTGCCGACTATTGCCACCATTTCTCCAGCGGCGACGCTCAGGCTCACGTTATCTAACACCTGAGTAACCGCACTGCCATCACGGTAGCTTTTACTGATCTGGTGAGCTTCTAATACTTTATTCATCGCGCAAAATTTCCGCCGGATTAACTTTAACAGCCCGCCAGGCTGGGTACAGCACTGCCAGCAGGGTTAACCCTACTGCGCAGGCAAAGATAGTGATAATTTGTAACGGGTTAATGTCTACCGGTAGAGCAATACCACTGGCCAGCTGCAAACCAAACAGGTTTAGCACCTCGTTAAGCTGCAAGCTTAACACTACCCCACCGAGCACCCCGAGCAGCGCGCCAACCATGCCATTGACCACGCCCTGAAACGCAAACACCATAAACAATTGGCGATCTGTCATGCCCAGAGTTTTTAAAATGGCCACTTCCGCTTGTTTTTCCGTCACCATCATCACCAGCGCCGAGACAATGTTAAACGCGGCCACGGCGACAATCAGCAGTAACATCAGCCACATCATGGCTTTTTCCATCGCAACGGCAGCAAACAATTTACCCTGACTCTGGCGCCAGTCTGTAACACTGCGTAATTGGGGGGTTTCGCTTAAACGTTCTGCCAGCAGAGGAGCACTGAACGGTTCTGCCAGGCTTAAGCGCCAAGCCGGTTCCCGGCTAGTAGCCGGCAACAACCGGGCCAAATCATCTAGCCGGGTGACCGCCAGCAAACCATCAACTTCAGAGCCGGTGTCAACAATGCCCACGACTTCAAACAACCGTTGCCGGGGTAGCCAGCCTACCGGAGTATAACTGCCCCCCTGCGCCAGCATAAAACGTAATTGCTGACCACGGCTAACTTCCAGCTGCTCAGCCAGGCCTCGCCCTAATACCACGCCATAACGGGTATCGGCGAAATTTTGCCAGCTACCGACCACCAGCGCTTGCTCTAAAAACTGCGGTAACTGCTGCGGATTAATGCCCTGCAGCATGACTGCATTCAGTTGTCTGGGTGCCTGAACCAGGGCTTCGGTTTGTAAAAATGGGCTGATATCCTGCACACCATCGTGCTCGGTTAACGCCGCTTGCCAGCCATTGTCAGCAGCTGAGGGTTGCACCACAACGTGGGGAATCACCCCCAGGATCCGTTTTTTAAGCTCAGCTTCAAAGCCATTCATTACCGAGCTAACCAGCGTTAAGGCCATCACACCCAGCAAAATACCTGCTACTGAAAAAAATGTAATAAATGAGATAAAGGCATTGCCCTTGCGGCTCTGGCTATAACGTAAACCAAGCAAAATGCTGACAGGTAATTGCATGTTAATATTCAGGACTTCGCCTCGGTTAGATGGTAAATTAGCTGCAAAAATCGCTGCTGATAATAGTGATTATTAGCCATAATGACAAGCAACCTTACTCGAGGCCTGCTATGGACCCAATATTACAGTCGTTAACCGACGCTTATAACGACTACTTTAATGTCGAGCACGACATTACCGTCAATTGCAAAGAGATTAGCGGCAGTTTGCCTTCTGAGCAGGAATTTTTAGCCAGTATACCGGAACCGTTTCTACTGGCGGGTGAAATGGGTGGTTTAAATATGTCGGCCTTGCGCTCGCTTAACCGGATTGGCGAGCTGGCTGATGAGTTAGCTAATTATCTGCAGCAGCAAGCCCGCAAGATCGACTTGTTACTGCACTACGTACTTCGACAGCAAGACAGCTCAGCGCATCGTCAGTTTACGTTAAGTTATGGTGGTGCAGGCTTATGTTTGCAAAGCAGCCAACCGCTCTCGGTACTGGCACTGGTGGAATTAAAAGTTTTCCTGGCTGAAAACGAAGGGGCGGTATATTGCCTGGGCCAGGTAATCAGTTCTGAGCAGACAAACGATGGCTGGCAAATAAAAGTTGTGTTTAGGCGGATTAGAGATCAAGATCGCGAACTTATTGTCCGGGCCAGTTTGCATCAGCAATCGCGCCAGTTAAAACAAAAAGCCGCACAGCGTCAGTTACCAGATTAACCATCTGCAGTAAAAGTTGGCACTGCTGCCAGCATTAATAACAGTGACATTTTTTGTATAGGGCTTCAGGTTTTAATGAGTTTTATTAAGTTTTTACCACGAATTAAACGTCAGCAGGATCAGATTAGTTGGGGCCAGCTGCATGGCGCCGCCCTCCCTTATGCTATTGCCCAACTGGTACAGACCGAACCTGGGGTATATTTACTGATCGTGCCCGATACCCCCAGTGCGCTCAGGCTGGAACAGGAACTGGCTGTTTTTTTTCATGACAGCAGCTGCCCGGTACTTACCCTGCCCGATTGGGAAACCTTGCCTTATGACGTATTTTCGCCACATCAGGATATTATTTCCCAGCGGCTGAAGACGCTTTATCAGATGCCACTGTTAACACAAGGACTGGTTATTGTGCCGGTCAGTACCCTGCTGCTTAAAATCAGCCAGCGCAATTACCTGGAACAGGCCAGTTTTCTGATTGAACAGGGCCAGCAGGTTGATTTAACCGCGCTGAAATTGCAACTGACTGCGGTAGGTTACCGGGCAGTGGATCAGGTGATGGAGCATGGCGAGTTTTCAGCCCGGGGATCGTTACTCGATTTGTTTCCAATGGGTTGCAGCTCGCCATTTCGGATCGATTTTTTTGATAATGAAGTGGATGGTATTCGTACTTTTGATCCGGATAATCAGCGCAGTTTAAGTCAGGTCAAAGCCATTGAGTTATTGCCGGCACATGAGTTTCCAACTGATAAAGCGGCGATTGAGCGGTTCCGGCTGCGCTATCGTGAGCGTTTTGCGGCCCGTAATGAAAAAGAGTCATTATATCAGCAAGTCACACAAGGTATTTTCCCGGCGGGCATTGAATACTACTTGCCCTTATTTGCTGAAGACACAGCCAGCTTGTTCAGTTTTTTACCGCCAGGCTGCATTGCCTTAAGTTATGGTGATATTGAACACAGTGCTAATCAGTTCTGGCTTGAGTTAAAGCGCCGCTATCATGATCGCGCAATCGACACCATGCGGCCGATTTTGCCACCGCAGGAACTTTATCTGCAAACCGATGAGCTGTTCAGTGAACTAAATAATTTCAGTCGGTTAAAACTAAGTCGTGCCACCTTGCCAGTTAAAGCTGGCCAGGAAAACGCCCCGGTGGCCGAGTTACCAGATCTGAATATCCAGCATCAGTTAAAGCAGCCACTTAGCTTGCTTAGCCAGTTTTTAGTGAGCTTAAAGCAGCAAAATGGCCGGGCAATTTTCTTTGTAGAAAGTGAAGGCCGGCGGGAAAGCCTGCATCAGCTGTTTAACAAAGCCGGGATCCGGGCACCTGAAATTACCCGGCTGGCTGATTTTGCCAATAGCGACGCCGATTTAGTCATCCTGGTAGGCGCCCTGGAACAAGGTGCCTTTATTACCAGCAGCCCGCCGCTGGCGCTGATCAGTGAAAACGAGCTGTTTGGCCAGAAAATAAGCCAGCGCCGGCGCCGTAAAAAAAGTCAGCAGGTTTCCTCCGATACGATTATCCGCAATCTGGCCGAGCTGAGCGAAGGTCAACCCGTGGTGCATTTACAACATGGCGTTGGCCGCTATCAGGGGTTGCAGGTGCTTGATGCCGCAGGGATCAGCGCAGAATTCGTTACCATTGAATATGCCGGTAGCAGCAAACTGTATGTGCCGGTTTCTTCGTTACACCTGCTAAGCCGCTATTCCGGTAGCGATCAGGAGCATGCGCCGTTACATAAGCTGGGCAACGACACCTGGGAAAAAGCCCGGCGCAAAGCTGCTGAAAAAATTCGTGATGTTGCCGCAGAGCTGCTGGATGTTTATGCTCAGCGTGCCGCCCACCAGGGTTATGCGTTCAAAATAGATCTGGAGCAATATGCGGCTTTTGCTGATAGTTTCCCGTTTGAGGAAACTGCCGATCAGCAGGACGCCATCACTGCCGTATTAAATGATATGCAAACCCCACAACCGATGGACCGGCTGGTGTGTGGTGATGTTGGCTTTGGTAAAACCGAAGTGGCGATGCGGGCAGCCTTTATTGCGGTTAATGATGGCAAGCAAGTGGCTATTCTGGTGCCCACTACCCTGTTGGCACAACAACACTTTGAGAACTTTAAAGACCGTTTCGCGAACTGGCCGGTTCGGGTAGAAGTGTTATCCCGGTTTGTAAGTCAGAAGCAGCAAAAAGCCATACTGGAAGATGTTGCCAACGGCAAAGTCGATATTTTGATTGGAACCCATAAATTATTGCAGGACGATATTAAACTGCACGATTTGGGACTGCTGATTGTCGACGAGGAACACCGTTTCGGGGTGCGCCAGAAAGAAAAAATTAAAGCACTGCGGGCCAATATTGATATTTTAACCATGACCGCGACGCCTATTCCGCGCACCTTAAATATGTCTATGTCAGGCATGCGGGATCTCTCCATTATCGCCACACCGCCGGCTCGCAGGCTGGCAGTGAAGACTTTTGTCCGGGAGTTTGAGGCCGGCTTATTGCGTGAAGCCGTCATGCGGGAGATCCTGCGCGGTGGCCAGGTCTATTTTTTACATAACGACGTGGCGACCATTGAAAAAATGGCCAGTGATCTGACCGAGCTGGTACCAGAGGCCAATATTGCGATTGCCCATGGCCAGCTGCGTGAGCGTGACTTAGAACGGATCATGGCAGATTTTTATCATCAGCGTTTTAACTTGCTGTTGTGCTCTACCATTATCGAAACGGGTATTGATGTGCCCACCGCCAACACCATTATTATCAACCGGGCGGATAACTTTGGTCTGGCCCAGCTGCACCAGCTGCGGGGCCGGGTTGGCCGCTCTCATCATCAGGCATACGCCTATTTGCTGACACCGCCACCCAAGCGGCTTAGTAAAGATGCGGAAAAGCGATTGGAAGCCATTTCTTCATTGGAAGACTTAGGCGCCGGATTTGCGCTCGCTACCCATGATTTAGAAATCCGCGGAGCCGGTGAACTGTTAGGGGATGAGCAAAGCGGTCAAATTGAAACTATCGGTTTTACTCTGTACATGGACATGCTGGATGAAGCCGTTACTGCACTGAAGGAAGGCCGTCAGCCCAGCCTGGATATGATGCTAAGCCAGCAAAGCGAAATTGATTTAAAACTGCCGGCGCTGCTACCCGACAGCTATATCCCTGATGTAAACTTGCGGCTATCGTTCTACAAAAAGCTGGCCAGTGCCAAAGATGACAGCGAGTTGGATGATGTGCAGGTCGAGTTGATTGACCGGTTCGGACTGTTACCCGATGCTGCGAAAAATCTGGTTAAGCTTACCGAGTTTAAGCAGCAAGCCCAGCAGCTTGGCATTAAACGAATTGAAGCCAATACCAAAGGCGGGCTAATAGAGTTTGCTGAAAAGACCCGGGTTGCCCCTGCCTATATTATTGGGCTCATCCAGCAACAAAGCCGAATTTTTAAACTGGAAGGCGGTCAAAAACTACGGTTTACTATCGCCAGCCCTGATGCCAAAGACCGGTTAAGCCTGGTAGCCAATATGCTGGCTGATTTCAGCCAGCATCAGCTGGAGAAAGCATGAAAGTATCTGTTGTAAAAACTATCGCTGTTGCCGCTACTGCCCTTATCAGTGGCGCACTGCTTTTAGTCAGTAACGATGCCGCCGCATCAAGCAAACCTGCAGAGCGCTGGTTTGAGATTGAGCTTATTGTGTTTAGCGCTGGCCAGAGTACTGATCTTAAAGAACAGTTTGACCGCGAGGTTAAACCCATTCGCCTGGGCAATAGCGTTGATTTGGTGTCAGCCAGATATCAGCCTGAGATCAGGTCTTTGCTGCTAGCACTATCTCACTGTGATGCGAACGCTGACGCCAGGCGTCGTTTTTTACCCGCCCCGCTGCGTAACTGGCAACAATGGCAGCCGCCTTATGCCGCTCTGTTTTGCATCAGTGAGACTGAACCTGCAGCTTGGCAGCGTGCAACGCTTTTCCCGGAAAAATTAGTAAATACCGAGCTACCCATGCCTGACAGTCTGCCCGCTGTAATGGCTGGCGACTCTGAACAACATCAATCTATACCTTATATAGCACCTAAAAGCGCGTTTGAGTTAACCGAGCTTGCCAACAAAATAAACCGTCAGTCAAATCAGAGCCTGTTGCTACATACGGTGTGGCGCCAGGCGCCGGTTACTGAAAAATTAGCGGTGCCCAGCCGCTGGTTTGCCGGTAAAAATTACTCAGCGCAGGTCGATTACTGGGGCCAGAGCCGTCAACAGAGCGTGACTGAGGAGCAAGACGCTCTGCCTGATATCCCGTTTAATAGTGAGCCACAGGATGATTTATTTAATGCCATTGATACCTTGCTGAGCCAACTCCAGGCTGCAGGTAAACTGGAGGACATGGCCAGCCCAGACCAGCCGCTGCCAAAGGTTAGCGACAGCATGTCTAATTTACCGGATCATGTTTGGCAACTTGATGGTTTATTTAAACTGCATTTAGATCACTACCTGTTTATTAATACTGAATTTAACCTGCGGCGCCCTTTGCCTGAAGGCAACATCCAGAGTATCAATGTCAAGCAAAGCAGGCGGGTAATAAGCGGTGAGCTGCATTACCTGGATCACCCCTATCTTGGCATGATTGTTCAGATCAGGCGGTTTGCCCCCCCCCAGCCGGAGCCTGTCACTGAAGCAGCAGTTCCAGAAGTGATACAATCTGAGGCTGCCACTGGCACAGCCAACAGATGATTCTAAATCATTGTTTTTACAGCAGGCCAAACATTAACGCGATTGCCTGAGGCTTGCTTTATTTAATCAAGGCACTACACTAGCGCCCTCGTTACATATTTATACAAATAACAACGGGTAAGTAACATGGTTTTTTCTTACAGTAACCTTACCCATTAACCACAGCCAGAGATCAATGGACGATTTTAATTTAAATCCCGAGTTTACTCCCGCACATTATTTACTTTTACTGTTGTTGCTGGTTTTTGCCAGTGCTGGCAGTAGCCTGTTAGGCTGGCTGATGCCATACGCCGCCAACAGCCTGTGGTTAGATGTGTTGCCGCCGCTATTAGGCTTGTATAGCCTGCTGTTACTATTTAAAGGACTGGGTATTATCCGTTTGCCCTCTGCCGCCGTATACTCCGCGATGCTTACCCCGATAACTCTGATTAGCTTTTATCAATTTTTGCTGTAGCCCTTTATCACAATAGAGTATGATGCTCCCCTGATCGCTATTGAGGATAACTGATGTCAATTAACTGGTTTCCGGGCCATATGCACAAGGCCCGAAAAGAAATTGCTGAGGTAATGCCTCAGGTTGATATCATCATCGAAATGCTTGATGCCCGTATCCCCTTTTCCAGCGAAAACCCATTAGTACCGCAGCTTCGTGGTAACACTCCCTGCATTAAGGTGCTCAATAAAGCAGATTTAGCCGATCCGAAACTAACTGCAATCTGGGTCGCGCATTTTGAACAACAAAGCGGCGTGCGGGCAATTCCGATCAGCCAGCAACACCCCGAGCAAATAAAAGCACTATTAAAACTGTGCAATGACATGCTGCCAGAGCGTAACCTTGATATTCGTCCCGCCCGCGCCATGATCATGGGCATTCCTAACGTAGGCAAGTCAACGTTAATTAACACCCTGGCCGGACGCACCATTGCTAAAACCGGTAACGAAGCCGGGGTTACCAAGGCACAGCAACGAATAAAGCTGGAAAATAACGTTATATTGACCGACACCCCGGGTTTTTTATGGCCCAAGCTCAGCCCCCCAACCTGTGGTTATCGCCTTGCCGTAACCGGTGCCATTAAAGATACGGTATTCGAGTATGCCGATATTGCGCTATTTGCTGCAGATTATTTATTGCAGGTGTATCCTCAGGAAGTGATGCAGCGTTTTGATTTAACTGAACAACCAGAAAACGATCTGGCGCTGCTTGATGCCATTGGTTTGCGCCGCGGTTGTATGCGTAAAGGCGGTATTGTGGATTTAGAAAAAGCCGGTACCATTCTGATCACCGAATTGCGTGCCGGTAACCTGGGTCCCATCACGCTGGAAACCCCGAATATGGTCAGTCAGGAGCAAATTGATGCCAAGGCCGAAGAAGCGGCCAAATCAAAAGATAAAGCCGAGCGCGAGGCTGAGCGAAAACGCAGAGCACAGCGCAAATATCGTTAATTCGTTGTTTTTGGCAGATACAGCCGCTACTATGACAACGGGTTAAAAAAGCTTGATTGCGCGGGTATTAGTTGGAGAGTATTAGTTTGAGAGTATTGTGTTAAATCGCTCACTCAATGTGTTACTGCTATTACTTATTATGCTTAACCATGCGGTGATTGCATGTGACTCGTTAGTGATCCATCTGCCTGAACATAACCATTCTTTTACCGCCCTTTACGAAAGCCACACCCCCTCGAATGACAGCCTCAGCGCTGACGATTCTGAACAGCACAGCGAGCATGCTCATGTGAGCTGTCACATTGCTTTTTTTTACGGCATTGAACTGCTGAATTTCGATGAAACTGTCATTATCAGTAGCCCAAGTCACTTTAACATTATCAGTTACAGCCCGCCCGTACCGCCACCCAACACCTGATCCTGCTCGTTTATCACTTTTATTACTGATTAACTAACAGGAGCATACCTATGCGTATGACATTTTTGCTGCCGGCTTTGCTGGCGGCAACAAGCTTTTCAGCTATGCTTGCGGCAGAACAACCGCAAACAATAGCGCTGCCTCAGGCCTTACAACGCACTTTGCAGCATGATGCAACGCTGCAAGCATTTCCGTATCAACTGCGAATGGCGGAAGCCCAGCAACTTCAAGCTGCCATTAAACCTACCCCCCAGCTGGATATCTCGCTTGAAAATGTGTTGGGCACAGGCGATAACCGGGGCCTGAAAGCTGCAGAGCTTACCTTGAGTCTGAGTCAGCAAGTTGAACTGGGTCAAAAACGCGAGCGCCGGGTAGAGCTGGCACAACGGCAAAGCCAGCTGCAACGTGATAATTATGAACTGGCCAGACTGGATGCGCTGGCAACGACAACGTTGCACTATGTGGAGTTATTGCGTCTACAGCATTTACAGCACTGGGCCCGCGAAAAAATCAGTCGTAAGCAAACGCTGCTGGCGACGGCGGAATTACGCAGTAAAGCAGGTAACCTGCTGGATGCCGATATCAGCCGGATTAAACTGCGGCTGCTGCGCAGCCAGATTGAACTGGCAGATATCCAGCAGAGCATTCAAAGCCAACGATACCGCCTGGCTGCCAGATGGAATGCCACGCCTGATTTTGCTGCGGTAACTGGCGAACTGGCCATGTTGCCAGAAGTACCCGCATTATCGTCACTGCAGCAACAACTGCAACAAAGTGCGGCGTTGCAGCGTTATATTACGCTGCAACGTATTGCCGATAGTCAGTTGCGTTTAACCGAAGCTGACAGTCAGGCCGACGTCCGTTTCTCAGCCGGGTTAAGACGTAGCCAGGCTAACAACGATAATGCACTGGTGTTTGGCGTTAGTATACCGCTAACGCTTACTGATCCAAACGAAGGTCGTCGCCTGGCACAGGCCGAAGATCACGCCTTGCAGGCCAGGCAGCAGCAGCTTGCCGCCAGCGAGCTATCGCTACTGATACAACAGCAGTGGTTAAATTTACAGCAGCTGCGTGATGCCGTGTACGTCATCAATACCCGATTACTGCCTGAAGCAAAAAAACTGCAGCAAATCAGTCTGAGCAGTTATCAGCAGGGTCAGCTTGACCTGTTAAGCCTGTTATCCGCAGAAGAAGAGCTGGCGCAGGCAGAACATGACCTAATCCAAAGCCAAAGCCGCTTTCATCTGACTCTGCTGGAGTTGGAGCGTCTTACCGGCCAACCCATGACATTCACAACCACAGCGCCTGCCGCTGCGTTGGAGCACAGCTATGAATAAGACACTAACCATACTGACCAGCTTGCTGGCATCGTTACTACTCCTTTTCATCGCCACGGCCCAGGCCGCAGGCGGACATGACGATCATAATAATGAACATGCTACTGAACAAGCTGAGGGCCCGCATGGCGGCAGATTGTTAACTGAAGCTGATTTTGCGCTGGAAGTGACCATTTTTGAAACAGGTATACCACCGGAAATGCGTTTGTATGCTTATGCCAGTGGTGAGCCGGTTGCACCCGCTGCGCTGGACGCTGAAGTGACACTACACCGGCTGGATGGCCAGCAGGACAACATCCGCTTTAGCCCGGAGCAGCAGTACCTGGTAGGCGATATCAGCATCGCTGAGCCCCACTCGTATCGCGTCGATATTAGCGTCAACTATCAGGGCCGGCAATACCACTGGCATTACGATAGTTTTGAAGGGCGGGTTGAACTGAGCGACAGAATTTTTACGTTAGCAGGTATTGGCACTGATATCGCCCAAGCGCAGGTACTGACCCAGAAAACCCATTTATTTGGCGTGATCAGTAGCCCGCCAACCGCTCAGTTTAAGGTAAAAGCGCCCTACTCCGGCACGCTGACAGAGGTATTAGTACAACAAGGCGATATGGTCACTAAGGGCCAGCGAATAGCCCGTATTAGCAACGCCGCAACCTTAAAAATGTACGATATTGTATCGCCGGCAAACGGCATCATTACCGACCGGTTCTTTAACAACAATGAGCTGATCCGCGACGAGGTGCTATTTAACATCGTTGATTTCAGCAGCGTCTATGTCGAGCTATCTGCTTTTCCTAATGATATCGACCAATTGCGTGTCGGTATGCCGGTGTCCGTATTCAGCTTGCATCATGGTGAAAGTGCCCACAGCAAGCTAAGTTACATTGCACCGAAGATGACTGAAGGCCACATAGCGCGGGCACGCGCCGTGCTGGACAATAGTAATGGCTCCTGGCGACCAGGTATGCATATTAAAGCTGAGGTACTGACGGCTACCATACCGGTAGCGTTGGCCGTGCAGAAACGCGCTATTCAACGCTTTCGGGATATGCCGGTGGTATTTGCCCGCTATGGCAATACCTTTGAAGTGCGGATGCTGCAGTTTGGACGTGAAGATGATGACTATATAGAAGTGACCGCAGGCCTTAAACCCGGCACTGAATACGCCACAGACAACAGCTTTGTGCTTAAAGCCGATGTGCTTAAATCCGGCGCCAGCCATGATCACTAGGAGTGCGCCATGATTGACTTGCTATTAAAGTTTGCCCTTAGCCGCCGCTATCTGGTGCTGGGGTTAACCCTGCTGCTTATTGTCGCTGGCATATACAATGCTCAGCGCCTGCCCATGGATGCTGTGCCTGATATTACCAACGTGCAAGTACAAATTAATACTGCTGCACCCGGCTATTCGCCGCTGGAAGCAGAGCAAAGGCTAACGGTGATCATTGAAAATGCCATGGCCGGCCTACCGAAGCTGCAATACAGCCGATCGCTGTCGCGCTATGGTATGTCACAGGTAACGGTGGTCTTTAACGACGGCACCGACATTTACTGGGCCCGCCAGCAGGTCTCTGAGCGCCTGCAAGCGGTCAGAGCAAACCTGCCTGCTGACACTAACCCAACACTGGGCCCTGTTGCCACCGGCCTGGGTGAAATTTTTATGTATACCGTCAGCGCTAAGCCCGATGCGTTAAAAGAAGATGGCTCGGCTTACCATGCAGAAGACCTGCGCACACTGCAGGACTGGGTGATAAAACCGCAGCTGGTTAATGTCAAAGGGGTCACGGAAGTGAACACCATTGGTGGCTATCAACGCCAGTATCAGGTGGCGCCCGATCCGGCCAGGCTATTGGCCTTTAAACTGACCGTGGATGATATCGCCAATGCCCTTCAGCGCAATAATAGCAATGTTGGCGCCGGGTATATTGAGCAACGCGGTGAACAGTGGCTGGTGCGTTCGCCCGGGCAGTTGCGCAGCCTTGATGACATTAGCTCGCTGATAATCGCAAAACGTGATGATGCGCCGGTGCGGCTGCGCGATGTTGCCGAGGTGTATTTAGGCAAGGAGTTGCGTACCGGCGCCGCCAGCCTTAATGGCGAAGAAACCGTGCTCGGCACCGTGTTTATGCTGATGGGTGAAAACAGTCGCACCGTTTCTCAGGCGGTGGCAGCAAAACTGCTTGAGGTTAACCGGTCATTGCCCGGCGGTATCAGTGCCCAAGCGGTGTATAACCGGACCACTCTGGTAGACAAAACCATTGCTACCGTGCAGAAAAACCTGTTTGAAGGTGCCGTGCTGGTTATCGTGGTGCTGTTTGTGTTTCTGGGCAATATTCGCGCCGCGCTGATTACCGCGCTAGTTATTCCGCTTAGCATGCTATTTGCCATTAGCGGTATGGCCATCAATAAAGTCAGTGGCAATCTGATGAGCTTAGGCGCTATCGACTTTGGTTTAATGGTCGATGGTGCGGTGATCGTGGTGGAAAACTGCCTGCGCCGCTTAGGCTTAGCCCAGCAAAGAACAGGCCGGTTATTAACCCTGGACGAACGCTTAAGCGAGGTGTACCAGGCTACCCGTGAGGTTTTCACGCCGGCTGTGTTTGGCGTGTTAATTATAATACTGGTATTCCTGCCTATTTTTGCGCTAAGCGGCGTCGAGGGCAAAATGTTTCATCCGATGGCCTTTACCGTTATTGCCGCACTGGCCGGTGCGGTGCTACTGGCGATTACCTTTGTACCGGCGGCTGTTGCCATTTTTGTTCATGGCAAAGTGAAAGAGCAGGACTCAGCGCTAATGCGCACCTTAAAAAGTGGTTACTCGACAGTGCTCAGGCAGAGCCTGCGCCATTCAGTACTGTTTATCGGCAGCGCCGTGCTCGTTATGGCGATAATGTTCTGGCAAGGTAGCAAGCTCGGTAGTGAGTTTATGCCGCAACTGGATGAAGGCGATATTGCGCTGCATGCGCTGCGTATACCCGGTACCGGCTTAAACCAGTCGCTGCAGATGCAACTGCTGTTGGAGCGTGAAATAGCGGCGCTGCCTCAGGTAGAACGGGTCTTTAGCAAACTGGGCACCGCCGAAATTGCCACCGATCCGATGCCACCGAATGTGGCAGACACCTTTGTTATGCTTAAACCAAAATCACAGTGGCCAGATGCCAGCATCAGCAAAGCCGATTTTGTTGCCTTATTGCGCCAAACCGTTGAAGCCGTGCCGGGTAATAACTACGAGTTTACCCAACCAATTGAAATGCGCTTTAACGAGCTGATTGCCGGGGTGCGCAGCGATGTTGCCCTGCGAATTTATGGTGATGACTTAGCTGAACTGGCGAAGCTTGCAGAGGAGGCGACGGCATTACTGGCAACGGTACCCGGCGCAGTCGATGTGCGAATGGAGCAGGCAACCGGCTTACCGATGTTGTCGATTGAGCCCGACCGTGAGCATCTGGCACTTCTGGGTATTGATGTGGCGACCGTGCAACAGAATATCCAAACCATGGTGGGCGGCGCGCACGCCGGACTTATTTACGAAGGTGATAAAGCTTTTGCCCTGATTATCAGAGCGGATGAAAGTTTAAGAAGTGACCCACAGCAATTAAAACGTCTGCCTCTGGCGCTGCCTGGCATGTCTGACAACAGCAGCGAGTTAACCTATGTGCCGCTTGGCGAAGTCGCCCATTTTAATGAGATTAATGCCCCCAATCAGATCAACCGCGAAAGTGCTAAGCGCAATATTGTGGTCAGCGCCAATGTGTCAGGGCGTGATCTGGGCGGTTTTATTGCTGAAACCAAACAATTGATGGTTGATAAGCTGGCACTGCCAGCTGGTTACTGGCTTGGTTATGGCGGTACCTTTGAGCAACTGCAATCGGCGTCTAATCGTTTAATGTGGGTGATACCGCTAACGTTACTGATGATTTTCGGCCTGCTGTTCAGTGCACTTAACTCAGCAAAAGATGCGTTGGTGGTATTTAGCGGGGTACCGCTGGCATTAACCGGTGGCTTTGCAGCATTAATGCTGCGCGATATGCCGCTGTCTATTTCTGCTGCGGTAGGCTTTATCGCCTTGTCCGGTATTGCTGTGCTTAACGGCGTGGTGATGCTGGCCATGATTAAGCAATTGCGAGAACAGGGCCTTAGGTTGTCAGAGGCAATACAACAAGGCGCGGTGCAGCGTTTAAGGCCGGTGTTAATGACCGCTTTGGTCGCCAGCCTTGGCTTTGTGCCAATGGCCTTTAACAGCGGCACTGGCGCTGAAGTACAACGACCACTGGCCACGGTGGTGATTGGCGGTATTATTTCTGCCACTTTGCTAACGCTGGTGTTGTTGCCGGCACTTTATAAACTGGTGCATCGCAAAGTAATATAAGCTGGCACTATCAGCCACTGCTGCCAGCTACAAGTGCTGGTTGCAGTTGCTGTTGATATTCTGAACACTGTTGTTGTTGTGTCGGTTCCAGTTGAGCATAGTGAAGTTGTTGCATAATATTTTTTGCCAGCGCAGCACAGCCTTCATCCAACGGCGCCTGACCTTGCATCGCCACCAGTACTTTCAGAATATTCAGGGCAACGTTCATATTATTCGGGGTAAGTGAGTAGGCTTGCTCTAACGAATTTAATGCGGCCTTAAACTTATTGCGCTTAAAAAACTCGACCGCCATCCGGTTTAATTGCTGTGGGGTAAAATGTACTGCGGTGCGCTCGGCGGCTTCCTGCTCAATATATTTGCCTACCACCTGATTGGTCAGGCCGGTACCAGCGATTTGACGCTTAATGGCATCAAGCAGCGTGACCGCGTCCTCCCGCCGGCCTAACTCGTGCAGCGCTTTGACCTTGTCCAGATTATCTTCAACCGAAGTAGTCGGTCGCAAACTCAGGTGATTATCAACGATGCTCTCCGCTTTGGGCCGCTCTTCCCTGGCGGTATGTAACCGCGCCCTTACCACCAGTAGCTGCTCTTTAAGCTGAGCTGCCAGCGGTAATTGTTTTTCCAGCTCACTTAACAATAATTCGGCCTGGTTCAACACCTTCAACGCATCGGCTTTGTCCAGCGTGGTGGCATAATCGATGGCTGAGCGCACAACATTCAGACGTAGTAAGGGTGAATCATGGATGGAATTTTTGGCAAACTTCGCCATTGCAATGGTGGCATGATACTGGCCGGCATGATCATGATTCAGCCTTGCTAAATCGAGTACGCGTTTGTTGCGTTCGATATTACGCGGCGCCAGCCGGCTGGCTTTTTTGATCTCGGTGTACGCTTGCTGATAGTTTTCTTTGCCAATGTAGTAATGTGCCAGCATGTCATAAGTGGCAAAACGGGTATCGGTTTTATCCGTAAGCTGCTGTAAAAGCTCCTGAATATCAGCAAGCTTATCTTGTTGTAGCAAGGCTTTAATATAACCGAGATACACCCACGACACCTTGTGCTGAGCCTTTAGCAAGTTGTCGTAGTACCTTGCTGCCTCGGCAAACTCACGTAAATTAAGCAAACATTCGCCTTTTAACCGCTTCATTTGCAGATGATATTTCATTAAACCGGTGTTCAGTAAATGGCGCTCGGCAAAATAAATGGCTTTACTGTAGTCTTGGCGGTCTATCGCCTGGTAAACATTAAATAAAGTGCGTTTTATTTCCAGCGTCACTGGCAGGCGGTTCTGGACATGTTTACTACTTAACGGTTTTACCCAGAAATCGTCGGGCTGCAGTTCAACAATACTGTTTACCAAATCTTCATTGGTTTCGGCACTTAAAAAAATCAACACCGTACATTTGGTGACATGGCGTTTAAATTTAAGCTCTTCGAGTAAATGAAAACCATCTTTATCGCTTTGCACGTTGAAGGCGCAAATCACGACATGAAAGGTGGTTTGTTCACATAAACGCAGTGCATAATATGCATTCTCAGCACACTTAACGTTTTCGATGCCAAGTTCAACCAATGCTGACTTAATGACATTCTGCACCAGTATCTGATCATCAATAATCAGAACATTGAGCTTATTTAAGGCGGTAAGTTCTTCCTGTTCCATGGATTGACTTCTTATCCCCGAAATTAATTTTAATCATACTAACCGCACATTCGCTGTATTAGCAAAAAATAAAATCTACGCTAATCTCGATCAATATATAATCCACCGTAACCATTGCCCTAACGATCTTTAGCCCCAAACTCAATCACCATATGTTTTATCAACCAAGCCAGAGGGCCTGACCATGTTTTATGATTTGACCGTAGTGCAAAATAGCAAAATGTTGAAAAATTTAAGCGCGATACTGGATAAAGGAGCCGCTTATGCTGAGCAGAAAAAATTTGATGTGAGGGTGTTACTAAATTCCCGGCTGGCGCCCGATCAGTTTACCCTTATCCGCCAGGTGCAAATTGCCTGCGACAGCGCCAAACTCGGTGCAGCGCGTTTAACAGATCAGGTAGACAGTGCGCCAAAGCATGCCGACGACGAGGTAAATCTAGCGCAGTTGCAGCAACGGATTACCGATACTATTGATTACCTTGCCAGTTTTAAAAAGGCAGACTTTGATAGTGCGGCTACAGTGCGAGTCAGCCAGCCGCGCTGGGAGGGAAAATATTTAGATGGTTATGAATTTTTAATTCAGCATGTTATGCCTAACGTATATTTTCATATCACCACCAGCTACGCCATTTTGCGTCATAATGGCGTTGATGTTGGTAAAAAAGATTATTTAGGTGCTTTACCTTACAAATCTTAACTCTTTAAAAATTATGTAAAAATGCCGGGTGACTTACCCGGCATTTTTTTATAAACCTACCGCTCCAGTACAATACGATAGCGGGCTTTACCACTTTCCAGGTGCGCCAATGCTTCATTGATCTGACTGAATTTAAAAGTTTCCACAACCGGCTTAATGTCATGCTGCACAGCAAATTCCAGCATTTTGGCTATTGTTGCCGGGCTGCCCACAGGTGAGCCAGATATGCTGCGCTGAGCCATAATTAAATTAAACACACCAATATCCAGCGGCTCGAGCGTGGCACCAACAAAATGCAGTCGACCTTTAGCTTTTAATGTTGACAAATAAAGATTCCAGTCAAGTTTCACATTGACAGTTGAGATAATAAAATCAAACCGACCGGCCGCTTGTTCAATATCAGCTTCACTGCGGGAATTAATGCAATGATGAGCCCCCAACTCTTTGGCCTCTGCCATTTTACTGTCACTGGAGGTAAAGGCAGTTACTTCACAGCCCCAGGCCCGCAGAAACTGCAAACCAAGGTGCCCTAAACCGCCAATGCCTATTACCGCCACTTTATCAGTGGGCTTAACGTCAAACTGCACCATGGGGTTAAACACGGTAATCCCGCCACAAAACAACGGGCCAGCAGTTTTTGCATCCATCCCTTCGGGTAATGGGATTACCGCGCTGGCATTAGCACGTACTTTATCGGCAAAACCGCCGTGGCGGCCAACAATGGTACTTTCAGCACTACTGCACAGGTTATGATCGCCACTGCCACAGGTGCTACACACTTTACAGTAATCAGAGTGCCAGCCAAGCCCGACTACCTGCCCTTCTTTCAAATGGGTAACATCAGAGCCAACAGCAGCAATTCGGCCTACCACTTCATGACCCGCCACCAGCGGATAAGAAGACATGCCCCATTCATTATGTAACATCGAGATGTCCGAGTGGCAAATGCCGCAGTAATCGACAGCAATTTCTACCTGTTGCCGACCGAGTTTGCCCGGATCATATTGCCAAGGTTCGAGTTTGCCTTTCGCTGCCATTGCCGCATATGCATTAATCATAATATCTCCGTGTGGTTAATTTATTTGTCAGTAGTAGCTATACAGCTAATAGTATTAACCAGATCTGCGATAGTGCACGGAAATAAACCCACAATGGCTACAATTTGACCAATAGCACCTGTTTCTTAGCAGACTTTCAGGTATAATCCGCCGACTTTTTTCAGGCTGCGCCTTAATACAGAGACACTATGACAGTTCAAACCTTTGACCCAAGCCAAACCACTACTCTGGATACCCCTGCCAAAGCGATAGCAGAACAGGCAAAAACTGCTGCCAGTAGCGGCAATACCATTGGATTTGTGTCACTGGGCTGCCCGAAAAACCTGGTCGACTCTGAGCGTATTTTGACCCAGCTAAAAAGTGAAGGTTACAATATTGTACCGAGTTACGATGATGCCCAGCTGGTTATCGTTAATACCTGTGGCTTTATTGACAGTGCAGTGCAGGAATCATTGGATACCATTGGCGAAGCGCTGGCTGAAAATGGCAAGGTTATTGTGACCGGCTGTCTGGGCGCCCGGGAAGATGAAATTCGTCAGGTGCATCCTAATGTGCTCGGTATTACCGGCCCACACAGCTATGAAAACGTGTTAAAGCAGGTACATGAGTTTGTGCCAAAGCCCAAATATGACCCTTTCACCATGCTGGTGCCAGACCATGGCGTTAAATTAACGCCCAAGCATTATGCGTATTTAAAAATATCTGAAGGCTGCAACCACCGTTGTACTTTTTGTATTATTCCGTCAATGCGTGGCGATTTAGTCAGCCGACCTGTCGGGGAAGTATTAGATGAAGCGCAGCGTTTAAAAAATGCTGGCGTTAAAGAGTTACTAGTGATTTCTCAGGATACCAGCGCCTATGGCGTTGATGTGAAACACCGCACCGGTTTCTGGAATGGTGCGCCGGTAAAAACCTCGATGCAGTCCCTATGTGAAGCCTTAGGCGAGATGGGTATCTGGGTAAGGCTGCATTATGTTTACCCTTACCCGCACGTCGATGACATTATTCCTTTAATGGCCGCTGGCAAAGTACTGCCTTATTTAGATATTCCGTTTCAACACGCCAGCCCACGTATTTTAAAGCTGATGAAACGCCCCGGTCAGGCTGAGCGGGTGCTGGAGCGGATTAAAAAATGGCGCGAAATCTGCCCTGAGCTCACCATTCGTTCTACCTTTATTGTTGGCTTTCCAGGCGAGACCGAAGAAGATTTTCAGATGTTGCTTAACTGGTTAGATGAAGCGCAGCTTGATCGCGTTGGCTGCTTTAAATACAGCCCGGTGGTGGGTGCAAAAGCCAACGAATTAGCTGATCCGGTGCCAGACGAGGTAATGGACGACCGCTATCATCGTTTTATGCAAAAGCAGCAAGCGATAAGTGCGGCTCGTTTGCAAAGCAAAATTGGTAAAACCATTAAAGTGCTGATAGATGAAGTAGACGAAGAAGGCGCAATTGGCAGAAGCTACGCCGACGCACCGGAAATCGATGGCGCGGTGTATTTAAACGGTTTAACCAATGTGAAGCCAGGCGAGATTATCGACGCCGTAGTTGATGAAGCCGATGAATATGATTTATGGGCGTCACTGGCAGAGTAACCTAACGCTTTTACACAACCTCAGAAACAGGTGGCGTCGGCCACCTGTTTTACTACAAATCTAAGGCTACATAACTAGAATCACGTCACTGGGGCCATAAAACAAAAACATAGGCGCCATATAGCAGCAGAAGCATAACCCCCTCAATGCGATGAAGCAGCCGCCCGGTATAGAGTAAGGATATGAGTAACACCGTGAAAATAATCATAGTGGCGTAATCGAATGTCGATATGCCTGTTGCACTTATTGGCGTGACAACTGAAGCCACCCCCAATATTCCAAGAATGTTAAAAACGTTCGAGCCGATGACATTACCAATCGCAATGTCGGGTTGCTTTCGAAAAGCCGCAACAACAGAGGTTGCGAGTTCCGGCATACTGGTGCCAGCAGCGACAATTGTTAGCCCAATAACTGCCTCGCTGATGCCAAAGTACGTGGCAAGTTTCACCGAGTGCTCTACGAGCAGCTGCGACCCTATTACCAGTACAACTAATCCGGCTAAAATGAACACAATATCGAGCATCCAGGAACGTCGCATTACAGCTATTGTTGGCTCTGTGCCAGACGTATCAAGTGCAGCACCGTCTTTGCGTGCCAACATCACGTTCATAAAGGTATAGCCAATTATCCCTGTAATAAGTAAAGCGCCCTCAATGCGTCCAAGCGTTCTATCCATAAGAAGGAATACCAGTAAAATGGCGGCTCCCAACGCAATGGGCGCATCTACTTTTATGATCTGTCGGTGAACGGGGATAGGACACACCAGAGCTGTTAACCCAAGAATAAAAGCAATATTGAAGATATTTGAACCGACTACATTGCCTACTGCAATATCGCCTTGCTGTGAAATAGCCGCTTTGACACTGACGACAAGTTCCGGCGAACTGGTGCCAAACGCAACAATCGTCAATCCGACAACCAGAGGACTTAGCCCTGCCCGGGTTGCCACTGCAGCACTGCCCCTGACAAGCCCCTCAGCACCAACAAAAAGTAGTCCAAGTGCGAGGGCAATAAACATAAAATCAACGACCATCAATACCTCCCTTTTGCTAAACAATTAAAGCCGCTGCGCGGTCATTACCTGCTACAAGTGTACAACAGAATCCCAGCTTTATTAGCTGGCCGGTATACGATAAATAGCAATATCGCTGTGGTCGCAGGCACTAAAGATAGGAAACCTTTAGCCTTATATGCTTCAACTTGGCGCTACACCGGTGCTACCGGTTGTTGATCAGACATGATGTACTACCCTTAATTAATTGAAATTGCTGCATCCAAAGCACGTTATCACGCGTACGTCTTATTGCAGTTAATTTTTTGTACCCTTTATTTTTTACTTTTCAGCTAGCTACAGGAGTGTTGATATGAAAAAATTATTCTATCTTGTACTACCGTTGTTTGTGCTTACCGGCTGTTTTGAAGGCGCAGACGATGAAGAAGTTATTATTGAACCACCACCGGTATTTACCACTACCCAAACGTTTGAGGTAGCCTTGTCAGGTATGCAGCAAGTACCACATGTTGATTCAGCCCAATCGGCCTCTGCAACAGTAGAACTTGACAGCAACTTGCGGCAAATTCGAGCTACTCTTGATTTATCTGCTGTTGAAAACGTTGAAGCCGCGCACATTCATGATGGCGACTTAGGCTTTAACGGCCCTGTGGCATTTAATTTTGTCGCAGGTAGTAACGGTATGTACACCATTGCTGCCACCGACATCAGTCAGCAGCTTATCGCTGATCTGCAAAACGGCGAGTGGTACATCAATGTCCACACCACAGAGTATCCTGACGGCGAAATACGGGGTCAGATAGTAGACGAAGATACCGTAATCGTTACCTTTCCATTATCAGGTCAACAAGAAGTACCGGCAGTTGATACCTCTGCTTCTGGCTTTGCTTATGCGGCAGTCGATCAAACCGATTACCAACTTATCCTTACGGCAAGGACCATGGGCGTAAATGATGCAACGATGGCCCATGTTCATACCGGCAGAATTGGTACTAACGGTGACGTGCTGGTAGCGTTGGAAGCCGCCGAGGAAGAAGGGGTGTGGGTTATTCCTGAGAATACGATGATTGATGAAGCAACCTTTCTGGTGCTGGCAAGCGGAGGACACTACGTTAATGTCCACACTCCTGCCAATCCGGGTGGTGAGCTGAGAGGGCAAATTCTGACCGACAATTTTGTGCTGGCAACCTTTGGGCTATCCGGCAAACAGGAAGTACCCATGGTAGATACCCAGGCATCGGGAGACGGCTATGCCCTGGTGAATACTGATGATTTTCAGGTAGAAGTGGTCGCAGTGACTACCGGTGTTGATGATGCCACTATGGCCCATATTCACACCGGTCGCATCGGTAATAACGGCGGTGTCTTAGTGGGTCTGGTGCAATCTGGTGATGATCTGGGTACCTGGATGACACCTGAGGACACTCAGATTGACGAAGCCACGTTCGCCGTACTGGCTTCTGGTGGTCATTATGTCAATGTGCATACCCCTGCTAATCCGGGTGGCGAGCTGCGCGGGCAGATTTTAACCGATAACTTTGTGCTGGCGACCTTTGCCCTAACTGGTGCTCAGGAAGTTCCGGCGGTGACCACTAGCGCATCCGGCGACGGCTACGCCCTGGTTAATAGCACCGATTACAGTGTTGAATTGGTTGCCCTGACCGAGGGCGTAGATGATGCCACCATGGCGCATATCCATACCGGGCGCATTGGTAATAATGGCCCTGTATTGGTAGGCCTTGAGCAAGTTATGGACGAGCCCGGCAAATGGGTTACGCCTGCCGATACCATGATTGATGCAGACATATTCGCCGTGCTTGCCTCTGGCGGCCATTATGTCAATGTGCATACTCCTGCCAATCCTGGTGGTGAGTTGCGTGGTCAGATTGTTACCGACAACTTTGTGCTGGCAACCTTTGCATTAACTGGTGCGCAAGAAGTACCTGCGGTAACGACGACTGCTACCGGTACCGGCTATGCACTGGTTAATACAACCACTTTTGCTCTCGAAGTAACGGCCCTGACTGAAGGCGTGGATGATGCCACCATGGCCCATATTCACACCGGCCGTGTTGGCTTAAATGGCGATGTGCTGGTTTCACTGGAACAGTCTGCTGATGATGCTGGCAAATGGGCGACCCCAGCTGACACCATGATAGACGCAGATATTTTAGCGGTGCTGGCATCAGGCGGTCATTATGTCAATGTGCATACGCCAGCTAATCCCGGTGGTGAGCTTCGTGGTCAAATTGTCGCTAGCGATCAGTTCGCGTTAATCACGTTCCCGCTGTCAGGTGCTCAGGAAGTCCCTGCAGTAACCACTACCGCCAGTGGTAGCGGTTATGCTTTGGTGGGGTTAAGTGATTTCAAACTGGAGCTGCAAGTGCTGACCTCAGGAGTGGAAGATGCTACGGCTGCGCACATCCATACCGGTGTGGCTGGAGTAAACGGCCCGGTCCTTTTAGCGCTTGAACAAGATACTGACAACGTTAACCGTTGGAAGGCACCGGCAACTGCCGAGTTATCGCAAAGTATTTTTGACGTGCTGGCCGCAGGTGGTCACTACGTTAATGTCCATACTCCGGAATTCCCGGGTGGCGAAATACGAGGTCAAATAGAGTAACCATAGTATCAAGGCGGAAGTCAGTGACACTGACTTCCGCCCTTTCTAATGCTGTGCCTGCCCGAAACACCTCTGTCTGACTAAATAAGCTCATTCACTGTTAAATAACATACCGCCTCTACCATGCTAGTGGTGAGAGACAGCTTTCATTAATTTTCGTAGTTATTAATACTGAGGCTGGTGCTGGCGCAGCGACTATTTAAAATCGGGTGTCAGGCAGCGTTGACAGCATGGATAAAAAATTAGCAACCGACACCATTTTTTCTCTGCAAATCTTTTTAAAATCCTGTATATTGTCGCACTATTTTCAAACCCTAGCTTATTGAGATTACTATGTCAGCAGATTTATCCTTATACAGAAACATTGGTATCTTCGCCCACGTTGATGCCGGCAAAACCACGACTAC